>NZ_UZWE01000032.1 GCF_900631945.1 Paracoccus haematequi
AAAAAGCCCGTGATCTGCGCGACCGGCTGGCGCGCGGGGGGTGGGGACCGACATATCCGGGGCCGCGCTTGACGTGGCGCGCGGCAATGCCCGGATGATCGGGGTGACGGCGCGCTTTCGGCGGGCCGATTGGTTTGACGGTGTCACGGGCCGCTTCGATCTGATCGTGTCGAACCCGCCCTATATCGCGCTTTCCGAAATGGCGGGCCTGTCCCCCGATGTGCGCGACTGGGAACCTCATGGCGCGCTGACCGACGGCGCGGACGGGCTGACCGCCTATCGCGCCATCGCGGCGGGAGCCTGCGGTCATTTGTCGCAAGGCGGCCATGTCCTGGTCGAGATCGGGCCGACGCAGGCGGCTGCGGTCTCGGCGCTTTTTGCGGCGCAGGGCGCGGAAACGCGGGTAATCCGCGATCTGGACGGGCGGGATCGGGTCGTTATCGCGCGGTTTTCGGCCTGAATGCCGGGAATCCCCGGTCCGAAAGACGATTTTGCTTGTCAGGCCGGGGCGGGCATGATTAGTCGCCCTTGTGCCGGGGGCAGCGATGCCAACGCACGGGTCAGCCTGAAAAAGCCGATTCCCTGATGGACGCCCGCTCAGCGTCCCTTCGGGCGCAAGGCGCGGGCTGAACGGCGAAGCGCCCTTCTTGCGCCGCCGTTGCCGCCCCCGAAGCCGTCCAGATTCCTGGAAACCCAGATCACTACTGGAACCACAAACAGACAGACTGATGAGATCATCGAAATCCCGTTCGCGCAACAAGTCGAACCGCCAGCGTACGCTGGGCAACATCGTCAACCGCGTCTTCGACAGCTCTGGCCCCGAGGGCAAGGTGCGCGGGACGCCCCAGCAGATCATCGAGAAATACCTGGCCCTGGCCCGCGACGCGCAACTGTCCGGCGACCGCGTGGCCGAGCAGTCGTTCCTGCAACATGCCGAGCATTACACCCGGATGCTGGGCGAGGCGCAGAAGGAAATGGCCGAGCGCCAGCAGTTCCACCAGCCCCGGCAGGACGGAGATGAGGGACGCGAGGCCCAGCCGAACGGCAATGGCGGTCCTCAGCCCCGCGACGACAGCGCGCGCGACGGCAATGCCCGCGACAATGGCAACGGGCGCGACCATAACCGGCGCGACAACGGCCATCGCGACCATGCCAACCGCGATGGCGGCACTCGCGACGCGGGTCATCGTGATGGGGGCAATCGCGACGGGGGCGCCCGTGAGGGGCATCGCGAACAGCCCCGGCCTGAACCCGTGGCCGAGGTTCAAGAGGAGCTTCCCACCCCGCCGCATCCCGAACCCGTGATGGACGCCCCGTCCGAAGGGCTGCCGGATGCCGTCGCCACCTCGTCGGACGAAACCGCCGGTCCGGTCGAAACGCCCGAGGCCGCAGCCCCCAAGCCCGCCCGCAGCCGCGCCCCGCGTGCGCCGCGCGCCGAGAAACCGGCGGCCGAGACGGCCACGCCCCGCCCCCGCCGCCGCAAGGCCCCGGACGGCGAAGCGAAGGCCCAGGAAACGCCCGCAGTCGGCGAGGAGTGACGGAACAAGGCCGTGGGCTGTCAGCCAGCGGCCTTGTTCAATGCGCCTGCCGCGCCTCTTGGACGGCGCGGGCCAGGGCGCAGAACCGTTCCAGGTCGATCTCCTCGGCCCGTGCGGTGGGGGGGATCCCCGCCAGATCCAGCAATGATTCGATCTGCGGATGCAGCCCCCGCAGCGAGGCGCGCAGCATCTTGCGCCGCTGGTTGAAGGCCGCCGCCGTGACCTGCGACAAGACGCCTGGGTCGGCAGGATAGCGCGGCGCGGGCAGGGCGGTCAGCTGGACCACCGCGGAATGCACCTTGGGCGCGGGCACGAAAGCCTCGGGCGGCAGAGTCATGACGATCCGCGCATCGGCCCGCCATTGCGCCAGCAGCGCCAAGCGGCCATAGGCCTTGCCGCCGGGGGCGGCGACGATCCGCTCGGCCACTTCCTTCTGGAACATCAGCGTCAGCGACTGCCAGAAGGGCGGCCAGTCGGGGGGCGTCAGCCAGCGGATCAGCAGTTCCGTCCCGACATTATAGGGCAGGTTCGCCGCGATGCGGATCGGCGGGGTCAGATGCGCCAGCGGGTCGATCTGCAAGGCGTCGCCATGGATCACCGTCAGACGGCCGGGATAGCGGTCGGCGATCTCTTGCAAGGCGGGCAGGGCGCGGGCGTCCTTTTCGATGGCCAGCACATGGCGCGCGCCTTCGGCCAGCAGGCCGCGCGTCAATCCGCCGGGGCCGGGACCGATCTCCAGCACGTCGCATTGCGTCATGTCGCCCGCCTGCCGGGCGATCTTGGCGGTCAGGTTCAGGTCCAGAAGGAAGTTCTGGCCCAACTGCTTCTTGGCGCGCAGGTCGTGGCGGGCAATGACCTCTCGCAGGGGGGGCAGGTTGTCGATGGTGCTCATCGTGGCGCGGTCGAATGGGTATTTGGGCAAAGAAGAAGCATCACGCGCGCGCCGCCGCCATGGCGCGGGCCATGCGCAGGGCGGCGATGGTCGAGGCGGGATTGGCAAGCCCCTTGCCCGCGATGTCGAAGGCCGTGCCGTGATCGGGCGAGGTGCGGATGAAGGGCAGGCCCAGCGTCACGTTCACACCGCCGTCGAAATCCAGCGTCTTGATCGGAATCAGCGCCTGGTCGTGATAGGCGCAGACCGCCGCGTCGTATCGCGCGCGGGCCGGGGCGTGGAACATCGTGTCGGCGGGCAGGGGGCCGACCAGGTCCATGCCTTCGCCGCGCAGCCGGTTCAGCAGGGGGGCGATGCGTTCGCTTTCCTGGCGGCCCATCGTGCCGCCTTCGCCCGCATGGGGGTTCAGGCCCGCCACGGCGATGCGGGGGGCCGGAATGCGGAAATCGCGGATCAGCGCGGCATGGGTGATGCGGATCGCGTCCTCAAGCGCGGCATCGGTCAGCGCGGCGGGCACGTCCTGCAAGGGGATGTGGATGGTCGCGGGGACCACGCGGCAGGGCGGGGTCACTGTGGTCGAGGCCAGCATCATCGCCACCGGCACGTCCCCGGCCAGATGGGCCAGGTATTCGGTATGGCCGGGAAAGGCGAAGCCCGCGCCTTCCTTCAGCGCCTGCTTGTTGATTGGCAGGGTGCAGATCGCCGCCGCCCGGCCCTGCATCGCCAGGCCGACGGCGCGGGCGATGACCTCGATCACCCCCGCCGCATTGGCGGGATCGGGGCGGCCGGGCGTGGCGGGGGCGGCGAAGTCGTGGCGCAGGACCGGCAGATGGCCTGCGGGCACCGGATCGCCGGGGGCGGCGATTTCGGTGAAGGCCGTGCCGGGGGGCAGGTGGCGCGGATCGCCCATCCAGGCGAAGTCCACGCCGGAGGCCAGCGCCAAGGGTGCCAGTTCTGGCCCCACGCCCGCCGGTTCGCCGCAGGTCAGGATGATGCGGCCCGCAGCCATGGCGCCGGTCACGGGCGGCGGATGATGGCGTCGGCGCGCAGCTCGGCCAGATAGGCCTCGGCTGCGGCATTGGCCTTGCGGTTGAAGATCTCGTCGCGGACGGCCTCGCGCGTCGGCAGGGCGTCGGCATTGGGCACGGCGGCCTCGACCCCGTCTTCGGGCAGGGCGGTGGTGGGAACCTCGGCCATGTCGGCGACCAGGGCGGGCTGGCGCGAACACAGCATCACCAGATCGGCGGCGTTGCCGTAATCGACCACGCCGGTTTCGTCGCGGTCCAGGGTCGCCAGGCGTTGCGCGACCAGCGTGGGGATCGCGCCCTGAGGCACGGTCTGGCGCCGCACCTGCCCCGCCTGCGTGCCCGCCTGGATGTAGAGGTCGTCGCAGGACCGCGTGCGCGCGCCCAGCGTCGCCGCATCCGCGGCGCTGGGCAGCCGCAGGGTCGCATAGTCGATCACCTGGTCGGTCGCGCCGGGGCGCAGCGTGCCCTGGCTGTCGCGCAGGTGGAACAGCACCACCGCGCCCTCGACCGTCAGCGGCTGGGTCGTCTGGCCCGGTTGCAGCGCGGTGATGATCGGACGCAGGCTGGGGGGCAGGTTGTCGATGTTGACCCAGGCCAGCCGCCCGCCCGACTGCGCCGATTCGGCGGCGGAATATTGCCGCGCCGCATCCTCGAACTGGTCCGAGGACAGATTCGCCCCGGCGATCTGCCGCCCCAGGTTCAGCGCCTGCTGTTCCTGGCCCGGCGGGGCGGGAATGATCAGTTCGGAAATCAGCACCCGCGACAGGATCGGCGTTTCGACCTGGCGGCGCAATTCCTGGTCGACCTCGGCGTCCGAGACCTTGATGCGCGGCACCACGCGTTCGCGGATCACCGACCGCCAGACCAGGCCCGCGCTGACGAAATCGCGATAGGCCTGCGGCTCGACGCCGGCGTTTTCCAGGGCGGCGGTGAATTCGGCGGCCGACAGGCCCGCGCGGCTGGCGAATTCCTCCAGTCCGTTTTGCAGGCCCTGCTCGGTCGGGACGATGCCAAGCTGGCGGGCGGCATGATTGCGCAGCCGGTCGTCGATCAGCGCCTGCTGGGCCTCCTGTTCCGTGGTGCCCGGCGCGCCCAGGATCTGCATGAACTTCTGGCGCTGCTGCACCTCGTAGCGGGTGATGGCGGCATTGTTGATGTAGACCACCGGCTGAAACAGGCCCTGCGCCAGGACCGGCGTCGATGCCGCGAGGGTCGCCGCCAAGGCGAGGCCGGAAAGGAAATGCCGCATCTGCTGCCCCATAGGTTCGTTTCTTGGCGCGAGATTAGCGCAAGCAGGACCGGCGCGCCACCGTGCCTGGCAAGTCTTCCTGCATTCCGAACCCGCCCAGCCGGACCGACAGGCCCAGGCTGGTTTCCGGGCGCACGCTGTCCGAACTGGTGAACCGGCGCGAGACGCCCATCTCGACCGTCAGGCACTCGTTGCGATAGGTCAGATCCAGCGACGCCCGCTGCGCCTTGTCGGCGTCGAAATCATAGCGGGTTTCGGCATTGCCCCACCAGCCGTCGCGGATCTGCCAGCCGATATTGGCGACCAGCTCGCTGATCTCGGGCCGTTCCGGTTCCTGCGCGTCGCCGTCCAGCCACAGATGGCCCGCCGACAGTTGCAGGTCGGGCCGCAGCCAGCCCAGCCGCAATTCGTTGCGCGACAGATCCAGGCCGTCGTCGAACAGCGCCCGGTTCGCCAGGGCAAGTCCGGTGCCGCTGTCGTATTGCGCCGCGACCAGCCAGTCGGACCGGGTGGACGACAGGGCCGATCCGGGCGGAAAGGCCCGTTCGGGATCGGCGCGCAGGACGCGGCCGCCGGTCAGGGCCAGCGACCAGCCGGTCGGGTCGATCCGCGTCCAGGTCACGCCCAGATTGGCGCGCAGCCCCCCTTCGCGGGCGTCCCAGCCGGGAAAGCGGTTGTCGGAGAACAGGTTGCCTTCGTCGAATTCGATCAGGCGGCTGTCCTCGTTCGGGATGTCGTCGTCGGTGCCGGACGGGGAATACAGGATCTGCGCCACCGGCTCGACCAGATGGGTCGCGCCCCCGCCGCCGCCGATCAGGGGCCAGCGCAGTTCGACGCCCAGCATCGGGTCGACGCGGGCCACCAGATCGTCATAATCGCTGTCCTGGGCGATGCGATAGATGTCGGCGTCGATCCCGGCCAGTGCTGCGCCGACCACGCCGCCCGGCAGGATCTCGCTGCGGCGCCAGTCCAGCCCGACCGAGGCGCGGGCCATGTCGCGCCCCTCCCGGTCCTGATCCGAAGGGCGGCGATGCGCATGGACCGACCATTCCAGAAGCGCCTGCCCGCCGACATAGCCGGGGGTGAAGCGGCGCTGCCAGATCACGTCGGCCACCTGTGCGGGCGAGGTGCTGTTGTCTTCGTCGTCGCGCAGCGAGTGGTAATTGCCGACCCGGCCGAAGAACAGCTTGTCGCGGGTCACGCGGTCCAGGGTAAAGCCGCTCCACAGCCGGTCGGCCTCGGTGATGTCGTAATCCAGCAGATAGCTCCGGTCCGATGCAGTCTGCACCTGCACCCCCAGGCGATAGCCGCGCGGCAGGTCGATCAGCGCGTTGCCGAACAGATAGCCGCGCGTTTCGCCGGGCTGGATGTCGTCGCGGCTGATGGCGCCGTTCCATTCGGTCACGGCATTCGACCAGGCCTGGCGGTACCGCAGTTCCAGCGTCCGCGTCCGGCTGGCCGAGAGATAGGGCGTGATCGTCACGTCGGCATGGTCGCCCATGGTGACGAAATAGGGCAGCTTGATCCCGAACCCCAGCCCCGAGGTGGTGCGGAATTCCGGCCGCAGGACGCCGCTGCGCCGTTCCACCGTTGGATCGGGCGCGGTCACGGCGAAGGGCGCGGCGGCCAGCGGCACGCCGAAGGCGCGGAATTGCGGATGGTCGAAGGTCAGCAGCCGGGTTTCGGCGTCATGGGTGATCGTCCGGGCGCGGATCTCCCACAGGGGGGTGGGGTCGCTGGCGCAGACCTGGCAGCTTGAGGCGACGACCTGGCGCAGGGTGGTGGTGCGACCGTTGCCGGTCCGCGTCAGTTCGGTCGCGGCCAGTTGCAATTCGCGGGCCAGCACCAGCCGGGCGCCGCGGATGATGCCGTCCTGCAATTCGCGGTCAAGCTGGCCGCTGTCGGCGATCAACACGGCCTCGGCATCGGGGTCCGCCGCGCCGGGGCGGGACAGGTGGATCGGCCCTTCGATGGTCAGGCTGCCGGACGGCCCGTCGACGACGATGCGCGACGCCACCAGCCGGGCGCCCTGATACCAGACCACCACGCCCCCCGCCGCGATCAGCGTCCGGTCGCCTTGCAGGACCATGCTGTCGGCCAGCACCGTGGCCGCGTCATCGGCGGGGCCGTCCATCGGGCGGGCGGGCAGGGTCACGTCGGCATCGGGGGCCACGGCCTGCAAGGATGCGGCGCCGGGGGTGCGGTCGCCCAGGATGCTGTTGCCCAGGGGCGCGGCGGTCGGGGCCAGCGCGGCCTCGTCGTTCCAGAGGAAGGGGCCTGGCCCGCCAAGGCTGCCCGCGCCCAGACCCGGATCGCCGGTCAGCATCGTCTGGCCAAGCGCCATGCCCGGCAGCAGCATCAACAGGGCGGCGAAGCTATTGCGCATGGCGGGTGTCATCCATCTTCTCGGGCCAGGATCAGCGCCATGGCCAGCAGCCCGCCGACCAGCGGCGGCGTCCATCCGGCAAGCCAGGGCGGCACCTGCCCGTTGTCGCCCAGAACCTGCGCCAGATTGCGCAGGAAGAACAGCCCGATCCCCGCGCCGAAGGCCATCAGCACCGCGCCGCCGGTGTTGCGGCCCCGGACATGCTGCATGGTGAAGGCGGCGGCGATCAGCACCATGGCGCCCATCAGGAAGGGCCGGGCCAGTTCCATCTGCAACCAGACCCTGTGGCGCGCCGCCGAAAAGCCCGCCCGTTCCAGGCCCGCGATGAAGCCCGGCAACTGCCAGACCGGCACCGCCTCGGGGCGGCCGAAGCCTTCGCGGATGCGCTGCGCGGTCAGGTCCGATGCCAGATCCAGCCGGGGGGCCGATGTGGCGGCGGCCTGGGGATTGGGTTCGGACAGGGGATAGTCGCGGATGTCGGACAATTCCCAATGGCCGGG
Source organism: Paracoccus haematequi (assembly GCF_900631945.1). Lineage (GTDB taxonomy): Bacteria > Pseudomonadota > Alphaproteobacteria > Rhodobacterales > Rhodobacteraceae > Paracoccus > Paracoccus haematequi_A. Next base: position 7,594 of record NZ_UZWE01000032.1, read on the forward strand.
CACCAGCCGGGCCTCGCGCGCCTCGATCCGGCGGACCGGACCCCGGGCTTCGTCGAAGACCATGAAGGTCGCGTCGTAAAGCGTCGTCGCGTCGGGGCTGGCGCGGCGCGCGCGGATCACGATCTGGCCCGATTCCTGGGAATCCTCGATCACGGCCTGGCGCAGCCAGACGGCGCTGTCGCCGACCGAGACGGTCTGGCGGCTGTCGCTTTCGATCCGGGCCACGGCCTCGTCATAGCGGGCGCCCGTCACCGCCACCAGCGGGTTCAGGAAGGCCACCGTCAGCGCGCCGACCAGGACGGCGGCGACGGCTGGCGCGGTCACGACCTTCAGCGCCGACCGCCCCGACGCGCGGATCGCCACCATCTCCGACGTGCGCGCCAGGTTCAGAAACAGCGCGATCCCCGCCAGCACAGTCAGCAGCGGCAGGATCGAATAGAAGCTGGAGGCGACGTTCAGCCCCGCCAGCCCCAGGGCGCCCGCCAGGCCGATGTCGCGGTCCGAAAAGCGGCGGATCATCTCGATCATGTCGATCAGCAGCAGGATCAGCAGGAACACCCCGGCGATCATGACGAAGGACCGCAGGAAGCGGCGCGCGACATAGCGGGCCAGGATCATGCCGCAGCCCCCCGGTCCTTCAGGCGGCGCGGCCTGCCGGCCAGCCACAGCAGCCCGCAGCACATCACCGCCCCCACCGCCGCCGGCAGATAAAGCAGCGGCCACAGCGTCGGGTCGCGCCCCGCCTGGTCGGCCGCGGCATTGGTCAGGAACTGCACCACGATCAGCGCCAGGACCGCCCACAGGATCTGCCGCCAGACGCCAAAGCGCGAATAGCCGCCGACCAGCAGCGTGGCGAAGCCGATCATCGCGGCGATGGGCGACAGCAGCGGCTGGGCGATCCGCTCGTGCGCCTCGCGCCGGGCGTCGGGGGCCGAGGCGCCGGTCGCGGCCAGCAGCCCGGCATCGGGGTTCAGCAGCCGCAGGGTGCCGTAATCGCGCAGGTCGCGGCCCTTCCGGCCGCCGCCGGTCAGCAGGGCGCCGATGTCATAGCTGAATTCCTGGAATCGCGTGACCGCCAGCGACTGCCGGTCGCCCGACTGGCGCAGGTTCTGCGACATGCCGCGCAGCAGGATCAGCACCGGCCCGGTTTCGGCGCGCACGACCAGGGCTTCCTCGGAGGTGTAGATCATCTGGTTGGCGGGATCGCGCGCATCCTCGATGAACAGATCCAGCAGGCGGCCGTCGGCGGCGATGGCGCGGATGAACAGGGTGATGCCGTCGGTCGGATACTGGAAGCTGCCGGGGCGCAGGAACTGTTCGGTCACGTCCTGGGCCAGTTCGGCCTGCCGGTCGGCCAGCCGCGCGCGGGCCATCGGCACCAGCCCGTGGACCAGCACCGCCACCATCAGCCCCACGAAGACGCCGAAGACCAGCACCGGCCGCGCCAGCCGCCAGGGCGACAGCCCCGCCGCCTGCATCGCCACCAGCTCCGATTCCCCGGACATGCGGTTGGTGCCATAGGCCGTCGCCGCGAAGGCCGCGACCGGCAGCACGACCGAGATCACCAGCGGCAGCGTCAGCGCCGTGAATTCCAGCACCACAAGCGCGGTCTGCCCGTCGCCCAGAAGGTCGTCGAACAGGCTGACGGCCCGGTTGATCCAATAGACCGACACCAGCACCAGGGCGAAGAACCCGAACAGGGTCAGCAATTGGCCAAGGATATAGCGGTCGATCCGGGGCATGTCGCGGCGTTTGTCCTTGGGGCATGGCGGGCGGCGGTCACGTCTTGCTTAGCGTCACGGGCGGCTCTGGAAAAGGGTGCGCGGGGCGTCTAGGCTTTCATCCGCAGAATGATGAGGACGCCATGACCCACCCCGTCGAAATCACCTTCACCGAAACCGCCGCCGACCGGCTGGCCGGGCACCAGGGCCGCGTGGCGATCCTCGTCACGCCGGGCGCCGACCTGCCGCCGGGCCTGCCGGACGCGGCGCTTGCGGCGGCGCGGCGGGCGATGGAATCGAAGGCGGGCCGCGCGCTGAAGCCCGGCGCGGCGCTGGAACTGGCCTTCCCGGCGGGAATGCAGGCCGATGCGCTGACCCTGGTGGCGCTGCCCGACGACGCGACCATAGCCCAGGCGCGCAAGGCGGGCGCGGCCATCGGCGCCAAGCTGGGCCGCGCCCATACGCTGGTCCTGGCGGGCGCGCACCCGCTGGCGAACGAGGTGGCCTTGGGCATCGCGCTGCGCGGATACGACTTTTCCGTCTATCAGACCAAGCCGGTCGAGGGCGACGGCGAGGCAGGCGCCGACCCGATCCCGCAAAGCATCACGCGCGGGGCCGACAATGCCGTGCTGGCCGACGCCCAGGCGGACAGCGCGCCCGAAACCCCGGACGAGCCTGTCAGCGAAAAGGCCCGCGTCACCTTCATGGCCGCCGATCCCGAAGCCCTGGCGAAATCCGCCCAGGACGCCGCTGCCGTGGCCGAGGGCGTGTTCTTCACCCGCGATCTGGTCAACGAACCCGCCAACGTCCTGACCACCACCGATTTCGCCGACCGCCTGAAGGCCATGGAGGAGATCGGCCTGACGGTCGAGGTGTTGGAGGAGGACCAGCTTGCCGAATTGGGGATGCGCGCGCTGCTGGCCGTGGGGCAGGGGTCGGAAAGCCCGTCCAAGGTCGTGGTGATGCGCTGGAACGGCGGCGGCGATCAGGCGCCCCTGGCCCTGGTGGGCAAGGGCGTGGTCTTCGACACCGGCGGCATTTCCATCAAGCCCGCCGCTGGGATGGAGGAGATGACCATGGACATGGGCGGCGCGGGCGTCGTGGCGGGCGTGATGCGCACGCTGGCGCTGCGCCGGGCCAAGGCCAATGTGGTCGGGCTGGTGGGGCTGGTGGAAAACATGCCCGACGGCAAGGCGCAGCGTCCGGGCGACATCGTACGTTCCATGAAGGGCGACACGATCGAGGTCATCAACACCGATGCCGAGGGGCGCCTGGTTCTGGCCGACGTGCTGTGGTACGCGCAGACGCGCTTCAATCCGTCCGCCGTGATCGATCTGGCGACCCTGACCGGGGCGGTCATCATCGCGCTTGGCCACGACAATGCAGGCGTCTTCGCCAATGACGACGCGCTGGCCGATCACATCCTGGCCGCCGCGAAGGCCGAGGGAGAGGGCGCCTGGCGCCTGCCGCTGGGCCAGCCCTATGACAAGCTGATCAAGTCGCGGCTGGCGGACATGAAGAACACCGGCGGCCGCGCGGCGGGGTCGATCACGGCGGCGCAGTTCCTGCAACGCTTCATCCGCAAGAACACTCCTTGGGCGCATATCGACATCGCGGGCGTGGCCCTGCCGCCCGCAGCCACCGACCTGGCCCCCAAGGGGGCGACCGGCTGGGGCGTGATGACGCTGGATCGCCTGATCCGCGACCGATACGAGGCGAAATAGCCCCGGTGGGCAACGCGCTGTTCTATCACCTGACCCGCTCGCCCGCCGAAAGCCTTTTGCCGGTCCTGATCGGCAAGTCGCTGGCGGCAGGCTGGCATGTGGAACTGCGCGGCACCGATCCCGCGCGGATGGAGCGGTTGGATCTGCACCTGTGGCAGGGCGACGGCTTCCTGCCGCACGGATTGGCGGGCGGGCCGCATGACGCGCGCCAGCCCGTGCTGCTGACGGTGGCGGGACAGATGGCGGCAGGGCAGGCTGCGGCGAACGGTCCCGCCTGCCTGATGGCGCTTGACGGGGCCGAGGTCGCGCCGACCGAGCTTGCTGGGCTTGAACGCGCCTGCATCATCTTCGACGGCGGCGACGCGGCGGCCACCGCGCGCGCCCGCGACCAATGGCGCGCGCTGACCGGCGCGGGCGTCGCCGCCGAATACTGGTCCGAGGAATCGGGCCGCTGGGAACGCAAGCGATAGGCTGCTGCGGCAAAATGCGGCTTGCGCGCCGCCCGGTGGTTCTGGCATCGCTGTCGCCATGCGCCGCCGCCTGCAACCCAGCCTCGCCAGACTGGCCGCCATCGGCCTGATGCTCGCCGTCCTGGCGGCGGGCCTGGGCGCGCGTCCCGTGCCGTCCGAGATGGAGCTGCGGCTGGAAGCCTGGGCGATGGCCGGACTGTCGATAGACGACCTGTGCGCCGACCATGGCACGACCGGCGCGCACAAGGCGCACTGCCCGCTGTGCACCCTGGGGGGGACGCCGGGCCTGCCGCCCGTCACGGCCGGTCTGCGGGACGCCGAACAGCGCATCCTGGCCCGCATCGTCCTGCCGCAGATCCGCCGGGCGGCCGGACATGCGCGCGATCCCGCCGTTCCGAAGCGCGGCCCCCCGCAACTGATCTGAATCAAAGCCGCGCCGCTCCGCAGGCGGCAAAAGCCACCGTCTTTCAGATCGAGCCAATGCCACAGATCACCATTCCCGCGCGGGCCGATGCCGCCCGCACCTCGCTGCGTCCGTTCCTGCTGCGGATGCACTTCTATATCGGGCTGTTCGTCGGCCCTTTCATCTTCGTCGCGGCCCTGACCGGGCTTCTGTATGTGCTGACGCCGCAGATCGAATCGGTGCTGTATCGCGGCGCGCTGTATACCGACAGCACCGGCCCGGCCCGCAGCCTGGCCGATCAGGCCCTGGCCGCGCGCGATGCCCTGGGCGCCGATCTTGCGGTGTCCGCCGTTCGCCCCGCGCCCGCACCGGGCATGACGACGCGGATCATGTTTTCCGACCCGGCGCTTGGCGAATCGGAAAACCGCACGCTGTTCGTCGATCCCGCCACGCTGGAGATCCGGGGTGACCTGACCACCTATGGCACCAGCGGCATCCTGCCGTTCCGCATCACGCTGGATTATCTGCACCGCAACATGCTGATGGGCAATGCCGGGCGCTATTACAGCGAGCTTGCGGCCTCCTGGCTGTGGGTGGCGGTGCTGGGCGGCATCGCGCTGTGGGCGACCGGACCGCGCAAGCGCCGCGCGCTGTCCGCGATGCCCGCCCCGCAGCGCCGCCGCTGGCTGCACGGGACCATCGGCGTTACGCTGGGGATCGTGCTGCTGTTCATTTCGGCCACGGGACTGACCTGGTCGCAGCAGGGCGGCGCGCGGTTCCAGGCGCTGCAGGACCAGCTTGGCTGGAACACGCCCTCGGCCAGTGCGGCCCTGGCCGGTCCGGCGGTCGCTGCGTCCGAACACGGCGATCACGGCGCCCATATGCACCACGACCCCGCCGCGCGCGAGGATCGGCTGGACCGGCTTGACGCCGTGGCCTCTGCCGCCCGCGCGGGCGGCATCGATTCCCCGATGATGGAGATCCGCCTTCCCAAGCCCGAACAGGCCTGGGTGGTGCGCGAATACGACCGAAGCTGGCCCACCCAGGTCGATACCGTCGCGATCCATCCCGACACCATGCAGATCACCAGCCGCGCCGATTTCGCGACCTTCACGCTGATCCCCAAGCTGATCCGCTGGGGCATCGACGCGCATATGGGAATCCTGTTCGGGGTGCCCAACCAGATCCTGATGGCCCTGGTGGCGGCGGGGCTGATGGTGATGATCGTTTACGGTTACCGGATGTGGTGGACCCGCCGTCCGGCGGCCAGCGAGCCTTTGTCCGACACCTGGCGCCGCCTGCCCGCTGCGCAGCGCGCGCTGTGGCTGGCCCTGGCCGTCGGCCTTGGCTGGGCGCTGCCGGTCCTGGGCGTCAGCCTGGCGGGGTTCGTCGCCATCGACCTGCTGCGGTCGCGGATGGCGTGACATGGGGCGCGGGCCGATCCCGGCCCGCGTCCCGTCAGTCGGCAGGATAGGGTTTCTTCTTGCGCCCCTTGGCGTTGCTGGCGATCCAGTCCATCGCCGCCAGCAACACGCCCGACACGACGAAGACCATGTGGATCACCACCATCCAACGGATATGATCCGGGGTGTATTTCGCCACATCCATGAACACCTTGAGCAGGTGGATCCCCGAGATCGCCACGATCGAGGCGATCAGCTTCAGCTTCAGCCCGGAAAAATCCACCTCTCCCTGCCATTCGGGGCGGTCGCGTTCCTTGTCCAGATCCATCCGGCTGACGAAGTTCTCGTATCCCGAAAAGATCACGATCATCAGCAGGTTCGCCGCCAGGCTGAGGTCGATCAGCGCCAGCACCCCCAGGATGGCGTCGTTGACCGTCATCACCGGGACGATCAGCAGGAATTTCCACAACTCGACCAGGAAGACCCAGACCAGGATCGCCAGGGCGCCCGCCAGTCCCAGATACATGGGCGCCATCATCCAGCGGCTTGCAAACAGGCTGCGTTCGATCAGGCGTTCCATCGTCGTCTCCGAAAAAATCTTGTTTCGGCAGGCTATAGACGGGCGATGCGACCGTTGTAAGGCTATGCCGCCGCGTGACCGGCCAGCCGGGCGTGCAGGTCGGCGCGGCGCAGGCTGGCCTTGGTGCCCTGCATGACGGCGCGGCCGCGTTCCAGAACCAGGAAATCGTCGCCCAGATCCCAGGCGAAGTCGAAGAACTGTTCCACCAGCACGATGGCCATGTCGCCCCGGTCGCGCAGCGCGGCGATGACGCGGCCGATCTGGGCGATGATGTTGGGCTGGATCCCCTCGGTCGGTTCGTCCAGCAGCAGGATGCGGGGTTTCGTAATCAGCGCGCGGGCGATGGCAAGCTGCTGCTGCTGGCCGCCGGACAGGTCGCCGCCGCGCCGCTGCGCCATTTCCGCCAGCACGGGGAAGCTGTCGAAGATCTCGTCGGGGATGCGGCGTTCGACGCGGGGCAGGCAGGCGAAGCCGGTCTCTAGGTTCTCGCGCACGCTCAGCATCGGAAAGATCGCCCGACCCTGCGGGACATAGCCTACGCCAAGCCGCGCCATCTGCTGCGCGCTCACCCGGCCCAGTTCGCGCCCGTCCAGCCGGATCGTGCCGCCCGACCGGGGATGCCGCCCGGCCAACAGCGCCATCAGCGAGGTCTTGCCCACGCCGTTGTTGCCCATCACGCAGGTCACGGCGCCGGGCCGGGCGGTGATGTCGATGCCGTGCAGGATCTGGCTTCCGCCGTAATGCAGGGTCAGGTTCGTGGCTTCCAGCATCTCAGCGCCCCAGATAGACTTCGATCACGTCGGGATTGCGGGTCACATGGTCCAGCGACCCCTCGGCCAGGACCGCGCCCTGGTGCAGCACCGTCACCTTGCAGTTCAGGCGGCGCACGAAATCCATGTCGTGTTCCACCACCACCACCGCGCGACTCTCGGCCAGCCGGACCAGCAGCGCCGTGGTCTGCTCGCGTTCCGCCAGCGTCATCCCGGCGGCGGGTTCGTCGACCAGCAGCAGGCGGGGTTCCTGGGCCAGCAGCATCCCGATCTCCAGCCATTGCTTCTGGCCGTGCGACAGTTCGCCCGCCTTGCGCGCGATCTGCGAGGCAAGCCCCACTTCCGAGGCCAGTTCGGCCACGCGGGCCTGCGACTCTGCCGAGGGCCGCCAGCCCAGCACCGCGAAGGGGCTTCGCTTGGCCTTCAGCGCCATGGTCAGGTTGTCGGCGACGGTCTGATCCTCGAAGACGGTGGGGCGCTGGAACTTGCGGCCGATGCCCTCGCGGGCGATCTGTGCCTCGTTCATGCGCAGTAGGGATTTCGGCGGCGTCCCGAAGGTCACGTCGCCCGCGTCGGGGCGGGTCTTGCCGGTCACGATGTCCATGAAGGTGGTCTTGCCCGCGCCGTTGGGGCCGATCACCGCGCGCAACTCGGCCTCGCCGATGTTGAAGGACAGGTTGTTGATGGCCCGGAAGCCGTCGAAGCTGACGGAAATGCCGTCCACCTCCAGCAGCGCGCTCATGCCTGGGCCTCCTTGGCCTGCGGTTCGGGGGCGGGGACGCGGCGCGGCGGGGACAGGCGGTCGAAGAGGCCCGCGATGCCCTTGGGCGCGAACAGCGTGACCAGCACGAAACCCAGGCCAAGCGCCACCTGCCACCAGTCGACCCAGTTGACGGTATAGCCGGGCAGGTGGATCGCGGGCGCCCGCCCGCCGGTGAACCAGCTTGACAGCAGCGACACCACCACCGCGCCGATGATCGCGCCATACAGCCGCCCGCGCCCGCCGATGGCGACCCAGACCGCCAGATAGATCGAGGCGATGGGCATCAGTTCCGCCGGGTTGATGATCCCCGCCTGCGGGTAATACAGCGCCCCGGCGACCGCGGTCAGCATCGCGGCCAGGGTGAAGACCGCCAGCTTGAACCCCTCGACCGGATAGCCCAGGAAGCGGACGCGGGTCTCGTCGTCGCGGATGGCGCGGATCACGCTGCCGAACTTGCCGCTGACCACCCAGGCGGCGAGGACATAGGCCAGCCCCAATGCTGCGGCGGAGGCCCAGAGAAACCAGACCGACAGGGTGGCCTGATCGATCCCGTCCAGGCCGGGAATGTTCTGCAAGCCCGACAGACCGTTATTGCCGCGAAAGCCGCTGTCGTTCTGGAACAGCCACAGCGCCAGGGCCAGGGTCATCGCCTGGGTCAGGATCGACAGATAGACGCCGTTGACGCGGCTTCGGAACGCCAGCCAGCCGAACACCAGCGCCAGCAGGCCGGGCACTGCCACCACAAGGATCAGTTGCAGCGGCAGCGAATGGGCGAAGGACCAGACCAGCGGCAGGTCGGCGGACCCGACGACGCCGAAGATCTGGTTCGCCACGCCCTCCTGCAATTCCTGCGGGGTGGGCGGGATCGGGTTGCCGGCCATGCTGGCCGCGACGATGGCTTCGGTGCGCGCATACATCAGCCATTGCCCGATCATGTAGCCGCCAAGCGCGAAGAACGCCATCTGGCCCAGCGAGAGGATCCCCAGGTAGCCCCAGACCAGATCCATCGCCACGGCGGCCAGCGCCAGGCACAGCGTCTTGCCCAGCACCTTGACCATGGATGTGGGAATCGCGCCGGTGCCGTAGGCCGCGCTGAGAGCCGTGACCGCGACCGTGAACAGGGCCAGCACCGCCAGCACGATCAGGATCGAGGGGTTTCGCAGGATGAAGGGTTTGCGGGTCATGTCACGCCTCGGCTGCGCGGCCGCGCTGCGGGATGATGCCGCGCGGACGGAACTGGATGAAGATCACGATGAACAGGATCATGAAGGTCTGCGCGGCCAGGGTGTTCGAGGGGTTGAAGAACTCGATCACCTTGGACAGCCCGCCAATCAGCGCGGCGCCCGCCAGCGTGCCCCAGATATTGCCGACCCCGCCCACCACCACGGTCATGAAGCTTTGCACGATGTATTGCTGGCCCAGTTCCGACGTGACCTGCGCGAACAGACCGATGGCCACGCCCGCGATGCCCGCGATGCCCGATCCCAGGCCGAAGGTCATCATGGCGATGCGGTCGGGGTTGATGCCCATGCTGGCCGACATACCGGGGTTCTGGGTGACGGCGCGGACCTCCAGCCCCAGGCGGGTGCGCTTCATGATGAACAGGAACAGGCCCAGGAACAGCAGGGCCAGCACGAAGATCGCCACCCGGATCGACGAGATCGAGATCACGTCGTTGACCGTGATCGAACCCTCCAGCCAGGCGGGTGCGGTCAGCGGCCGGGCCTGGGTGCCGAAGATGTTCTTGGCAAGCTGTTGCAGCGCGATGGACACGCCGAAAGTCGCCAGCAGCGTTTCCAGCGGGCGGTTCGCCAGATGCCGGATGACCAGGCGATACAGCAGCACCCCGGCGGCGAAGGTGACCGCGAAGGCCAGCGGCAGCGCCACCACCAGGGACAGGGTGCGGTTTGCGATCAGGGTCTGGGTGACATAGCCGGTATAGGCGCCCATCATGATGAATTCGCCATGCGCCATGTTGATGACGCGCATCACGCCGAAGGTGATCGCCAGCCCGATGGCCGCCAGGAAATAGATCGAGGCCAGCGACAGCGCGTCCAGCCCCAGGTCGATGCCGGTCATCGCCGCCAGCCGCACCTGCGCGCGGGTCTGGGCGGCGCGGGCGGCGTCGGTCACGGCGCGATCGGCCTCGGCATAGGTTTCGAAGAAGCGGTTGGCGGCAAGCGCGGCCTCGGCTTCGGCATCGGTGGCGGCCGGGGGAACGGCGCCCGCGGCCTCCAGCGCCTCATAGGCGCGGTCGCGGGCGGCGGGGTCGTCCAGTTCTGCGACCGGGATGCCCGCCACCGCGCCGTCCACGATGTTCGCGGCCAGGGCGTTCCGCTGATCGGCGGGGGTCAGGCGCGGTTGCAGGGTGCCGTTCGCGGTCAGGAGGGCAATCGCCGCCTCACGCGGGAAATCGCCGCCGATGGTCAGTTCGCGGGCGATGTTGGCCTTTGGCTCCGTGGGCGAGGCCACGCGCGTCACGGCCAGAAGCGGGTTCAGCGCGGCGCGGAAATCGAGGCCCACGTCGCCCGCCATGCCTTCGATGGCCGCAACGCGGGCGGCAGGATCGGGATCGAAGCGGATCGCCAAAAGGTTCGTCGCGCGCTCGCGCTGCGCGGCCAATGCCGGGTCGGCTTCCGGCGGCGCGGCGCGCAGGGCGGCCAGGTGTCCGGCGGTGCCGTCGCGGGCGATGGAGGCCAGGGCGGCGGCGCGGCGGGCCGGATCGGGGCTGGAAATCTCGCCCGCGACAAGGGCGGATTCGATGACGCTGCGCACGCCGGAATTGGGGCGCAGCATCTTCGGATCGGCGTCGGGCACCGCCGCGCCGGTGACGGCATCGCGGGCGCTGTCGCCGTCCACGATCAGCAGCCGCCCGTCATCCGTCACGCCAAGCGCGCGGCCAGCCCAGGCGGACAGCAGCGCCAGCCCCTCGGGTCCGGTGGCGGCGATTTCGGCAACCAGGGGTTCCACCGTCTTGCGCGAGGGTTTCTGGATCTGGTCCAGGTTGTCGGCAATGACTGCTTCCAGCGCGGGATTCGCGCTTGCAGGCAGCGCCAGGCACAAGGTCAGGACAAGGGCGATCAGCGGGCGGATCATGGGCGCGTTCCTTCGCGGAAGGGGGCGGCAGGACCGCCCCCGCAAGCGTCAATAGTTCGACTGGACCTGCACGCAGGCGTTCGTTTCCGTGTTGAACATGCCGCAGTCCTTGCCCGGCCAGTCGGCGTCCAGCTTGGCCGATTCCGGCAGGAAGTCGGTCCAAGCGTCGCCCGGAACGGGTTCCGTCTGGCTCACGATGTCGAACTGTCCGTCCTCGCGGATTTCCCCGATCAGGACCGGCTTGGTCAGGTGATGGTTCGGCAGAACCGTGGCGGTGCCGCCGGTCAGGTTCGGAACCTCGACGCCCACGATGGCGTCCAGCACCGGGTCGACATCGGTGGTCCCGGCCTTTTCGACGGCGGCGACCCAGGCGTTGAAGCCGATCACCGTGGCCTCCATCGGGTCGTTGGTCACGCGCTTGTCGTCGCCGATGAACGCCTTCCATTCCTCGATGAAGGCGGCGTTGGCGTCGGACTCGGCGCTCTGGAAATAGTTCCAGGCGGCCAGATGCCCGACCAGGTTGGTCGTATCCAGACCCGCCAGCTCCTCCTCGCCCACCGAGAAGGCCATGACAGGGATGTCGTCGGCGCTGACGCCCGCCGCCGCCAGTTCCTTGTAGAAGCCGACATTGGCGTCGCCGTTGATGGTGGACACCACGCCCACCTTCTTGCCGTCCGCGCCAAGCGCCACCACGTCGGCCACGATCTTGGACCAGTCCGAATGGCCGAAGGGGGTATAGTTGACGAAGATGTCGCCTTCCGCCACGCCCTTGCCTTTCAGATAGGCGTCCAGGATGTTGTTCGTGGTGCGCGGGTAAACATAGTCGGTGCCCAGCAGCGCCCATTTCTCGACGCCCAGTTCGTCGGCCATGTAGTCCACCGCCGGGATCGCCTGCTGGTTCGGGGCGGCGCCGGTATAGATCACGTTCTTGGACGATTCCTCGCCTTCATACTGCACCGGATAGAACAGCAGTCCGTTCAGCTCCTCGATCACCGGCAGAACGGATTTGCGGCTGACCGAGGTCCAGCAGCCGAAGATCGCGTCCACATCGCTGACGGTCAGCAGTTCGCGGGCCTTTTCCGCGAACAGCGGCCAGTCGGATGCGGGGTCCACCACGACGGCCTCGATGGGACGGCCCAGCAGCCCGCCCTTGGCATTCTGCTGTTCGACCATCATCAGGACCGTGTCCTTCAGCGTGGTTTCCGAAATCGCCATGGTGCCCGACAGCGAATGCAGCACCCCGATCTTGATCGGCTCGCCGTCCTGCGCCATCGCGCCCGTTGCCAATGCCATGGCGGTGGTCAGCGCCAGCATCGCAGAGAGTTTCTTCATCATCACCTTCCCCGGCCGTTCGGCCCTGTGTCCCTGTTGTTCGGTGAAGGCAGAGGGCCTTCGCAGGTGCAGCAAGCCGGGTTTTCGGCGGGCTGAACAGGTTTTGGGCAGGTTGGGGGCAGGGGATGCGGAAAGTGGCTGCGGCGCGGGCAGGATACCGGGCACCTGCCTTCCGCGCGGGCAGAGTCAGGCCGGGCGGGGCTGCAAACCGCCCTGATCGACCAGGAAATCGACGATCTGGTCCAAGCCCCCGCCGTGGCGCAGTTGCGCCATGACCACCGGGCGGGCACCGCGCGCGGTCCGCGCATCGCTTTCCAGCAGCGCCGCGTCCACGCCCACATGCGGGGCCAGATCCGTCTTGTTCACCACCAGCAAGTCGGACCGCGCCAGCCCCGGCCCGCGCTTGCGGGGAATGTCCTGGCCCGCTGCCGTGTCGATCACATAGATCGTCAGATCCGCCAGTTCCGGCGAAAAGGTCGCGGCCAGGTTGTCGCCGCCCGATTCGATCAGCACCAGATCCAGGTCGGGAAAGGCCTCGTTCAGGTCGGCGATGGCGGCCAGGTTGATGCTGGCGTCCTCGCGGATGGCGGTATGGGGGCAGCCGCCGGTCTCGACCCCCCGGATGCGCTCGGCGGGCAGGACCTGGGCGCGCATCAGCGCCTCGGCGTCCTCGCGGGTATAGATGTCGTTGGTGACGACCGCCATCGACAGGCGGGGGGCCAGAGCGCGGGCCAGCTGTTCGGTCAGCGTGGTCTTGCCCGCGCCGACAGGGCCGCCGATGCCGACGCGAAGGGGACCGTGGTTGCTCATGATCGGAATATCCTGACGGGCATGGTTTCATGGCGCATGGCGGCGATATCCGCGCCCCAGGCGCTGCTGGCAAGGTCGTCCTGGGTCGCGCTGGCCGCGCGGACAGCGGCGGCAAGGATGGCGGATTGCAGCGCGGCCAGCATCCGCTGCCCTTCGACCGGGCCAAGCGGCAGGAAGCGGACGGTGGCGCTGATCAAGGCGGCGGCCTGGGCTTGCAGGAAGGCCGCGATGATTTCCGGGTGCGGCAGGGCCATGTCGGCGCAGGCGCGGCCGAAGGCTATCGGCAGCGCGGCGGCGGGCTGCGGCTGGCCCGTCAGCGCGGTGACATTGGCGGCAAAGGCTGTGCCCTGTTCCACCGTTTCCGCCAGCCGCTCCGCCGACAAACAGGCCGCGCGGGCCAGATCGTCAAGCGCCGCATGATCGACGGCGCGCAGGGACAGGGCCACCAGCACCGCGTCAGTCCAGCCTGCGCCGCGATCCAGCCAGTCGGCCAGCCATTGCGGCAGCGTGGCGCGGGTGACGAGGCCCGCGTCCATCGCGTATTCAAGGCCCTGCGACCAGGCGAAGCCGCCGACCGGAAAGGCGGGCGACAGGTATTGCGCCAGCCGCAGCCGCGCGATTTCAGGCGGCGTGATTGTCGGGCAGGTCATTCTTGGCGACAAGCGTGGGCGCGGGGCTGGCGTGGCCGTGCCCGTGGTCATGGTGATGGTCGTGCCCGTGGTCGTGCCGGTGGTCAGGTCCGTGATCGTGGCCGAAGGTCCGGCCGTGGCCATAGGCGCCGCCTTCCGGTCGGAAGGGCAGTTCCTTGTGGCAGATATCCGCACCCAGCTTGCGCAGCATCGCCTCCAGCACATGGTCCTGGCGAATGATCAGGCGGTCGGCCTCGATCCGGCAGGGGGTGTGGCGGTTGCCGATATGCCAGGCAAGCCGCGCCAGATGGCCGCGAATCACCATCACGGGCTCGGGCTTGGCGCGGACGACGATCTGGCGGCCGTCCGACAGTTCGAACGCGTCGCCGTCTTCCAGGCTGGTGGTTTCCGGCAGGTCCACCAGGAAATCGCCGGCGCTGCTGGCCAGCTTGCGGCGCCGCAGCAGGCGGCCTTCGTAATCCAGCGAGACCTCGCCGTCGAACGGCGCGGGGGCGTTGCGGATGATGCTGGTGGCGGTGATCATGACTTGGTCCTCCCTCTTAGAAGAGGAAATAGCGTTGGGCCATCGGCAGTTCCGTCGCTGGCTCGCAAGTTAACAAAACACCATCGGCGCGGACCTCGTAGGTTTCGGGATCGACCTCGATCGCGGGCATGGCGCGATTCAGTTCCATGTCGGCCTTGCCGATGGACCGCGTGTTCTCGACGGCGATCAGGGTCTTGTGCAGGCCGTCCCCCGCCCCGTTTTCCAGCCCGGTCTTCGAGACGAACAGCGCCGAGGCACGGCGGGTATGGCCCCACATCGGGCGGCTGAAGATCGGCTGGACGGGGATCGAGCCGTTGGGATCGCCCATCTGCGCCACGCTGATCTGGCCGCCGACCAGGACCATCTCGGGCTTGACGCCGAAGAAGGCGGGCGACCACAGGACCAGATCGGCGCGCTTGCCGGGGGCGATGCTGCCGATATGGCCGCTGACGCCATGGACGATGGCCGGGTTGATCGTGTATTTCGCGATGTATCGCCGGGCGCGCAGATTGTCGTTCTGACCTTGTTCTTCGGGCAGGCGGCCGCGCTGGCGGCGCATCTTGTCGGCGGTCTGCCAGGTGCGGATGATCACCTCTCCGATCCGGCCCATCGCCTGGCTGTCCGAGGAGATCACCGAAAACGCGCCCAGATCGTGCAGGATGTCCTCGGCCGCGATGGTTTCACGGCGGATGCGGCTTTCGGCGAAGGCCACGTCCTCGGGCACCCGGCGGTCGAGGTGGTGGCACACCATCAGCATGTCGAGATGTTCCTCGATGGTGTTGCCGGTATAGGGGCGCGTCGGATTGGTCGATGACGGCAGGACATTCGCCATGCCGACCATGCGGATGATGTCGGGGGCGTGGCCGCCGCCCGCGCCCTCGGTATGATAGGCGTGGATGGTGCGGCCCGCGATGGCGGCCATCGTATCCTCGACAAAGCCCGATTCGTTCAGCGTGTCGGTGTGGATCATCACCTGCACATCCATCGCGTCGGCCACGGTCAGGCAGCAGTCGATGGCGGCGGGGGTGGTGCCCCAGTCTTCGTGCAGCTTCAGCGCGCAGGCGCCGGCGCGGATCTGTTCCTCCAAGGGGGCCGCGACCGAGGCGTTGCCCTTGCCCGCGATGCCGATATTGACGGGCAGGTCGGCGCAGGCCTCCATCATCCGGGCGATGTGCCAGGGACCGGGGGTGCAGGTGGTGGCCAGCGTGCCATGCGCGGGCCCGGTGCCGCCGCCCAACAAGGTGGTGACGCCGGAATGCAGCGCATGGTCCACCTGCTGCGGGCAGATGTAATGGATATGGCAGTCGAAGCCGCCGGGCGTCAGGATCCGCCCCTCTCCCGCGATGATCTCGGTGCCGGGACCGATGACAAGGGTCACGCCCGGCTGGGTGTCGGGGTTTCCCGCCTTGCCGATTCCGGCGATGCGGCCGTCGCGCAGGCCCACATCGGCCTTGGTGATGCCCTGATGGTCGAAGACCACGACGCCGGTGATGACCGTATCCATCGCGCCGTCCGCGCGCGTTACCTGGGACTGGCCCATGCCGTCGCGCACGACCTTGCCGCCGCCGAACTTCACCTCCTCGCCGGGGATGGTCAGGTCGCGCTCGACCTCGATCAGCAATTCGGTATCGGCCAGGCGGATACGGTCGCCGGTCGTGGGACCATAGAGCGCGGCGTAATCGGCGCGGGACAGCCGGGTCATAGCGCGCCCATCACGTCTTTGCGGAAGCCTTGCACGACCCGGTTGCCCGCGAAGGGGATCAGCCGGATCTCGCGCGACTGGCCCGGCTCGAAGCGGACGGCGGTGCCTGCGGGGATCGACAGGCGCATCCCGCGCGCCGCCGCGCGGTCGAAGCGCAGGGCCGGGTTGGTTTCGGCGAAATGATAATGGCTGCCGACCTGGATCGGGCGGTCGCCGGTATTGGCCACCATCAGCGTGACCGGATCTCGGCCTTCGTTCAGGGTGATCTCGCCTGGGACGGGAAGGATCTCTCCGGGGATCATTCAGCCCACCATCGCCAGCACAAGACCCGCCGCGGCGGTGCCGCCGCCCAGGCCGCGTAGCAGCGCGCCGTTCTGCGCGGCCTTGCCGAGCGCGATCCCGGCCAGGTGCAGCGCCATCGTCGCCACCGCGAAGCCGACCGCATAAAGGGACAGGCCCTGCGTCGGGCCTTCGGCGCCATGCGCCCAGCCATGGGCGAAGCCGAAGACCGCCACGCCCGGAAGCAGCACCGCCAGCGGCAGGCGCGCGGCCATCGCGACAAGCGCGCCCAGGATGATGACGGAAGCAAGGATCATCGGCTCGACCCCCGGAAAGGCCAGTCCGGCGTAACCGGCCAGCCCGCCCGCGATCATGCTGCCGACGAAGGCCAAGGGCAGCGCCCAGAGCGCGCGGCCGCCGATCTGCGCGGCCAGCAGGCCAAGGGCCACCATCGCCAGCAGATGGTCGGCGCCGCCGATCGGATGGGTCAGGCCCGACAGGAACTGGCCGTCGTCGTGATGGCCGGGATGGGCCAGGGCGGCCTGAGGCAGAAGAAGGGCGGCAAGGGCAAGTCGTTTCATGCGGGGGCCTCGTGGCGGATCGGGTGGTGGACGGTGACAAGCTTGGTGCCGTCGGGAAAGGTGGCCTCGACCTGCACCGATTCGATCATGGCGGGGACGCCGGACATGCACTGTTCGGCGGTGACCACATGCGCGCCCGCCTGCATCAGGTCGGCGACGCTGCGGCCGTCGCGCGCGCCCTCGACCACGAAATCGGTGATCAGGGCGATGGCCTCGGGGTGGTTCAGCTTGACGCCGCGGGCCAGCCGGTTGCGCGCGACCATCGCGGCGACCGAGACCAGCAGCTTTTCGCGCTCTCGCGGGGTAAGGTTCATCGTCAGACCTGCCAGACACGGGGAAGGGGATCGGGGCGAAGGACGGTCAGCAGCCGGTGGATCTGGCGCCGCAGCGGCCAGTCGTCCCGCGCCAAGAGCCGGATCACCAGCCGCCCCGGCGGGGCGCTGGCGGCGCCGGTGACGCCGGGTTCGTCCAAGGCGGCGCGGGCCGGGGCCAGCAGGTCGGGCGCCTGCGGGGCGATCATCGCCAGCGTCGCCAGGGCGCGCGCCCCGCCCAGCAGCGCCGGGCGGTCCAACCGGGGCAGCGCCGCATCGTCAAGCGCCATCGCGTCGTGGTGGACGATCCGGCCCGCCTGCCGCACCATGCGGCGGTCGCGCAGGTGCAGGCGGCGGGGATGTTCGCCCATCGCCAGCCGTCCCAGCACGACCGTCTCCAGCAGCAGGCAGCCCGCGCCGGGGGCCAGATCCACGACCGTCTCGCGCTGCAGCCGGGCGCCGTCGAACAGGATGGTTTCTTGCGGCAGCCAGTCCAGCCAGCCGTTTTCGCCGACCGCCAGGCCGACCCGCGCCTGTGCCGGATCGCCTTCGGCGCGATAGGCCCGCTCGGCCGTCTGCGTCGTCGCCAGGGCGCGGGTGCCCGCGCGCAGCGTCGCCGCGAAGGACAGGCGGTCCCCGGATGCCAGCCCGCCCGAGGTGTTCAGGAACACGATCTGCGGCAGGCCCTGCGCAATGCGGGGCAGCATCGCCTTGGCCGATCCCGATTGCGCCAGATCGACCAGCCCGCGCGGCCCCATGACCACATGCGCGGAGCCTGCGCTGCGCTGAAGGACCGGCATGGGGGCGGTTGCGTCGAACATGATCCGAAGGGGCGGCCCGCCGCCGGAAAGGTCAATCGCGGCCCGGTCGGGTCAGGCCCGGCAATTCCGCTTCAGGGATCGTTTTGCCCAGGACGCGGGCGGATCGCCGAAAAGACGGGCAGTTTTGGGATCAAAGTGCCGCCGTTCGCAGCAACCGGCGCCGGGCGGGCGGGATCGCCCCGATCTCGACCCCGGTGAAGACATGCATGGTGCGCAGGGCGGAATCCACGACCGCGTGGTCGCTGACCCAGCCGCCGAGGGCCAGATAGCTGCGCAGCAGCGGCGGCATGGCGGCCATGGCGCGCCGGGGATCGGGCTGGCCGGGCAGCAGCGCGCGGGCCAGGCGGAAGACATGGGGCGCCTTGATGCGCGGCCACCAGCGGCGCGGGGCCAGGTGGCGCGCCTGAAGCATGGCGAAGGCGTCGGCGTGATCCGCGGGCTCGGTCCCGACGAAGCTGGAGCAGCCGAACAGCATCTGCGCGCCGCCATCGTCGACGATCCGCGTCAGCGCCGCCCAGGCCAGGCGGACGATGTCGGGATCGCGGACCGAGGGGTGGATGCAGAACCGCCCGACCTCGATCATGGGGGCGTCAAAGGATTCCAGCGCGGCCAGATCGTAGAACTGCGCGGAATAGCTGCGCCCGATCTCGTGCCCGCCCGCCAAAGGCAGGAAGCGAAGGCAGCAGACAAGCCGGCCGGTCGCCGCCTCGGTCATCAGGAGGTGGCTGCAATCCGCGTCCAGGGCGTCGGTTTCCAGCTGCGCGCCGTCCTCGCCCTCGGCGCTGCGGGCGATGAAGCAAAGCCACCGCAGCCGCTGCGCCGCGCGCAGGTCGTCGGGCGAAGCGGCCAGGCGCACCAGATAGCGGCCCTTGCGGAATGGCGTCATGATGCAGCCCCGGATCAGCGACGACCGCCTTATAGCGCATCTTCGTAAACGGCCTATGAAAAGTTCAGTCCTCCTGCCGGTCGCCCAGCACGTCCTCGATATAGATGCGCTTGATCAGGATGATCGCCACCAGCAGCAGGGGCGTCGCCAGCACGATGCCCGCGAAGCCGAACAGGCTGCCGAAGGCGAGAATCGCAAGCACCGTCAGCGCGGGCGGCAGGTCGGCGGCAAAGCGCTGGATCAGGGGCATCAGCAGGTTCCCCTCGACCTGCTGGACGACGACGAACAGAAGCGCCACATAGATCGCCATGTCAAAGCCCTGGGTCAGCGCGAACAGCACCGCCGGGATCCCCGACAGGAACGGACCGACCAGCGGGATGATGTTGGTCAGCCCCGCGATCAGCCCCAGCACCAGGGCCAGCGGCACCCCCAGCAGCCACAGCCCCAGCCCCGTGGCCAGTGCCACCGCAGCCATGTCCAGCGCCTGCCCGCCCATCCAACGGCCCAGGGCGCGGCCCAGTTCATCCGCGATGGCCCGCGCCCGCGCCCGATAGGACAGCGGCACCAGCCGCAGCGCGCCGCCGCGATACATCGGCGCATCCAGCGCCAGGAAGATCGCCACTGTCAGCATCAGCACCCCGTTGGCGACGCTGCCCATGACCGTGTTCAGCGTTCCGGTGACATAGCTGAACAGCGTGGGCAGGCTGCCCGTCGGCGACCCCCCGCCCGATTGCGAGGCGTTTTCCATCCGCCTCTCCAGGAACTGTCCGACCGAACTGTCCGACAGCCAGCCGCTGATCTGGTCCCAGGCGGAGGGCAGGCTGCCGATCAGCTGGCGGAACTGTTCCGAGAGGGCAGGCCCCGCCCAGGCCACCACCCCCGCC
>NZ_UZWE01000008.1 GCF_900631945.1 Paracoccus haematequi
TACGGCGCCAAGCCCTTCACGGTGTTCGACGGGAACGCCGCCAGGGGGCTGCCGACGGTGCAGGGCGGGATGCTGGTCTTCGACAAGGACGACGGGCATCTGCGGGCGCTTGTGGAAAACCGGCTGGTCACGGATTTCAAGACGGCCGCGGATTCCGTGCTGGGGGCCAGCCTGCTGGCCCGGCCCGGCAGCCGCCGCCTGCTGATCCTGGGCGCAGGCGCGGTCGCGGCCAGCCTGGTCCGGGCCTATGCGGCGGTCCTGCCGGGGCTCGAGGAGGTGGCGGTCTGGGCGCGCCGGCCCGACCAGGCGCAGGCGCTGCTGGACCGGCTGGGAACCGTCCCCGCCCGCCTGTCGGTGGCGGCCGACTTGCAGGACGCGGTGGCCCGGGCCGACATCATCGCCACCACCACCATGGCCCGCGACCCGGTGATCCGGGGCGACTGGGTCCGGCCCGGCACCCATGTCGACCTGATCGGCGCCTACAAGGCCGACATGCGAGAGGCCGACGATGCCCTGATGGCCCGCGCGGCGCTGTTCGTGGACAGCCGAGAGACGACGGCCCATATCGGCGAGCTGCTGATGCCGCTGGCCTCGGGCGCGATCACGGCGGACAGCATCCGCGGCGATCTGTACGACATGCTGCGCCCCGATGCGCGGCTGCGGCAGTCGGACGACGACATCACCGTCTTCAAGAACGGCGGCGGCGCGCATCTGGATCTGATGATCGCCTCCTGGATCATCGACAGGCTCAGCCAAGCGTAAAGGTCTGTTCCACCACCGC
>NZ_UZWE01000088.1 GCF_900631945.1 Paracoccus haematequi
GCAGAAACCTGGCACCAGTTCCTCGACGACTTCGTTAGCGATCCTGAACTCGCGCAACGCTTCAAGGCTCAACCGCCGCGGTAACAATCGGCCGGTTACAATTGAACCATGCCCAGCTCACCGCGCTATTGGACGGGTTGGACTGGAAGCGGGTTCGTCCGGTCTGGGTCAAGGCACCTGTCTTTGCGGGTTAACCCGCCTGCGGCAAAGTGAATCACCTGTGCCTTGTGCGCGGATATCCTGCGGAATGGCCGGTCAGGATATGCTATCTCCAAAGCATGAGCGCGGACGATCTCTCCCTTCCCGATGACAGGGGCGTCAGGGCTTGGGCGATCTGCGCCATGATCGGCTTGGTGCGTTTCTCGGCGTTCTTCAACGCCACCAGGAAGCGGCTGGTCCGCTCGATCATGGTGGTGACATTGGCAGGCCCATACTTCTGCCGGAACAGCACCAGATCCGCTTCCCAATGCCCAAACTGGCGGCGATGCGCGATAACGTCGGGGCGGAACAAGATGCTGAGTTCCGGCGCAAACTTGGGCGGCGGGCGCTTGCGCAACCGATATCCCCGGCGGCGTCGGCGGCCGGAGGGCAGGTGGCGCCACAGCTCACCTCGACGACCATCCTCTGAATAGATGTGTTGATAGATCGTCTCTTGGCAGACCCGGCGCGAGGCACCTTCGTAACGCATCCGGCCGGCGATCTGCTCGGGGGTCCAGCCAGAGCGGAGACAGCGCTCGACCTGGTCGCGCAGCCCGGGATCCCGCACCAGCTTGCGCTGCCCTGTCCGGCGTCTATCCGAGTAGCTTTGCGCCACAACGCACCAGTAGCCGCTGAGCTTCGGGATCTCGCTGTCGTGGAAATAGTTGCGCCTCAACTCGCGGAAGATCGTCGAACGATGCCGGCCAAGCCTGCGCGCCATCTCGTCAGGGCTCAGCTTCATCTGCCGCCAGCGCTCGATCTTGCGCCGCTCGGAAAGGGAAAGGTGAGAGAACCGAACCTTCATTCTATGATCCTTTCATGGCTCAGCCCATTGTTGAGCACAGAAAGTCGCATTTCAGGATAGCGCGTCCCCGGTTGCCACTACCTATAGTGATAATCAAGATTATGAAGCATAATAGCTCTTGGAGAGGTCAACAGCCGAACAACTTCGCCGCAATGCTGATGATCGACCAGACCTTAGCTATCCGTCATAGCAAGCCACTGGACCAAGGCTCTGCGTATCATTTCAGGCCGTGTGGGCAAATCAGGTTCAGCGCGTCGCCGATCATCGATCGCCTTGATCAGTTCTTGTGACAGCCGGAGGTTAATTGCCTCCGTATCCTTTTTTGGGGGAGCCATGAACATTAATCCAAATTGATATTGACACTAAGATACCAAAGTGCCATATTGATCGGGCGGAAGCAAGAGATCCTACCCTCCTGCCCCGCCCTAACCACCACTGATCCTCAGGAGATCAATCATGGCTAAGCCAGCATCTACCACGCCGTGTGGCGTGACGACACCCCCTGCGCATTTCACCCATACCGAGATCTCGCGAACCTTCTCGCGCCTGATCGGGTCGGTCAGCGGCTATATCGAGGCTGAGCGCGACATCGAGGATGCGGCGTCCTGGGATCCGGCGTTCCTAGACTGGCATCGCGATGCGGAAGGGGCCCGGAGCGCGGTGCTCTCCTCCATCGACCACATCCGGGTCTCTGCCGCCGTGCGGCCCGAGGACCTGCCGCTGAAGCGCATGGCGCTGCTCCTCTTCGCGCTGATCGAAACGGAGTCGTCGTCGGAGTTCCTGCGCCTCGCGGCCTGCCTTGATCGTCATGCAGATCTCTTCTCCTGCCTCGGCACCGGCTTGGTGGCGCGGCGTGTCACCCAGATGCTGACAGCGGCGCGGTTGCAGGTGGCCGACCTGGCCTCGCTGACGGCGCTTGTCGATCCGCTGGAGATCGCTGTGGCCGACAGCGCGGACGACCCGGTGCCGGTTGCGGCCTGACAGCCGCCTTTCCCTGACATTCCTGCCTGCCGTGACCGGTGCGTGCTGCGTGCGCACCGTCCGGTCGGCGCATCGCCGCGTCCCTTCCCGGCCCGCTGTGGCCGCGGAAGACGCGGTGACGCCTGGGTCCGGCGCCCGGCACAACCAATCCTTATTCTTCAGGAGCATTCCCATGACCGTCCTGCAATCCTGCACGGCCCAAGCGCCGCTTCCCGCCGGCCTGACCCGCCACCCCGGCCCCCTCCATGCCCACTGGCTCGCGGCGGCCGAGCAGAAGGGCTTCGATCTCCTGGCCCGGGTCACGAACCGCCTTCACCTGGCCCTGCGCTGCCGGTGCTGCGGCGCCGTCAGCGTGACCAGGCTCTTCGTGCTGATGACCAGCCAGCCGCTCTGCCGCACCTGCCTGGAAAGGGCACGGGCTACCCGTGCGACGGCGGCGGGCCTTTGCTATCTCGGCCCCGACCCCGATCGTCCGCCCTACGGCCTGTTCCGGGCCACCTGCGGGCACGTCCTGCGGCGGCAGTTCGAGATCATCGACCGCGTCGCCCGTGGCGAGACCGGCCTGCGCTGCGAGACCTGCTTTGCCGAACGCGAACGCCAGATCGCCGCCCGGCAGGGCTGGACCCGGATCGGCCCCGATCCGCGCGGCAATGCCAACTATCACCTGTATCGCCACGACGCCTGCGGGCATGTCCAGCGGATCGCCCGGGCCAATCTCGGCTGGGGGCAGTGCGACTGCGCCGGTTGCGGGGAAAGCTGGGCGGCCAAGCCGAGCTTTCTCTACCTG
>NZ_UZWE01000095.1 GCF_900631945.1 Paracoccus haematequi
GTGTCGGTCAACGTCGTGCGGATCAAGGTTGCCTCCCATTTGGCAGCCTTGAATCAGCCAGCGATCAGTTTGGAAATCCTCAAACGTCAACACGCCCTAAAGCATAAAGTGCGAGATGAGATAATCGCCGTAGAGGCGCATGGTGGTCGCCTGACAGGAAGATACGTCGAGGACCACTTGTTCACGATGCGCGCGGTTCTGGAAGCTCGTCGCGCGGAGCTTGAAGATCGCGTTCCAGTGGCCCGGTGGAGCGTCGAGGTGGTATTTGTCGCCCACCAAATTGATGCGGTTTACCTGATCAGATGCTGGTTTCAGACCTTCCCGTTCGGTTGTCATATCGAACATTTTCTGATCTCGAACCGGTGGCTGCTCAGCCGGGCTTCGTTAACATGATGAACACCTACCTGGTGGAGCCGATGAATACTGTCCCAGTTCACAGAAGCTTCCCGCGGCGGGCACTCGAACTGCTCTAAAATGATAATAGGCCCGCCGGGTGGCGGGCCTATCGCTTTCTCGATGGCGTCGATCGTCGGGATCTTGCGATCGCAAAGGGTCTCCCCCTCTGGTCCAGCGATCTCGGCGACGACGGCGCGAGGACATTCATGATGAGTGATCCATGCTGACCGGACTGCGCAATATCGAGGGCAGGCGGCAGCTGACCAGGCTGGCTTGGGGCATGCCGACACCCCTCGAATACCTGAAATCCCCCAAGGCGCCGGATATGCGGGTCACCAATATGCGCAATACCACCAGCCCGTGGCGCAAGTGGCCGGGGATCCGTGAGCGCTGGCTGTATCTGGCTGTGATGCCATCGGTTCGAGCCCGATGGCGATCGGGATGCAGTTCGCAGAGCAGCCCCTGAACCGAAACAGAGAGTGTCCGATCTTCTGTGTATGAGTGGTCCGGTCCATGCTTCACCGAAAGGAAGCATGCATGACGATCTCCAAGGAACTTCTGGATGAACTGCTG
>NZ_UZWE01000027.1 GCF_900631945.1 Paracoccus haematequi
TCGGTCAACGTCGTGCGGATCAAGGTTGCCTCCCATTTGGCAGCCTTGAATCAGCCAGCGATCAGTTTGGAAATCCTCAAACGTCAACACGCCCTAGGCGGAATTGCAGAAACACCTGCAAATGCAGGGCATGGGCAGGAATTATCCTGCTCAACCCCTGTGACAGGAGTGTTTCATCATCGACACAGGCGAGCGGTCCTGGCGTAAACTGGATGAGACAATGAACAAAATCGCAGGGTAGGGCTGCGCTGTGATTCTGCGGCATCAGTCAACCGGCGGGAGGGTGAGACTTCCGCGCCATCCCGCGGAGCTATGGATAAATTTGGGTGACGCGACTTGATCAGGCGGCGCGGCTTTGGTTGGCATCGTCAGCGACGACCCCGTCGGTAAATCTGACGCCTTCGATGACGCGTGGCAACTGGTTTGTGCCGTTGAGCTTGCGCCACTTCTTCGATGCGGCCCGGACCAGGGTGAAGACCATCAGCTTTGCGGTTTTCTGCGACAGTGCGCCCTTGGTGCGGACAGTGCGATGTCGGACGGTGGCAAAGACACTTTCAATGGGGTTCGAGGTGCGCAGATGCTCCCAGTGTTCGGCCGGGAAGTCGTAAAATGCCAGCAAGGCCTCGTTGTCCTTGGTCAGGCAGGAGACGCCACGCTGGTATTTGGCGGCGTATTTTTCCTTGAAGATCTCGATGGCCGCCAATGCCGAGGCGCGGGTTGCGGCATGGGAGATCTCGCGCAGATCGGCGGTGACAGCGGGCTGCATGGATTTGGGGAAGCAATTGAGCACATTCGCCATCTTGTGAAACCAACACCGTTGATGGCGGGTGCCAGGAAAGACCTCATCCATGGCCTTCCAGAAGCCCAAGGCGCCATCGCCGACAGCCAGTTCCGGCGGCACGGCAAGGCCGCGGGCCTTGAGATCGACCAGCAGCTCGCGCCAGCTTTGCGCGCTCTCGCGCACCCCGACCTGGAAACCGACGAGTTCCTTCTTTCCTTCGGGTGTAGCCCCGAGGACCACCAGCATGCACTCGGTTTGCGGCTCCATACGGGCCTGAAGGTAGACGCCGTCGGCCAGATGTAGACATAGCGGCGTGCCGAAAGGTCGCGGCGCTGCCAGCGGTCGTAATCCTGCTGCCAACCTGCCGTCAGCCGCGAGATCACACCAGGTGACAGGTTCGGGGCATCCGGTCCCAGCAGCGCGGTCAGCGCCTCTTGGAAGTCGCCCATGGACACGCCACGCAGGTAAAGCACCGGCAGCAGCGCATCGAGACTGCGGGAGCGCCGCGCCCACCTCGGCAGGATGTTCGAGGTGAAGCGGATCCTCTTCTCCGCTCCCACGGCAGCGCGGTCGCGGACCTTGTGCCGCTTCACGGCGAGCGGCCCGATCCCCGTCTGGATCGTCCGCTCCGGCCCGGTCCCGTGATGAACAACGCGCTGACGGCCATCGGACACCCTCATGGATGACGCGGAGCATGACGTCCTGGCCTACATGTCCTTCTCCAAGGAACACCGGGCCAAGCTGCACTCGACCAACCCGATCGAAAGGCTGAACGGCGAGATCAAGCGCCGCCCCGACGTCGTCGGAATATTCCCGAATGACGACGCCATCGTCCGCCTCGTCGGGGCTCTGCTCCTCGAACAGAACGATGAATGGACCGTTCAGCGCACCCGCTACATGACGCTGGAAACCATCGCGTCAATGGGCGATGATCCCGTCATCAGCCTGCCCGCAGCGGCATCCTGATCAAGCAGGCCCGCGCCGAACCTAACGGTGACGATCAGCGCCAGCTACACCACTCCGTGGGACAGCATCTTGGGCCAATTGGCGCCTTCTTACACGTTGATGGCGGGTGATAACTTGCAATGACGCGTGTTGCCTTGGCCTTGTGCTCCGCGCCGTCACCGCAGAAGGGTGCCAATGAAGGCAGCGTTGTCCTATTCGCGCTTTATCTCACGTGTTTGCAAGGCGTTCTTGGCTATCCTGTAGACCCGAGGTCGTTTATGCCATTGCTTCGCACCCGTTTTATATTGATGCGACCGTTGCTCTCCGCCGTTCACGATAATGCCCGCGCGATCGAGCGCGTTCAGTTCGTCAGGATCATCTGCGATCTCCTCGCGGAACAGTTCCGGCTTGACATAGTAATACCCCGCATCCTGAAATCCCACGGGATGGTCTTCAGGAAAAGGCATGTCTCCTTCCCAGGGAAGCTGGTCCTCACGTTTTTTCAGGAAGGCCGTCAGCCGGTATAGTGATTTCCCGAATTCCCCCAGCGTCGAGGTCGCTTGCCACATCGAACTAACATCACGGACCGCCTGATCGGCTGTGCCACGGGGCCATGGCAACAGTCCCCATTTGATCGCCATCTCCCCCACGACAGACACCAGGGCAAAGCGCCTCAGATGCTGGACGAAGACCGGATTGGAGACATCTTGACCTCGCGCTTTTAACTCCTGCCGCACGAAGCTGGCCATCCAGCGGGGCAGGCTGTGTTTGCAGAGGTCATGATTATCGATCAGCAGCCTTGTTACTGCCCGCCCCGCATGCCCGTAGTTGGCAGCAAGTCCCATTCGCAGAATATTAATCAAAGCGTCTGGACTCTGATAGCCGCGAAGATCGTTGAAGCCGCCATACGCACCTTGATCGACAGGAATATCCAGAAAGCGTGTCTGGAACGCTTCAGAAGGGTTCTTGCGGCGACGGCGGAAAATGGTCTCGCTCGAAATCTCACCGCTCATCAGCACGAGGTTCCGGTGGCGGGCATGGGCATCGGCGAAATGGCTGTCTTCCTCAAGATCCGTGAGCGCTGTCAGATCCTTTGACGAGGGGTTTACGGGGAGCCCGTCGCAGGCCATCAGCCCGTCGTTGCTTAACCCTCTCAGCTCTCTCATGCCCGCAGAGGTTTCCGACCAGCGGCGCAGCCTCGCGGGATCTCCCCAGCAGCTCTGCGCGACCTGAAGGAGCAGAGACTTTCCGGAGGACGAGCGGCCATAAAGGTTGAACACAATCGTCTGAAGGTCAGCCGGCTTCATAAAGGGAGCAGCAAGAGACGCCGCGATGACGAAGATCATCAGGGGATTACCCACCGCCATGGTTGCCACGACAGCTGACCATTGTTCTAGGGTGCCGTTCACCTCGACCGGGCGGGCTCCGCGCAGAATGATTTTCTGGCCCAGGTGGTTGCGATCTGAATCCACCGAGCCATCCGAATGGACATAGACCTCTTCCTCGTCCGGAAACGTTGACCAGCCCGTTCGCGCAACACGCCAGCCTTTCGCCGGAGGTGATTGACGTGTCCAGCTTCGCAGCAATCGTGTCACTTCCGTTGGTGCAGGGCCGATATAAAAGCCGTATCCACGAAGCTCTTGAACATATCGGCCTGTTCCGAATGTGTCCGTCTCTTCATAGGTTTGGGTGCGAATCCTGCCGTCAGGATCGAGGAACTCGAGCTTGAGGGCCCATCCGCTCCCAGAATGCGGATCACGCACGCGCAGCACCGGACGGAAGAGGCCGCAAAGTCCGTCAGGGATGGCTGCATTGACAATGACCTGCTCTTCTTCATCCACAGCATAACCAAGCGGAAGCGTTTCCCGAATTTGCTGGACGAACTTCTGAAGAGGATCGAGGGCATCGTCCGCTTTGTTCGTCTGTAAACCAGCGAGAGGGACGGGAAGATTATAATGCTCCGCAGAACCTTGTGCTCCGATATTCTCCAGACCGCTCTCCTCGTTGTCGGGCGAGATCCCGTATTTATTGAATTGTTCCGTCATGGCCAACCTCCTTTGCCGTTGATGCACAAGTGCTGAAAAGGTGTTGGACCGTTGGACCGTTGGACCGGCACAAAGCTGGTTCCCTAGTCCTTGGCTAAGTGTTCATTGGAAGTCGTCGAGCTGGTCAAAAGTTGTTTGCTATATGCGTGATAAACTAGAGGTTGCATCCAGAAAGATCAACAACTCTGATGACAGCCTCGTAGAATGGTGGGATGGAAAACTTAGCGGATTTTTCTCAATCGTAATATTTTGAAATTCATTTGTAAGAAAGAATTTTACGAAATTACTTCTTCCGTATTTGTTGCGTCGGCAAGCGAGTTGTTGAATGTTCGCCCCGACTTGTTCACCTGAAGGTGCGTTTGTGCATTTTCCTGAGAGGCAGCAAGACGGTAAGCAGGAAGCAGGCCACGTGGGTCAATAGCGGGCCCGGTCTGGGGTTGCGTGCCAGCGTTGATCGGATTGCAGGTGTTCCCTTTTCAGGCCTACAAGATTGCGTATGGACATGAACGTCGCAGGAACAGAAGATCCGGAATTCGCCCTCTCAAAGGCCGCTACTTTACCAGGTCGATGAGCTGCTCTGCAAGACCAGGCCATTGTCCGACCGCAGCAGGAACTCGCGATTGACGCGGCCAAGGGTGCCAAAGCGGCTGATCAGGGCGTGCTCTAAAGCGCTGGCAGCCGTCGTTGCCTTGCCGGTGCGCGACAGGTGCCAGCCGAGAAGCTCGCGCGTGTGGCAGTCGATGACCAAGGCCAAGGAGGTCCAGCCGTCCTTGCCGGCCCAGATCCGGCACAGGTCGGTGGACCAGCGCTCGTTCGGCGCGATGGCGACGGACGGCAGCGCCTGGATGCGGGGCCGCATGCCGATGGGGCGCTTGCGGACCTGCCAATGCTTCAGCTGGAAGATCCGCTGCACCGTGTTCTTGTTAAAGCCCAGCAGGAACGCCACTGTCCGGTAGCCGAACGAAGGGCTCTCTTCGATCATCGCCTTGATTGGGTCCACGAAGCGCGCATCGACCTTTGGCGCAGCCTTGGTCGGCTTGTAATAGACCGTCCGTCGCGGCACGCCGAACTGAGCGCAGAGCTTTGCCAAAGACACCTTGATCCCATACGCCAGCAGGCCCTCATGGAGCGTCCGGATCAATTGTCGTCCTCCCGCTCCATGAGGGCCGCCAGCTATTTTCGGGCGCGCAGTTCCAGCATGGCCTCGCCATAGGTCTCCTGCAGATCCCGGAGCTGCTTCTCGTATTCCTGCCGAACATCGAGCGGGTTCGCTCGCAGCGCATTTTCCATGCCCGACGGGCATCATCGACCCAGCCTTCGATCTCGGATAGGGAAAGGTCATAGCTGCGGCTGGCTTCCGCCACCGTCGTCTTGCCCTGAATGATCTCGATGACCAGCGCAGACTTACGCTTGGCCGTCCACCGTTTGACGACGTCTTCCAATTGTCCACTCATCGCTACGTTTTACTCCTTGTAGCATGAGCAGGTTTTCACTGGGTCGATACACGCTTGCCTTTGCGGTGGATGTGGCTCTTCAGCTTCATGCTGCGCAGCCTGGCTTCTATCTCCTCGGACCAATAAGCGGGATCAGCCCAGAGGCACAAGGGCTGATTGGGAACGAATTGCGCACTTGGCTGGGCAGGCACTCTAAACGAATATAAGGCTGTGAGGGAATGCTTCATCCGGGTTAACCAGCCTTGGGAATTATCCTGCTGGCCCACCAGGCTTCACATTCTTGGCCGATTTGACCAACATCCTTTTCCGGTTGAGCACGGACCTGACACGGGGCTTTCTCAATACCTTGGCGGCAGGGGGGGTGGCGGCACCAGAGGTTCGGCATCGGTGAAAAGGTTCGGAAACAACCGTTCACGATAATCTAGGGGAAAGGCGATGCGCACTGGCCCTTTGGGTGTTGACGATTTCAGAAAACCGCCAGCGATCAGATTGCCAAGGTCGCCCCGCGCGGCACGCTCGGATGCGCCGGTGACGAGGGGCGCGTCACCCCTCGGCATTTCTCCGTGCCGAAGCACATGCGATACCAACTGCGGCATTCGATCGCTGCCTGGATACAGATCGGCTATGAGCCTCGTGTAACGGTCCTTTAGCCGCCCGAGATCGAACATCGCGTCGGTAAAGCGCAACTGATCCAGCATGACGGTCAGGAACCATCCAGAAAAGGAAGTCAGAGTCGCTAGCGAAAGGTTTCCGCGCCCGTCGCGGTCGCCCTGACGCGGCCGGTCGGCGACATCCATACGTTCTTTATATTCTGCAGGGTCTTGCAGCCCGCGTGCAAGCCCCCGGCTGATCGACCACAATCCATGACCTCCGATTCCCGCCGCCTGACACATGGCATGGGACATCAGCCGGCTAACGCGGCCATTTCCATCTAGAAATGGGTGGATATAGTTCAGCCGGTGATGCGCTGCGGGAATGGACAGGATGCGGCCGGATGCGCCGCGTGTCAGTCCATGATAGCGGGCGGCGAAGTAGTCCATGAAATCCGGGATCCGCGGTGCCGAGGGAGGCAGGTGACGGCCCACGGCGACCTCCTCGCCCTCGGCGCGGAAGGCTCCCGGGATGATCTCCTTGTGTTGACCATTATGCTCGACAAAGCGCAGCTCCAGAGGCATGGCCTCGTAAAAGCGGCGATGCAGATCGCGGATGAACGCGACCGAGGTCGGTTCAAAAAGCACGCCTTGTGCGTGGATGTCGTCGATCCATTCCTGCACGCGCACATGGGCCGCAGCTTCTTCAGCCAGTGGGCGGTTCTCGACCTGATCCATATGGCCGGCCAAGGCCGCCTCAATGTCGCGCGGACGGGTATTGTGGCCTTCGATCAGGTTCGAATAGTAGGCGTTCATGATCCGCGTCATGGCACGCAACTCGGCCGCGCTGTCTGGCTGCAGCCCGCGCCCGAGCGCTTCTGCCGCCGATCGGATTTCGAGAACCAGATCCGTCAGCGCCACGGGGATGGTTTCCTCGATCCCGCAGGGTTCGATACGGGCCGGTGTTTCAAGGATCATCTTGCCGATCTCGTGATGAAAGGAAGTGACGTGATTACTATGAGTTATGAGCAATAAGCGCAACTCTGTGCCGATCTTGGATGCCGATCTTCTTATGTGCCTGCACGACCATCCACACCCAGCGATGTGAGAAACGCAGTTTGAGCACACATTGCGAAACGCACTCCCTTCAAACAATGGGAGAACGCCTCGCAGCTACGACAAGATCAGACAATGTGGGGGCCAGAGACCGCTTACAATCCTGTGCGCCTGGTGAACGAAGCGGGAGCCTGGCTGCTCCACGATGTCCATGGACGTGCCCTGGCGCGCATGGCTCGAAGCTGGTCGCCACCGGGGGGTCTGAACTTCCTGCGCGGAGAGGTCGGCGCCGTGGTGCGCTGGCGCAAGGCCGACAACAAGGAGGAGTTCCGCGCTCACCTGCGCCGGGACGTCTGGGAGGCGGTGGCGCCGGAGTTGGTGTATGGCTGATGCCTGGGAGGGCATCGCCCAGCAATGGTCATCGTCTCTGCGGGGGACAAGGACGCACACGCGATCGACCCCTTGCCACTGTCCTGGCCCAGCGTTCAGGGAGTGCCAGTCAAGGTGTGGCGCTCTCTGCCTTCGGAGGCCACCTCCGCATTGGATCCGTGATGGTTCCCATACTCACGGTGTCGCCGCTGACCTCATCTCCCCGGAGACGCGATTTCCACCAAGGAAGAATTCATGCACATCTCCCCGGAAAAATAATTTTCCTTTTTCTCTTTTCCGTATTTCGAGTCTGGCTTGAAAAAAGCCATGTTGAGAAGGCGATTTTGCCCTGTTTTTCGAGGGTTTTTAATCAAAACCAAGTTACGCGGTGATTTTTCGTTTTGCAGCCTGCGGATCGGGCAATTGGATCCTTGACCGGAGGGAGCGGCGCATTTCGTCGAGGGCCGGGTTGCGAAGAGGCCCTAACTGTTCCGGCTTGGAGAACGTGGCGCTTACCAACAAAGCTTCGCGAGGCCGGTGGCTCATCCTGAACAGCATCTCCCTCAACTCCATTCGCTTCCCTTATCGCCGGCGTTCATGGCAGCGCTTTGCGCCTCCGGTCCACCATCAAGCTAGCATGATATTATCATAGACGCCTATCATGCTATCATTTTGACCATGTGGCCGCCGCCGAGAGCCGCTCTGCAATCCGGAGCAGGGTGATAGCGTGCCAGGATGCTATTATCCTAGGTTGCTATTGTGATAGCTTCGGGCAGGCTCTCCGGCGGAATGATAGCATGCTAGGGTAATATTACTCTATTATAATAGAGTAATATTACCCTATTACGCTATGCAACGGTTGCCGCAGGCCGTCACCCTCGATCTGCGCTCAACGCGGGGTGCCGCAGCGGTAGAAGTCCTCATAGGTATCCTGTCGGGTGTTGTCGTAGTCGATGCAGAGGCCGGCTTCGTCGATCCGGGCCTTGAGGATCTCGGCCTCGTTGCAGTCGCCCAGGCTGATGCCGTTGGCATTGCCGGCGGAGTCCATGCAGGCACTATAGGCCGCGGCGAAGCCGTCCACCAGGCGCATCTCCTTGCGGCTGAGCGGGCCGCCGGGAAACAGCGCGGTGGCGGCAATCACCGCGAGCAGGAGAATGGCGGCGCCGGCGGCGATCAGGATGCGCGTGCGGATCATGTTCGTGTCCTTTCCGAAGGGGGGCGGCGGCGTGCCGCCCCGATGGGGCAGTCCGTGGGCGCTCAGCGGCGGATCAGCGCGGCGAAGTCCGGGTAGCTGCCGGTCCCGGTGGCCCAGTAGCCGAGATCGCTGGCGGCCGCGAAGGGATCGTCAAAGGTGCCCAGGTCGGGATGGCAGGCGCGCAGATACATGGTGGTGATCAGCGTGGTGGCGCCCGCCGGGGTGACCAGGTCGAGCGCGGTATAGCTGGCGTCGCCCGCCATGAAGGCCGGGCGCGTGCCGCTGCAGAACACCTGCACGGGCGAGGGTTCGCCCCAGTCGAGGCCGCTAACCGGGGTGTCGGGATCGTCCGAGACCGCCTGGCGCAGGGTGACCAGCACCAGATCGCCCGGCACGGCGGCGCTGCCCTGGCCGACGACCTGGCGATCGGTCTGGTCGTAATGGATGCATTCGCCCATCTGGCAGCGGGCCAGATAGGGCTCGGCCTGGGCGAGGGCGGCGGCAAGGAGGATGGGCTTCATGGGTGTCTCCACAGTCGGAAGGGGTCTTCGGAAAGAAGGGCGAGGTCAGTCGACGCAGCGGTCGGGCCTGTCGAGGCAGAGATCCAGGGTGGCGGGCGCGTCGGGGTCGAGATCCGCGCGCAGGGGCCCCGGCTCCAGCGTGATCCCGGTAAGGCGCCAGACGTCCGGCGCCCCGGCCGGCGTCAGGGTGCCGGACAGCGTCCGCGCGCCGCTTTTGCCCTGGGCCTGCAGGCTGATCTCGTAGCGGGTCTCCCGGAAGAGCCCGCCATGCCGGGTCAGGGTGGCGGCGAGCGGCAGGTGGCAGATGAGCCGGCGCAGCGGCACCATGCCGCGCTGGCCCACGTCGAGAGCGGCGTCGCGCAGGCCGTCCTCCGCCTCGGCCTTCGCATAGAGGCGGGCACAGTGGGCCTCGCTATGCTGTTGCTGGAATGCTGCGGACAGCTCCTGGCATTGACGGTGCAGGCCGGCAAGCAGCGGCGCCTCCGGGTAGCTGGCACAGGTGAGCAGCGCCGCCGAGGCCGGGCTGCCGGGTTCGAGATCCGCATAGGCCGCCGCCAGGCGCTCCCCCTCCGCCGCCAGCACCCGGTCGCGCTTCTCGGCCACGCGGGCCTCGGCCTCCCGCGCGGCCGCACGCAGCGCGGACACGGCCGCGTCGAAGGCGTCGCTTGCCGGGCGTGGGCCAAAATCCGGCAGGACCGCATAGCCGTTGGTGGCAAGCGCCTCCTCGTAGCTCTCGCCCGCCGCCTCGGCCTTGGCCGCCATCTCGGCGATCCGCGCCGTGCCGACACGTTCCAGATGCGCGGCGGCGATCTCCTCGCAGCCGCGGGTGATGCGGGCGGCCAGGGCGGCGTCCATGCCGGCCATGACGGCGCCGCTGCGCCGGGCGCAGTGGCTGGCGATGGCGGGGATGTCTGTCTCGTCCGCAACCTCTTGCGCCAGCTCTTCCGCCAGCACCGGGACGGCATTCTCGAGGAGGCGCGCGGTGGCGGGCCGCAGGACGCGGTCGATTTCCTCGCGCGAGAGGCCGGTGTCGCGCAGCGCCGACGCATCGACGCCGAGCCAGTTGGCGGCGCGGTAGGCATCAACGGTGACCGGCGTCGCCGCCAGGCGGGCGATGGTGGCGCGCAGCCTGTCCATGCCGGCGACGCGCGCCTCGATGCGGGGCCAGGCTTGGGCCACAAGCGTCTCGTAGCGGTTGCTGGCGCAGCTCTGCGAGAGGGCGATGGTGGCTTCGGCGACCTCGCGCGTCCAGTGCTCCAGCGGCAGGCCCGAGGCGATCTCCAGGAGCGTCTCCCCGCCGGCCCTGCCGAAGCCGGGCGACATGACATGGGTTCCGGCACCGTCCACGGTCGCGCAGAGCCGCGTGGGATCGGTCTCGGTCATGGCGGTCACGTCGCGGCCCGCCACCATGAGCGCCGTGGCGCGGGTGTCCTGCAATTCAGTCAGCAGCTCCGCCTCCGTCCGGTCCCGGCTGGCGCGCCAGGCGTCGCGCATGGCGGGCAACAGCGCCGTAGCCTCGTCGCCCTCGATCTCGCCCGCCAGAACGCGGGCGTGCGCGACCATGCGGCCGCCCATTGTCTTCAGCCCGTCCTGGACCGCCTGGCGCTTACTCTGCTGGTCAAGCGGGGGCAGCAGCGCCGGCGGCGGCAGGGCCGCGGCGGTGGCGCGGGCGGCGGCCAGACCGGCGGGAGAGGGCGCGTCCGCCTCCAGCATCGCCAGCACGGCGTCGTAGCGGACGGCGGGGGCGTCCGCCGGCGCGAAGACGAAGGCCTCGCAATCGGGCAGGG
>NZ_UZWE01000080.1 GCF_900631945.1 Paracoccus haematequi
CGCCATGCGCTGCTGCAAGACTGATGAAAGTTTCAGCGCCTTCATTGCTCTCGCCGCAACCGTCATCCGACTCCGGTGAACGTCAACACACCCTAGTTCGGTCGATGGACTATATCGCATGCCATGAACAATCTATGGTTCGTTGTCCACCGCGGTGGACTGGGTATGAGTCACTAGCCGACGCTTGTTCTGAAACTTCGGTGCTGAAAACGTGCTTCATGAGATGCCTGGGTAAGTCACGAGAATACTGAGCCAAAAGAGGTCAGTAAACTCGACAGTTTTTGTCCTCAGCCTTACAGATCAAGTGAACACGTGACGCGCCGATCGGGTCACCAACATCGATCCTGCTAGCCACTGCTAGTACCCTGCGGTAAATTACCCAAAGGCATAGTCCCAGCCGGGACTAGATCCGCATCGTTAGCATTGCACATAGCCATCCGACACCTCTCCGCAGGCGGCCACAAGCGTATGTGGACTGGTACAGGGTCAGTTGGAGGGAAAGGGGGGGCATTCGTGGACGGCGCGGTTAACGGACCGAGCATGCGCCAGGGATCGAATGTCCTGGCGCCCACCCCTAATGTCAGCGACCGGAAATATCCGCCGATGTTTGAGATTGTATCTCCCTTCTGCAGCAAAAGAAGGACCAATGTTGTGACGGGGGAGAGCCCATGGGTTGAAATGGCTTGAACCATCATCTCCTTGTCGATGCCGATAATGGGCGCAAGGAGCCATCCGAGGGCATGGATGTCTTCCCAGCTCTCGACCGGACCCTCGGCGAAGGCGGTCGCCTCGGTGCAGGTCTCGACTACCTTCCTTAGCAGTTCTTCTTCTTCACGATCGCCTTCCAGATCCCGGCCATATCGTGCGGGGTTAGTTTCAAGGATATAAGTATCAGATCTATGTTGGTGACGGTCGTTTTGGCCGTCAGATACGGACGTGGTGGAAGATGCGTCGGCCTTGTGGCCTTGCTGTTCATGAGTCTTGCCGCCGGGGCAGGGGGCTTTGGTCGGACTAGAGACGCCTACTCGTCCCGGAGGGCAGGGAGCCTGTGTAGCGTTCTGCTCTACGGCTTCCGACTTGGAGCAGGGGTAGACGGTGAGGGAAGTCAGGTGGTACTCCACGTTGGACAGCACTCCTTCCAATTCATGGATGGAGAGGTTGCGACGTAGGATCGTTCTGAGGATGTTCGTCTCAATTCCTGAGGCAAGCAGGTCGAGCTTATGTAGCCGCCCGAGGATCAAGGTTTTAAGATAGCGTTTACGGCTGATTTCAGCCGCCGCCAGGTCTGCGGCGCGCTTCCACTCGTCCTCCCGCGCAAGCATGGGCGATAAGTCGAAGCCGAAAAGCAGGACCTGACCGCTGGAGAGGTCCCGCACCATGTAGCGCTTCTTGTTGGGACTGTCGTGTCGGCGAATGACCCCGGCTTCGATCAGCTCGCCTACGTGTCGGCGCACGGTTCTGTCGCTTCCGCCCGACCGCAGTCGGATCAGCGTCTCTGTGGAGGCAAAGCATGTCAGGCTCTGCCCGGGACGGACACAATGGATCATGGCCCGCAGGGTGTGCAGCGCACCGGTTGAAATGCCGAAAGTCTTTGCCACAGCCGAGAGGTTCCGGAAGGCCTCTTTCAGGCAGCCGCTACAGGCGTCAGGGTTGCCCTCTGATTTCGCCCGGACTGAGCCGAGAGGGATTGGTCGATGAAATGTCATGTCTCTTCGCCAAGGCGACCATAAGCCCACGCGGTAACCGAACCCTGCCAGCGATCCTTTCGGAAAGTTGGATAGAATCCACCTGTCAACCGAATCGGTTGTTCTTGACGGGCCTTGGATCGTGCGGTAGACCTGAAAGTGCAAAAGACAGATCGGGGCTCTCCAAGGGAAACTTTGGGGGGCTCTTTCTTTTCTGGTCTCCGTTGCGCTCCTTTCTTTGCTTGGGGTTTACATCAAGAGAGAAGGGACCTAGCCCTTGCTCCCGCTCTTCTTCCAGTGCTCGTGAAGCATGCGGACTGCTTCATCCGCGTTCTCCATGATCCACTTTCCGAACTCAGGTGCCTGACCACGTGCAATTTCGATACCTACAGTCCTGGCGCTGGCCTTGATCTTTCCGATCCGAAGGCCGTCGATGCTGATGGCGCCCTGTCCACCGCGGTGGACAGCCTCGGGTGCTCCGGCGCGCTGCTTTCCCTTGACGGGCACGCCATTGATCACATCGTTGACTGCCCGGGAGAAAACCTCGAAACGCTCGGTAGAAGAATGAATTTTTTCAAGTTCGTCAGCTAGTTGGCTGGTTATGCTCTTGAGGTCGACCTTGTGATCCCGGACAGCGTCTACGATGTCCTGCCACCTTCGCCGGCCGATGTTATGGGCCGGACCGATAGCCTGGATGACCTCAATTGGAATGGAAGGGAGGACGACCTCGAATGTGCTCACAGACTGCTTGGAAACGCCGAGAGCCGCCATGATGGTCTCTGTGTTATATCCGGCATCCCGCATGTCCTTCACGAAGACAGCCTTCTCGATGAACGAGGGGTCTAGGCGGAGGTTATTCTCCTGCCCCTGCGCCAGCACGGCACTCTTGTCATCGAGGGTGCGGACGATCGCCTTAACCGGGCCTCCCACAAGCCGGATCGCTGCCAGACGCCGGCGTCCGTAGACCACGCGATAATGTCCCGGCTTCTCCGATGGTCGAACGAGGATGGGAACCTGTTGACCATGCTCCTTGATGCTGGCCGCAAGCGCCGCGACGTCGTCATCCGAGATCTGGAGCCGATCACGAAGGCCGTCGGCCTCGATGAAGCGGGGCTCGATATCGCGGATGGCGCTGCTGGCAAGCTTGTCGAGGCCCTCGCGCAGACCGCCGATGCTTGGTGCCGATGCGGTCCGCCGCATTGCAGCGGAAGCCTCAGCTGGCGTCCCCTGTTGAGGCATTTCCGCCTGAGCCCTGGTGAGGTTCTGAAGGATCTTGCGTCCCATTATCGTCCCCAAGCGCCTTGAATGCAGGTTTCGATCTCCGCCGCGACGTCATTGACGCTGCTGATTGCCCGGTCGAGCGTAGCGCGCACGAAGTCCTTGGGATCGACTTCATAGATGGTCTGCTGGGTCATGCCCGCGTCCGAGATGGCCGTCGACTTCAGCATGGGATTGACCAGCACCATGTCTCGCAGGATGGCCCGGAGATAACCCTCCGTCTGCCGTTGAGGCCCATCATTGGGCTCGTAGCGCGTGACGAGGAACTTGACGAAGGAATAGGCGACTTCCTGTCCGGTATAGTTGGAAATCGCTCCCAGGGTTTCCGAGACGAGCTTCAGGAACTGACTCATCGACGCGATGTCGAGCATTCCTGGCACAACAGTAACAAGCAGTCCTGTCGAGGCTGTTAGAGCCGAGAGCGTCGTGAATCCGAGCTGCGGAGGGCAGTCGATGATGACGATGTCGTAGTCGTCGCTGACCGACTCCAGCGCTTCCGACAGCCGTTTTGGGAAGATCGTATGACGGGCGTCACGCAGGTTGTTTGCGGTTTCGGTTTCATACTCGGTGAGGAGCAACCCCGCCGGGGCGAGGTCAAGGTTGTGGAAATAGGTCTTCCGGATGATGTTGCGAAGAGGAACCGGATGGTCCTGCTCTCCATCCGGCGCGTCGAAATCGGCGTAGCGCAACGCATCGTAGATTGTTCCACCCTCGGCGAACTCGATCTCGGGGCGATAGCCGAACAGCGTTGTCAAGGAAGCTTGGGGGTCGAGGTCGCAGGCGAGAACGCGATAACCCCTCAGTGCGAGGCGGTGGGCAAGGTGCGCGGCCGAGGTGGTTTTGGCACTGCCGCCTTTGAAGTTGACGCAGCTGATGATCTGCATCGGATCTCCCTCACGGCGCCCAGGACGGAAATCCTCTTTCCCCTTGCCCCGGGTGGTCTCGTAGAGGATCTTGCGGATGACGTCGATTTCCTCCGCAGAGTAGTAGCGGTGCTTCCGGCCGTCGCTCTCGACTTCCGGAATGCTCTTGTTCTTGTGCCGGTTGCGCAGCATGTCAGGCGTCACGCCAAGCAGCTCGCAGACTTCACCGACCGCGAACTTGCGCAGAACCTTGGTTCCCCCGGGCTGATGGGACTCCTTGAGTTGCACGTCCAGGGCTGCCGAGAGGGTTTCGGCGCATTCGCCGATCTTGGTGCTGCTCACCAGGTGCGCCGGATCAAACATTTTGTTCATTGTTGCTCTCGGAAGGCTGACGTATCCCGGGTCTCTGGATCAGATTACGGTCGGAAGCTTGTATCCACGTCCCCACCGTAATACTGTGGTGACATGCAAATGGCTGTCCGGCAACCGCTTTCTCGATAACCGATCAGAAATCCTTCTGCTCCCTAAGTCCATCCAGACTAGGGTGTGTTGACGTTCACCGGAGTCGGATGACGGTTGCGGCGAGAGCAATGAAGGCGCTGAAACTTTCATCAGTCTTGCAGCAGCGCATGGCGA
>NZ_UZWE01000007.1 GCF_900631945.1 Paracoccus haematequi
CCGGTCAGGAGCTTGGAAGGAAAACGCACGGTGCAACTCTGCCGGGTCGATGGCGTAGCGACCCCGATCATCCTTGGGCGCGCTCATGCGCCCACTATTGATGGCATTCAGAAGGGTAGACTTGGAGCGGCCGCAGGTCTTGGCAGCCTGGTTCAGCGTCAGCGGCACGGTGGTTCCTTGGGTGGTCGGGGCCGGTCGGCAGGGTGGTCGGTATCGGTTTCCGGAACCGGTAGCCGACCGGTCGGCTACTCGGGGGTCTGGTCGGACTTACCGCCCTCAATCACGTCCAGCTTGTAGCGTTCAACAGCTTGCGCGTGGCTGTTCACGTTGCCCCGGAATGCCCCTTCTGGCGTCACGGTGATGATCTTCACCCGCCCACGCTTCATCCGCCGGATGGCCCCCACCTGCTCCAGAAGGTCCAGAGCGCGAGCCATATCTCCTTTGTCGGTTCGCATCACCTCACACAGGTCGGCAGCGGTCTTGGTGCATTCGTAGGACTGCCACGCGAGGTTGCGGGTGATCTGCCAGAGCACCGCCTGCGCGTGAAACGCCTGCGCAGGCGTTTTCGCCGCCGCAAACAGGCGTTCGGTCACGGCGTCCTGGTACTGGAATGCAATGGACACGTTGCCTCCTCCGAAGAAGTCAAACTCAATCTGATTGCTGACGGACAGTTCCTTGGCCGCCAGAGCGGCCTTCCGCGCCATTGCGGCGCGTTCGGGGCTGTTCTCCCGGAGAGCCTGCTGATCGAGCAGGAGCGCCGCCTGGTCGTAAACACCGCGCTTGCGCATTGCGCGGGCGGTCAGATCGGCAGGCGGGTTCGGGTTTGTGCGTTGGCGCTGTTCTGCTGCCCCAACAATGACGCCGATAGACTGGACAGGCGAGCCTGTCCGACGCTGCGCCAGTTGCGTGACTTTGGCCGTTTCGATGTCTTCGGCAGACACCCCCATCCGCCGCAGTTCGTGAAGTGAAATCCTGCCCATCCCTCGCCTCGATAGTTGGCCACCAGCCAACTTTAGTTGGCCACCAGCCAACTGTCAATTTCTGTTTTTCTCAGCCCAGCAAGGCCGAAACGGCCAAAATGCACCAGCGTATCCATATATCCTAAGAGTCTTAGTGCACTGATGCGCGCAGATCGTCCGTCAGGTCGTACTGCACGGATGGGACATGCTGGGGAACAAGGACGTGGCGAGGCTGTGCCAGAGGGCCGGTGGCGCCCTGTGAGGGTCAGACCAGGCACCAAGGCTTGGAGAGAGTCCTAGAGGCGCTGCGGAACCCTCACGCCTGCTTGCGGGGCCTGCCGCCCTTGGCGCCGTTGGTCCGTGCGGCCGCGGCCTTGGCGGGGGAGGACGACTTGCCCCCTTCCGCGCCAAGCAGCGCGGCCATCCAGCGGCGCGTCCCATAGATGCCCTTCATGAAGCCGGGAACGTAAACGTCCGCATCCAATCTGGGCCAATGCAGCCCAAGGCCCGACGGGGTGATCTCGATCTCGGCCAGATCGACCGGATCGGCACCGGCCAGATCTTCAACAAGATGCACCGGGACCATGATGGTGACGCCGCTGCTCAGGCCCACCACGAGGCGGTTCTGGCGGGCGTCATATTCGGCACTGACGGCATAGCCGTTGCGGCGCAGCTCCTCGCCTTGGCGAACGGCAGACTGAAACTCTTGCTCAGAAATCTCCATGAATGGCGCTCCATTGCGGGCAGAGGGTGGACAGGTGCGCGGCCAAGTCCTTCTGTCCTAGCCAGCGATCAGGGCCAAAGGCGGGCAGTATGGACGAGGGCCAATATCCAGATCGTGTCCTGGTTGACGGTGTAGACCAGGCGGTAGCTGGGATGCGGGATCAGCTCGCGGGTATCGGGAATATGGCCCGGCTTTCCCATGAAGGGGTGATCTGCCAGCCGAGCTGCGGCTTCCCCGAACAGCTGGTCCATACGGATCGCGGCAGACGGGCTGTCGGCCGCGATGTAATCCATGATGTCAGCGCGGTCCTGCTCGGCTTCAGGCGCCCAGAGAACGATCACGCGGAGCCTTCGGCGAGTTTGGCCCGCCTGGCCGCAAAATCGGCTTCCACGGCCTCGTGGCTGCGTCCCTGGCCGTTCAGCATCGACGCGCGAGCCTTGTCCACCTTGCGACCCAGATACTCGCTGTAGGCCCGCTCATGGCGGCGCTGCTCGATGTAGTCGCGCATCAGCTCACGAACGACCTGCGATGCAGGACGGTCAGCGGCTGCGGCTTCGGCCATGAAGCTCTCCCGCAGATCCGGTTCCAGCTTCATCGTGAATACGGCTTTGGTGTTCATAGCTCATCCCCACAGATACTAACGGAGTATATACCGCGTTAGTATATCAATTCCAGACCGATCAGCTGCTTGGACGCTGTCTAACCCGGCAGTGTCAATCTTGCAAACTGACTTCTTCGCCAGCATACTCTCGTGGCCACGACAAGGCTTTGCCTTGCCCTGTCCACTCGCGCTGGTGAGGGGGCGTGCCGCCCCCTTCAAACCCCCGGCCCGCACCTTTGGCACGGCGGGACCAGCCCCGAACCCCGGCAGGGGCGATCCCCCTGCACTCTTTGGAGCCTGCCTCATGGCCAACGACCCTTCCGCTGCTTCCGAGCCTGCCCGTTGGATCAAGCTGCGGGCCAGCGCGGCCGAGCGGGCGCGATGGCAGGCATTGGCGGCGAGCCGGGGCATGAGCCTGTCAGAGCTGATCCGGGCGTCCTTGGGCGGCTTGCGGCTGCGGACGCGGCGGGAGGTGCCGCCGGTCGCGCCTGAGCTTTTGCGAGAGCTGGCGCGGATCGGGAACAACCTCAACCAGCTCGCGCGGGCCGCCAACCGGCACGAGCCGGTGACAGCAACCGCGCTGCTGTCGCGGCTGATCGAGATCGACCGGGATCTTGGGGCGCTTCGGGCGGCGCATACGCGGGCCGATCCGCCGGAGCGCGGCTAATGCTCATCAAGTTCACCAGCGGCGGGCGCGGCGGCGGGGGCGCGGTGTGCAGCTACCTAGTCGATGCGGAGCGCCAAGGCCGGGAGCATTGCCCGCCGGAGGTGGTGCGGGGCGACTTGGCGCGGACGCAGGAGCTGATCGACAGCATCGGGCGGCAGTGGACCTACACGCACGGAGTGTTGTCCTTCGCGCCCGAGGATGCGCCCACTGTGATCGAGCAGGAGGCCGCGATGGATGCTTTCGAGGCCTTCGCCTTCGCCGGCCTCGATGTCGATCAGTTCGACATCTCCTGGGTGCGGCACCAGCACACCGAGGGTGGGCGGGTGGAGCTGCACTTCGTGACCCCGCGCATGGAGCTGGCCTCCGGGCGGGCGCTCAACATCGCGCCGCCCGGCTGGGAGCGGAGCTTTTCCACCCTGCGGGACGCACTGAACCTGGAGCATGGCTGGGCGCGCCCGGATGATCCGGCGCGGGCGCGGGAAGTGGCCTTCGAGCTGTCGCCGCCTTGGGCGCAGCACGGATTCCACCTGAAAGAGGGCAAGGAGGCCGTCCACGGCTATGTGGTGGGGCTGATCGAGCGGGGGGCGGTGCATGACCGTGTCAGCCTGGTCGATGCGCTGACCGAGGCCGGGCTGGAGGTCACGCGGGCAGGCAAGGACTACGTGACGGTGCGCGATCCCGACACCGACGAGCGCCTGCGGCTCAGGGGCCGCATCTACGAGAAGGACTGGAACGATGACGCGGAGCTTGGCCGAGCGGCTGCACGAGAGGTTGGAGAGCCAGACGGCCGAGATCGCGGCCTTGACCGAGAGCGAGCTGCAGAAGCTCTCGCAGCGTGTGAGCGCGAGCGTGAGCACCGAGCTGAGCGACATCGAGATCGCTATCGCCCGAGCCACGCATGGGATCAGGAGCGCGCTGCCACAGCTGAAATGGATCTTGGGGCTGACCTGGGGCGCGCTGATCGTGAGCTTGATGCTGACCGGCTTCTTGCTTTGGCGCTCGAGCCAGCCCTTGAGGGTGGTGGAGGACATGCCCTTGGAGACGTTCCAGAGCGAGGGGCAGAGCTACCTGGTGGTGCCCGAGAACGCGACCCCGCTGCAATGCACCACGCCCTCGGGGCGGAAAGCGATTTGCCTGCATATGAAGAATGGGGACTGAGCCATGGACCAGCTCACGGCATTGGAGCGCGCCTTGCTCGAACAGTTCAGGCTCTTGGCGAACGAGTTCGATCAATCGGAGAGCGCGTCCGAGGAATATTCGAAGAAGGTGGGCGCATGGTCGCAGCGCATCTCGCAGCGACAATCAACGATCGAGGCCCGCTTGTCGCAGATCGAGGCCACACAGCAGCGCTTGAGCGCGGGCTTGGAGAACTTGAACGCGGCCTTAGCCAAGCAGACCGCCTCAACCACGCACTTGGTGCAGCAGGTGAACGCGTTGCTGAAAGAACGCTGACATTAGTCCAGGAGCGCAAAGCGCACGAATGGGAGTTGGAGCGGGCCGCAAGGCGGGAGCGCGACAGGGGCCACGATCACGAGCTTTAAGTTAGCCCCTCAAGGCAACCCTACTTTGTTTTTGGCTGAATTGGCAGAAGAACAATGAGATAGCCCCGGCCGTGATCCATACATCTGCAAGATTGAACACAAAGGGGTGCCATGCCCCAAAGTGCAGATCGAGATAATCGGTCACCACTCCATACACCGCACGGTCAATGACATTGGCGAGCGCCCCCGCCACAATGAAAGAGGCAGCAATG
This sequence comes from Paracoccus haematequi, assembly GCF_900631945.1. Taxonomy (GTDB): domain Bacteria; phylum Pseudomonadota; class Alphaproteobacteria; order Rhodobacterales; family Rhodobacteraceae; genus Paracoccus; species Paracoccus haematequi_A. The sequence goes on from NZ_UZWE01000007.1 coordinate 4,705, forward strand.
CGCTCCAAGCCCTGCGATCTAAAAGCCCATAGCGCAAAACTCGCTGTCAATGCGGCCGTGGCGAGCAGCAGCACAAGCCGCGCAGTCTCACCCTCGAATGAGAACAGGCTGAACGAAACCCCCTGATTGAAGGTCAGACGCAGCGCGACAAAGGGCAGAAAGTCGGTTGCCGCGCCGTAGGGTTCGAGAGAGGTGCGCGCCCATAGCTTTGCAGCAAGATCGAGCGCGGCTCCAAAGGCGATGATGAGTGCAGGCCTAGCCGTTTTCATGCACGGCCAGCCTGTTTGAGATCGGAGCGCGCATCCCGGATGATCGACCACGCCGATTGCAGGAACAGGCCCGCGACGGCGAAGGCCACCAGAAGGTCAGGCCAGGACGAGCTAAGCGCCCAGACGAGGACAGCCGCGACGACCACGGCAAGGTTGCCAATCGCGTCGTTGCGCGAGAACAGCCAGACTGCACGCATATTGGCATCGCCCTTGCGGTGGGGCAGCAGCACAAGGGCAGCGGCCACATTGACGATGAAGGCCACGACCGCGAAGCCACCCATCAGGAGGGTTTCCGGCTCATGCTCGACAAAGACGCGGTAGAGCGTCGAGCCAATCACGCCAAGGCCGAGCAGGCCCAGAAACACGCCTTGCAGCAGCGCCGCCTTGGCGCGGGCCGCGAGGCCCCAGCCCACCGCAATGAGGCCGAGGAAGGAAATCAGGCCATCGCCCACGAAATCGAGCGCGTCCGCCTGTAGCGCCTGCGAACCCGACAGAAAGCTGCCGAAAATCTCGATCACGCCATAGCCGACATTGAGAAGGACAACGATCCAGAGTGCGCGCTTGTAGGCTGGGGTGACGTGCGACAGGTCAGGGATCTTGTCGTCATCCTCATCGGTTTCCGCCCCGGCCACCTTGGGCTGGCCTATGCGATCAAGCTGATAACCCAGGCTTGTCACTGCCTGCTCAATAGCAGGAAGCCGCGTCTGCGGATCATCGACATTGAGCGTCATGATCTGCGAGGCAATCGACACCTTCACCTCGTCCACGCCTTCAACCTTGCGGGCCGCGCCCTCGATCTTGGCGGCGCAGGACGCGCAGTCCATGCCCGTAACGTGATAGCGGATTGTGTCGGTTGCAGCGGCCATTCGTCGATCCTCGAAACTTTAGCCTTGCCCTGCTACAACCTGTAGTGACTACAGGAGCAAGGCAAAAGATGCAGATCGGCGATTTATCCCGGCAGACGGGCGTGAACATCGAGACGATCCGTTACTATGAGCGCATTGGGGTTTTGCCCAAGCCTGCCCGCCAGCCGAACGGACGGCGCACCTACAGCCCCGCCGATGCCGAGCGCCTGGGCTTTATCCGCCATGCTCGCGAGCTTGGTTTCGATCTGCCAAGCATCCGCATCCTGCTCGCCTTGCAAGAACGGCCGGAAGCATCATGCGAGGATGCGAGCCGCATTGCCCAAGAGCAGCTTGAGGCAGTCGAAAGCCGGATTGCCCGCCTGCTTCTCTTGCAGGATGAACTGGCCCGAATGGTCAGCGAATGTAGACGAGGTAGGGTATCCGAATGCCGAGTGATCGAGGCTCTAGCCCCCCGCCCTACAGCCCGCTCTGATCCGAGCGGGCGGGCGGGGACTACTGCACCCTAGTCCTAAACAGCGCCAAGCTAACTTATCGGCCGAGGATGCGCTGAAGGAGGCTGCGCGGTTCCTTGGGCCGCTTGTCTTCCAGGAGCGCCTGCTGACGCTCGGCCAATGCGCGCCAATGGTCGGCATTGGCTTCGGCCTTGCCCAGCATCTCGCGCAACAACTCGACTTCTCGTTTTAGGCCTTGGTCGGTCAGGGTGGTCTGGTGGTTCTCATGGGTGGTCGGTTGCGGTTCCGGGAACCGGTCGGCCGACCGGTCAGGAGCTTGGAAGGAAAACGCACGGTGCAACTCTGCCGGGTCGATGGCGTAGCGACCCCGATCATCCTTGGGCGCGCTCATGCGCCCACTATT
>NZ_UZWE01000005.1 GCF_900631945.1 Paracoccus haematequi
TCCTCCGCTGCGCCAAGATCAAGACCCTGGGCAGCATGGGCGCCTCTCTCCAGCACACCTTCCGGGAACGCGACACGCCCAATGCCGATACCCGCCGCACCCCAGACAACACCGTTCTGGTCGGCGGCGACACCAGCCAGGCCGTCCTTGATGCCTGGAAAGAGCGTGCTCCCGAGAAGATCCGCAGCAATGCCGTTCATGGGTTGGAATACTTCGTCGGCGGCTCTCCCGAAGCCCTGAAGGCCATGAGCCGGCAGGAGCAGGATGCCTACTTTGCCGATGCCCTGGACTGGCTCAAGGCCCGCCACGGGGCCGAGAACGTCCTTTCCGCGGTGATCCACCGGGACGAGACCACGCCCCACATGACGGTGATGACCATTCCCCTCGACGAGCGTGGCAAGCTGAACGCCCGCGCCATCGTCGGCAGCCGGGAAAGGCTCTCGGCCATGCAGACCGACTTCGCGGAGCGGGTCGGCAAGGTGCATGGGCTGGAACGCGGCCTGCAAGGCTCTCCGGCGCGCCACGAGCGCGTCCAGAGGGCCTACGCCCATCTTAGCGACCCGGATGCCGCTGTGAGCCTCCCAGAGCGCCGCAAGGGGGCCATTCTGGGCATAGGCGGTGAGACGGAGGCAGAATGGCGTCAACGGGCCTCAGAGGCCGCCTCAGACGCTCTCAGGGGCGTTCAGTCGGTCCGGCACCGGGAGAACCGCGATCATGCGGCCGAGGTCTTCGTCCTCAAGCAGCAGATCACCGGCACACCGAAGATGCAGAGGGACTTGACCCACCTTCAGCACGAGAACCGCAAGCTGCAGCGCGAGCTGAAAGCAACGGAGACCCGGGCCGAGTTGATCGCCCAGGAGAACCGCCGCCTGGGTGCGATCCAGGACGGCATGGTGGCAGGCGGCCGCGCCTTTGCCCGGGAAAACGGCCTGGATGAGAAAGCCTTCATGACCCGCTTGCAGACGGCGGCCAAGGAAGCTCTGGAGGCGCTCGATGCCCCGGTGGCACAGCCCACTGTCAAGGCAAAGGCGCCCACAAGGACCAGAATACAGTTCAAGCCTGCGATCGAGCATGCGCCGAAGGCGAAATCGGTCGTCCAGGAGCAGGTCAGGGACGGACCCGTGGGGGAGCACCGGATCAAGCCCAAGGACGATGCCTGGGACGACGGCCACTAGCTCGTCCAGTCAGCCTGCCAGACCGCCACTAGGGGACGGACTGTAGCAGGAAATGCAATTTGGCATCGTTACACTGCCAAATGCGGAAATTGGCCCTGTCCTGGCTGGCCGAACGGGCTCTTTGGCGAGCGTTACAGGTTGTGGCGGGGAAACAGGGAGTTTTGGACCGGCTTCCTTCAAGCGCAAAGCCGCCGCAGATTGCTGCAGCCGGTTCGCCCTAACCATTTGCCCGAAGGGCGGGCCGCAGGCCCGGTCCACCTGGGGAACGCCCCTAAGCTGCCGGTGCCGCCCTGTAGTGGAACGGCAGCGTTTCGTGAGCCTGGGCTCCTCCAAGCTTTTCATAAAGGGCGCGATAAACCTCGTTGTGCTGATAGGCGCTCAAGGCGTCCATAATCAGTTCCCATTCATCGGCCGTCAGTCGTTTTTTAGGCTCATAGAACGGGGAAGAAGGTGGGTGCTGACAAGAATGCATCTTTTGCCTTTTGATAAGCAAACAGGGACATTTTCAATAAACTGCGTGAAAGGAGTGTATTCCGGAAGCCGGGGTCCGTTGTGTCACCTGCTTGACACTTCCCTTTCCTGCCACTCTGACAGGTCGGACGGACTGTAGCAGGAAATGTCATTTGGCAGCGTTACACTTTCCGGTCGCCTGGAACCGTTGCTAAACTGCCCGGTTCAGGTGCGGTGAGGACTCGTCGAACATCTTCATGGGAGGCCCTTGCACCCAGCCTGGTTGTAAGGGCCTTTCGCGTCCTGGAACCTTTGCCCCGCGTCTGGTTCGTTGCGCCATGACAAAGTCACCATCCCGCCGTTCGAAACGTCCGAAGACCCCGCCCGCCCTGCCGCCTCGTTTGCAGGAGCTGGCCCGGCAGCTTGCGGAAGCCCTAGACCTCACAACCCCCTCCCTCGATCCGGTGTCATAAAACCTCATATCCGCCAGAGCGCAGCCGGAGGTTGAACCGGGCCTTGGCGGCCAGGCACTGAAAAGCCCCGCCGAAGGGGCGGGGCTCGCTGAAAACCAGAACTCAAAACACAAAAACACGACCGCTCTCTCTAGCAATCATGGTTAAAACGCTCTAAGCGCAGAAAAGTTCCAGAAATTACATAAATTTCAGCGGCTTACAACCAATGGTAGATTTCCGTCCTGTGCACTTGGGATGCGATCGAGCCGGCTCATCAGCCAAGCGGTTTTTGTGATGTGTGTTCCGAGGGCCGGCGCTCGGCTGGAAAGCCCCCTTCGCCTGGTCTCAAGGGTGTTTGTCATCATGCCCAAAGCGCCTTATGTCCCGCGGACAGGCTTGGCTTCGGCGCGCCCCACAAGGCCGGCTGAACGACTGCCGAAACCCACAAGCCCCGCTGCCACAGGGTAGCAAGGCAGGGATAAGGATCGCTCCATGAACACCAGGGCAGAAATTACTCTCGGATGTTACGCGCAAACGTCCTGCATCACTTGCCCGGACCGGCATCGCTCCCTTTGTGCCTCTTGCGAGCCTGACGAGCTTCGTCAGGTCGAGGCGATCCGCTTCTTTCGAGTATACGAGCCGGGGCAGACAATTGCCTGGGAAACGGATCTTCTGGATTTTGTGGCCACCATTGTCAGCGGAGTAGTGTCGCTGACGAAGATCATGGCGGACGGCAGGACCCAGATGGTCGCCATGCTGCGTCCGGGAAACCTCCTGGGCCACCCATATTCTCCACAGGTCTCTTATAACGCAATCGCGTCAACCTCGGTGGTGCTCTGTGGCTTCCACCGTGAACCGTTCACGAAATTGCTGGACCAGATACCGGCCCTTGGCCGCAGGCTGCTGGAGCAGTTGTCCAGAGAGCTTGATGCATCCCGAGAATGGATTTTGCTTCTGGGCAGCAAGAACGCCCGCGAGAAGGTCGCCTCCTTCTTGGCCCTCAGTGTCCGCCCCAGGATCGAGAGGGATCCGTCTCTGGTGAAAAAGCCGATGTCCCTGGTCATGCCGTTCACAAGGGCGGAGATCGGCAGCTATCTGTCCCTCTCTCTGGAAACCGTCAGCCGGCAATTCTCGGCGCTCAAGGACGACAACATCATCCTGCCCCGAGGAAAGCGCAGTGTGGTCATCATGAATTATCCAGCCTTGCTGGCCGAGACTGGTGATGATGCAGATGGCGGCTGGCTGGCGTAATCCGGGGCGGTTGCTTTGGCTTCCTGGCACAGGCGTGCTTCGCCTTCCGTCCATTCGGTCCTTCCCCCTCCCCCGAACCCCCACCCGCCGCGCGCGCATCTGCACGCGGAGTCGTCCGCTCAGCCCACAAGGGGCTTCGCGTTCGACGGCATTCAAAAACCCCACAGCCCGTCCCACGGGCGGGGGGTCGCCAGCTTCCTGGCGGGCGCGCCCCCCCGGCGCGCAAGCGCGCCCGGACCGTGGATTTTTTGCCTGCCTTAAGATCATAAGAAGGCAAAAAAAATAAGATATTGTTTTTCTTGATTTTTTAAGGGGGGGGTAGGTCATAGCTATGACCTACCCCTAGGTCACAGCTATGACCTAGGTCTGAGCAGATTTTGAGCATACATGCTCTGATTTTGTCGGTATAAATCGATCACGCTTGTTCGATTCTCGATTTCGCATGAGCAAATTTCGATCAAAAATGGACTAGGGGTGGGTCATGGATGAACTAGGGTCGGATCAGGAAGCGGAACGGCCAAACCTTCCAATGAAGCCGCGCCGGGGGCACTTCGTTCAGACTGACCGAGCCGCCCATGAGGCATGGGCACGGCTTGGCACAAAGCACCCTGCGGCTTCTGCCCTGCTGCATGTCCTCGCTGCCAATGTCGGGGATCACAACGCGGTTGTTGCCAGCCACAAGATCCTGGCCCGCCTTATGGGAGCTTCGTCCTCGACCGTGAAGCGCGCCCTTAAAACGCTTTCTGATGGCAACTGGATCGAGGTTCACCAGATCGGGGCCAGTGGCACCGTGAATGCCTATGTCCTCAACAGCCGTGTAGCATGGGCAGAAGGCCGCGACCGCCTGCGCTATGCCCGCCTGAAAGCCGATGTGCTGCTGGCCGAGGATGAACAAGAAGTCGGGGCACTCGATGAGCCGAAAACGGCGCTCTACAACCTCCCCCGGATTGGCGAACTTCAGATCCCTTCGGGCGTCGGCCTGCCCCCCATCTCGCAACCATCCTTTCCCGGAATGGAGCCTGACCTGCCAGCGACGGCTGAAAGGGATGAACCTTGATGCTCTGTCCCTGCAACGCGTTGCACAACAGGTGCGAAGACGGTTCATGCAACACCATGCAACACCCTGAAATACCATGAAATACACGGCAGGTCAGGCCGCAAAGGCAGCGGGCATTTCCAAGGCCACGATCACGAGGGCCTTGAAGAGCGGCAAGATTTCAGGATTGAAGGATGACAGCGGCACCTGGACCATAGACCCGGCAGAGTTGCACCGCGTGTTTCCACCCGTTGCAGGTGCACCACCTGAAACGCAGACCATGAAACGACCTGCAACACCCGAAGAAACGGGTGAAACAGCGGCTTTGAAGCGCGAAAATCAGATGCTCCGCGAGGCTCTGGCCGATGCGAAGCAGGAGCGCGACAGGTGGCACCAGATTGCGGAACGTCTCTCCATCGCGCGCCCAGCCCCTGCACCAGACCATCCCAAGCCCGCTGCGGGGTTCTGGTCCCGGTTGTTCGGAAAAGGGCGGGGTGACTGAAACCCGCCTGCCTTACCGAGCGGTGCGCTGCTGGTTGAGATGGAACAGGCGGGCCAGGATCTCGTCGTCGGTCAGCGCGCCCGCCCGCCAGTCGTCCCCCCAGCCGTAGGCCCCGGCCACGGCCTCATCCAGCGCCTTGTGGGCATGATCCAGCCAGGCGGGGCGGGCGTTGTAGAGGTTGGTCAGGGTGCGTTTCCTCAGCTCACGCTCGGCCTTGTCGTCCACAGTCAGGATGCGGTCGGGATAGCCGGGGACCACCTCGGGGACGCGGCACACCAGGTCGGGCGGGTTGAGCCAATTCTCCCGCAACTCGTTCAGCCGGGCGGCAGCGGCGGCGATAGCCTGCGCGTGCGGGTCTGCGGCGTAACCGGCGGCGGGAATGTCGGGGGTCAGGCCGTCCGGGAAGGGGAAGGTTTCGAAAGTGGTCGAGGGGGTATAGCGGGGCCGGTCCTCAAGCGACGTGCCCATCCGCAGCGACCAGAGTTCGTGAAAGCGCGAGTGCAGGATGCCGAAACTCGTGTCGTCGTCACGAGCGATGATGACAACGGCGGAGTCAGGAACAGTCGCGTTTGCAGCCCAGACAAACAGCCGATGCTTTGCCACGCGCGGCGTGGAAATTGCCCGCTGAAGATTGGCAACTGCCCTCTTTACTCCCGGAACCGTCTCACCATGCTGCCACCAGAATTGCTTGCGTCTCTCGCGGCGGTTCATGTCCCGCACCGGCTTCACATGCTGCCGGACATACTCGAACGGCGCTTCAAACAGGCTGGCGTCGGCCTCAGACATGGTACCGAAATCGATGATCCATCGCCCCGAAGGGCGGCGAGTGATGTCCATGCCGTTCAGCAGCGGCCGCACCACCTCGGCATTCCTGCGGCCATTCGGTTCCGCCACGCGCTGCCGACAAATCCGCAAAGACCTCGGCCACCTCGGCCCCGTCCAGGCGCGCAGGCACGCCCTTCTGCCCGTCAAAGCACACCATCGACACGCGCACCGCTGCACCGTCCACGGTCCAGGGTTCGTCCGACCATGCCTCGAATATGCGGCCGCGCTCGGTGATCGGTTTCAGCACCTCGCGGTTCGCGCCGCCGCGGATGGAGTTGGTCGTGACCAGCCTTCACCACCGCTGGTCTTGGTCGCCCCCTTCTCGAAGGTGAACCACTCGCCCTTGGGGTCCGCCGTCACCGGATCGTCAATATGTTTTCTATGACTGGATTGGCTTCTGCCCGAAGCTTTCAGGCTGACCGGCAATCACGCGATCATCCAAATACTCTGGGCAAATCGCGCGCACCATGCAGCACCCTAATGATCTGAACTTCCTCGTCCCTGTTGAGGAAGAAGATCAGGTAGCGTCCATGCCGGGCTGAGCGCAGCCCTTCGCGCACATCATCACGCGAAGGGAAGCTTTCAGGACGTTCAGCGGCCTGCCGCATCTTGGCTTCGATCTCAGCCAGAAAGGACAAGGCGCGGCCAGGATTGTCCTGGGCGATGAAATCACCGATCTCGATCAGGTCAGCCCGCGCGGCGGGCAAAATCACCAAACGCGGCACAGATCAGGATTTCGCTGCATAGCGGGCACGGAGTTCCGCAAACACCTGGTCTGCCGGAATGCCGGGACCGCTGTCCAGCCCGGCCTTGATCGCCGCTCGTAAAGCTTCCAGTTCGCGCCGCTCTGTATCCCGACTGCGGGTCCAGTCACGCAACGCTTCGCGAACGACCTCGCTCGTTGAGGCATACTCTCCACCCGCAACCGTCTGGCGCAAGGTCTCGGCCAGTTCGGCAGGCATTGTGATCGTCATCCGTTCGACAGCACCCATGTCACAACCTCCTTAGCGGCAGCACACTTTATCATACTTATGATGACAACAGCCGCAATGCCACCAAACACAATTCAGCTGAAATCAAGGACCGATCCCCGGCCCGCAGCGCTCTCATCAGGCTGGCAAGGGCTGGGGATCGAGCCGCTGCAGGCGGCTTCTCTTCCCTCTTCTTAGGCGCAATGTAGCCCCTCTGCAGGAAGGTTTATGTGTCCCTTCCCCGTGTTGCGGGGCGAGCGGATAATTTGGCCTTGTGCCAAATTGTCTAGTGAGTACACATAAACCTTCCTGCAGAGGGGCGGTTCATGGGCGCGCGAGACGATCAGGAACAGTTGCGCATTGATCGCCGCATCGGGGGCAGGATGCCCCATCTCGGCACGGCCCGCAGCTTCGCGATCCTCCGCTGCGCCAAGATCAAGACCCTGGGCAGCATGGGCGCCTCTCTCCAGCACACCTTCCGGGAACGCGACACGCCCAATGCCGATACCCGCCGCA
>NZ_UZWE01000029.1 GCF_900631945.1 Paracoccus haematequi
CGCCATAGCTGGCGGCCAGCCGCCCCATCGGCACCCGGCTGGACAGGACCACCGGAACCCCCGCCGCCGCGCAGCGCGCCACGGCATCGGTCACCGCCGCCGTGGCGTTCCCCGATCCGAGCGCGGCCAGCACGATCCCCTGCGCGCCCGCCGCAAGGCTGGCGTCGATATGGGTCGCATCGCATCCCGGATGGATGGCCACCAGATCGACGCGGATTCCACCGACGGGCGCGGTCAGCGCCGCATCGGGCGCCGCCGCATCGGCCGCCAGGCGAAAGGCGTCGGCGCTGTCGGTGGCGAATTTCACCAGCCCCCAGGCGGGAAGCACCCGCCCGCCGAAGGCCAGCCTTACGCCCCCGCCGTCCAGCACCGCGCGGATCGCCGCCGCCATGTTCGCGGGACCGTCGGCCTGGGGATGATCGTCGGTGAATTGCGCGCCGGTCAGCACCACGGGCGCGCCGGGATGCTGCAAGGCCAGCAGCAGCGCCGTTTCCTCCATCGCGTCGGTGCCGTGCAGAACGACGACGCCCGCCGCCCCGCCGCCCGGTTCGGTGCCCAGTTCGGCGCGCACGGCATCGCTGATCCGCTGCATGTCGGCCAGGGTCAGGGCCGAGGAATCCTTGGCGAACAGATCGACGGGCCGCAGCCTGACCGGCGGCAGATCGCCCAGCCGGTCCAGCAGCGCCTGCCCGTCCAGGCTGGGCGTGCTGGACCCGTCCGGGTTCTTGCGGCTGGCGATGGTGCCGCCGGTGGCGATGACGGCGACAAGGGGCGCGGGGATCATGCGGCGGCCCTCGGTTCCAGCCGCGCCGCCACGCGCTGAGAGATCACGGCGCAGACGCCCAGTTGCAGCAGGTGGAACAGCATAAGCGGCAGGATGATCAGAGAGATGTTCTGCCCCGCGAACAGGATCCCCGCCATCGGCAGCCCGGTCGCCAGGCTTTTCGTCGATCCGCAATACAGCACCGCCATCAGGTCGGCATGATCCAGCCCCGCCACGCGCGCCATCAGCATCGCGGCCCCCATCACCGCCGCCAGCAGCAGGGCGCACAGCCCCAGCAGGATCGCCAGCGACGGGGCCGACATCACCTGCCAGATGCCGGCCACCACCCCTGCCGAAAAGGCCGCATAGACGATCAGCAGGATCGACCCGCGATCCACGATGGTCGTGGCCGTCCGGTGCCGGGCCAGCCATCCCGCCAGCAGCGGGCGGCACAGCTGGCCCAGGGCGAAGGGCAGCAGGATCTGCTGGACGATCTTCCAGATCGCGGACGGCTCGATCCCGTAGCCCGATCCCTGCGGGATCAGCAGCGCGAACAGCAGGGGCGACAGCACCACCCCGATCAGGTTCGACAGCGAGGCCGCGCAGACCGCCCCCGCGACATTGCCGCCCGACACCGCCGTAAAGGCGATCGAGCTTTGCACCGTGGACGGCATGCAGCCGATATACAGGATCCCCGCGCCGATGGCCGTGGGCAGCCAGATCAGCGACAGGGGCTTCAGCGCCAGGGCCAGGATCGGGAACAGCACGAAGGTCAGCGCCAGCACCGACAGTTGCAGCCTCCAGTTCGCCAGCCCCGCCAGGATGGTCGCCGTGGTCAGCTTGGCGCCGTACAGGAAGAACAGCAGCGAAATCACCCAATAGGTGACATGCGACAAGATGACCGCCGCGGCTCCGCGCGCGGGCAGAACGGTCGCCAGCACCACGGTCAGCACCAGCAGCAGCATGTATCGGTCGAAGCCGAAACGGGCCAGCACGGCCTCGGTCCTGCGCAGGGACATGGGAATTCCTAAACCTGTCTGTTTCCCGCGCTTGTATAAGTCCGGCCGATGCAATCCAACAGGGTCCATCATGTCGCCCGACCCTTCCAGAAGCACAGATCCGACCGCCCTGCTGGACCAGTTCGAGGCTTTGGGGGAAATCTCGGCGCTGTGCGCCACGCTCGCCGCGCGCCGGGCGCCCCTGGCCGAGATGCAGGCGTTGGAGGATCTGGTCAACCGGATCGAAGAAGCCGATCCCCACGCCTTCCGCCAGGCCAGCCTGGATCTGCACGACCGGATCTGCCGGCTGACGAAGAATGCCGAACTGGGCGGACTGGCCGCCGGCCTGCGGACTCGGCTGGCGCCGCTATGGCCCGTCTGGCCGGTCGGTGACGACCGTCGGCAGCGGGCGATGCACGAATATCGCGCCCTGGCCGAGGCGATCTGCGACCGCGACGAAGACCAGGCCGCCATCGTCATGCGCGGCCATCTGCGCGCCCTGTCGCGCGAGGTTCTGTTCACCGCGGGGGTGTGCCCGACCGACCTGGTTTGACATCGCGCGGCCCTGCCCCTAGGCCCAGAGCGCAACCACGACCGGATCCGCCGATGAGCCAGACCGACCTGATCCAGCGTTTGACGGCCGATCTTCCGGTCACCGCCGGTTCCTTCATCGTCACCGTCTATGGCGACGTGGTGGTGCCGCGCGGCGAAGTCCTGTGGATCGGCAGCCTGATCGAGATCTGCGCCCGCATCGGCATCAGCGAAAACCTGGTGCGCACGGCCGTGTCCCGCCTGGTCGCCGCCGGGCGTCTGCAAGGGGAACGGGTCGGGCGGCGCAGCTTCTATCGCCTGGCCCCCGCCGCGCGGGCGGAATTCGCGGATGCCGCGCGGCTGCTTTACGCGCAGCCCCGGCCCTCGGGCGACTGGCTGGTGATGCTGGCCCCCGACATGGCCGAGGATCTGACCCGCCGCCACCGCATGGCCCGGATCGGCGGCGATCTGTGGATCTGCCCGGCGCGGGGCGCCCTGCCGGACACCGGCGGGCTGGTGCTGCGCGCGTCCCCCGTCGCGGGGCTGGACCGCCTGCCGCAGCTTGCGGGATACTGGGATCTGGCGGCGCTTGCCGACGGCTATCGCACCGTCCTGGACCGTTTTGCCCCGCTGGCCGACGGTTCCGCCCTGTCACCCGAAGATGCGCTGATCGCGCGGCTGCTGCTGGTGCATCTTTATCGCGGCGTCCTGCTGCGCGATCCCGGCCTGCCGCCCGAAGCCCTGCCCGCCGATTGGCCGGGAACCGGGGCGCAGGCCCTGTTCCGCCGCCTTTACGCCGCCCTGACCCCGCGTGCCGAGGCGCATATCGCCCGCTCGATGGAGGGCGAGGACGGCCCCCTGCCGGAAACCACCCCCCGGACCCAGGCGCGGCTGGCGGCGCTGGCTTGAAACATTACAGACAAGACCACATTTTTCTTTGCAGTGTAATGTATCGCCTGCTATAAGCTGACCAATCGGTCGACGAATTGGGAGAATCGTCGGCCTCAGCTTGAAATCTCTGGGGGTCTGCATGTCCGAAGCCTTCATCTGCGATGCCATCCGCACGCCGGTCGGTCGCTATGGCGGGGCGCTTGCCACGGTGCGCGCCGACGATCTGGCGGCGCTGCCGCTGAAGGCGCTGATGGATCGCAATCCGGGCGTGGACTGGTCGGCCGTCGACGACGTGATCCTGGGCTGCGCCAACCAGGCGGGCGAGGACAACCGCAACGTCGCCCGCATGGCGGTGCTGCTGGCCGGGATGCCGATCAATGTGCCGGGCACCACGGTCAATCGCCTGTGCGGTTCGGGGATGGACGCGGTGGGCATGGCCGCGCGCGCCATCAAGGCGGGCGATTGTGACTTCATGATCGCGGGCGGCGTCGAATCGATGACCCGCGCGCCCTTCGTCATGCCCAAGGCGGAAACGGCGTTTTCGCGGTCGAACGCGGTCTATGACACGACCATCGGCTGGCGCTTTCCGAACCCGGCGCTGAAAAAGGCCTTCGGCACTCATTCGATGCCGGAAACCGCCGACAACGTGGCCGCCGATTACGGCATCAGCCGCGCCGACCAGGACGCCTTCGCGGCGCTGTCGCAGGCCCGCTGGCAGGCCGCGCACCAGGCGGGCCTGTTCCGCGACGAGATCGCCCCGGTGACGATCCCGCAGAAGAAGGGCGATCCCATCGTCTTCGACACAGACGAACATCCCCGCCCCGGCACCACGGCCGAGACGCTGGCCAAGCTGCGCGGCGTCAACGGCCCGGATCTGACGGTGACGGCGGGCAACGCCTCGGGCGTCAACGACGGGGCGGCGGCGCTGGCGATCCTGTCGGAACGCGCGGCCGCCGCGCAGGGCCTGACGCCGCGCGCCCGCATCGTCGCCATGGCGGCGGCGGGGGTCGAGCCGCGCGTCATGGGCATCGGCCCGGTGCCCGCCGCACGCAAGGTTCTGGCCCGCGCGAACCTGTCGCTGGACCAGATGGATGTGATAGAATTGAACGAAGCCTTTGCCGCACAGGGGCTGGCCGTGCTTCGCGACCTGGGTCTTGCCGATGACGATCCGCGCGTGAACCCGAATGGCGGCGCCATCGCCATCGGCCATCCCCTGGGCATGTCCGGCGCCCGGCTGGTCACCACCGCGATGTATCAGCTGCACAGGACCGGCGGACGCCATGCCCTGTGCACCATGTGCATCGGCGTGGGCCAAGGCATCGCCATCATCATCGAACGCGTCTGAGAGGAGAGACTGCCATGTATGCACAGCTGGTCAAATCCGAAGGGTCCAAGACCCGCGAAGAAATGACGCCCGAGGAGATCGCCTTCCAGGACCGGATCGACCGGAACGAGAAGATCGAGCCGAAGGAATGGATGCCCGAAGGCTATCGCAAGACGCTGATCCGCCAGATCGGCCAGCACGCCCATTCCGAAATCGTCGGCCAATTGCCGGAAGGCAACTGGATCACCCGCGCCCCTACCTTGGAACGCAAGGCGATCCTGCTGGCCAAGGTCCAGGACGAGGCGGGGCATGGGCTGTATCTGTATTGCGCCGCCGAAACCCTGGGCGTCAGCCGTGACGAACTGCTGGAGGCGCTGCATTCCGGCAAGATGAAATATTCGTCGATCTTCAACTATCCCACGCTGACCTGGGCCGACATGGGCGCGGTCGGCTGGCTGGTCGACGGCGCGGCGATCATGAACCAGGTGCCGCTGCAACGGACCAGCTATGGCCCCTATTCCCGCGCGATGATCCGCATCTGCAAGGAGGAGTCGTTCCACCAGCGGCAGGGTTACGACATCATGATGAAGATGTGCGCGGGCACCCCGGAACAGAAGGCGATGGCCCAGGATGCGCTGAACCGCTTCTGGTATCCGGCGCTGATGATGTTCGGGCCGTCCGACAAGGATTCGGTCCATTCCGCGCAGTCGATGGCCTGGAAGATCAAGATGAACACCAATGACGAACTGCGCCAGAAGTTCGTCGACCAGACCGTGCCGCAGGCCGAATACCTGGGCCTGACCGTCCCCGACCCCGACCTGAAATGGAACGAGGAGAAGGGCGGCTATGACTTCAGCGAACCCGACTGGTCGGAATTCTTCGCCGTGATCGCCGGCAACGGTCCCTGCAACGCCGAACGGCTTGGCGCCCGCGTCAAGGCGTGGGAGGACGGCGCCTGGTTCCGCGACGGGCTGATGGCCCACGCCGCCAAGGCCAGTGAACGCGCCCGCGCCGCCCGCCACGCCGCCGAATAAGCCGCCAGCCACAACCCGCATCATTGGGAGAAGCCATCATGTCCAGCGAATGGCCGCTTTGGGAAATCTTCATCCGGGGCCAGCACGGCCTCAATCACCGCCATGTCGGCAGCCTGCACGCCCCCGATGCCGAAATGGCGATCCGCAACGCCCGCGACGTGTACACCCGCCGCAACGAGGGCGTGTCTATCTGGGTGGTGCGGTCGAACGACATCACCGCGTCCTCGCCTTCGGAAAAGGGGCCGCTCTACGATCCGTCGAACAGCAAGGTCTATCGCCATCCGACCTTCTACGACATCCCCGATGAAGTGGGGCATATGTGATGCCCTCGCTTCCCGACATGACCACTCCGAACCTGGATGCGCTGGCCGGTCAGGCGCTGGCCCAAGGCGGCCATGCCCAGGTGCCCGCGCCGGATGCGGGGCAGCCCCAGTTCGTGGAATTCCTGCAACGGATGGGCGACAACTGCCTGATCCTGGGTCATCGCGTGTCGGAATGGTGCGGCCATTCCCCGGCGTTGGAGGAGGACATCGCGCTTGCCAACCAGGCGCTGGACCTGATCGGCCAGTGCCAATTGTGGCTGGGCTTGGCGGGCGAAGTGGAAGGCCGCGGCCGCGACGCCGACGCGCTGGCCTATCTGCGCGACGCGGGCGCCTTCCGCAACCTGCTGCTGGTGGAACTGCCCAACGGCGATTTCGGCGTCACGCTGATGCGCCAGTTCCTGTTCGACGCCTTCCATATCGAGATGCTGCGGGCGCTGAGAACCTCGGCCGATCCCCGCGTGGCCGAGATCGCCGCCAAGGCCGAGAAAGAGGTCGCCTATCATCTGGAACGGTCCGCCGATCTGGTGATCCGGCTGGGCGACGGCACCGACGAAAGCCATCGCCGGATGCAGGCCGCGCTGGCGAAGCTGTGGCCCTATACCGGAGAGATGTTCCTGGACGATGCCGTGGATCAGGCGATGGCCGATGCCGGGGTGGCGCCGCTGCCCTCGGCGCTGAAAGCCGCCTGGGACCGCACCGTCGCGTCGGTGCTGGACGAGGCGACGCTGGCCCTGCCCGCCGATGGCTGGCACCACAAGGGCGGCAAGAACGGCATCCATACGGAACATCTGGGATATATCCTGGCCCAGATGCAGTTCCTGCAACGCGCCTATCCCGGCGCGAAATGGTGACGCCATGTCCGCCACGACGCTGCCCGATACCGGCCAGATCTGGGACTGGCTGTCGCAGGTGCCGGACCCGGAAATCCCGGTCATCAGCCTGACCGACCTGGGCATCATCCGCGATGTGGCCTGGCGGGGCGACACGCTGGTGGTGACGGTGACGCCCACCTATTCCGGCTGCCCCGCGACCGGCGTCATCAACCTGGACATCGAATCCGCGCTGCGCGCCCACGGCATTCAGAAGCTGGAACTGAAACGCCAATTGTCCCCCGCCTGGACGACCGACTGGATCACGCCCGAAGGGCGCGAGAAGCTGCGCGCCTATGGCATCGCCCCGCCCGTCGACGGCACGGCGGCGGATGGCGTTCTGGCGGGTCGGGTGTCGCGGCTGATGGGCAGCAACCTGACCATCCAATGTCCGCGCTGCGGATCGACCCATACGCAAAAGGTCAGCCAGTTCGGATCCACCCCGTGCAAGGCCAGCTGGCGCTGCACCGACTGCCTGGAACCCTTCGACTATTTCAAGTGCATCTGACCGCACCCAAGGAAAGACACCCCGATGGCACGCTTTCTGCCCCTGAAAGTCACCGATGTGCGCCGCGAGACCCGCGATGCGGTCGTCGTGACCCTGGCCCCCCGCGACGAGGATCGCGCCCTGTTCGATTTCACCCAAGGCCAGTACCTGACCTTCCGCCGCGCCTTCGACGGCGAGGAATTGCGCCGGTCCTATTCGATCTGCGCGGGCGTCGATGACGGCTGCCTGCAAGTCGGCATCAAGCGCGTCGATGGCGGGGCCTTTTCCACCTGGGCCAACGAGAACCTGGCGCCGGGAGACGAGATCGAGGCGATGCCGCCGATGGGCAAGTTTTCCATGCCCCTGGACCCGGATTCCGCGCGCCATTACGTGGGCTTCGCCGCCGGATCGGGGATCACGCCGGTCCTGTCCATCGTCAAGACCGTGCTGCGGCGGGAACCGAAATCGCGCTTTACGCTGGTCTATGCCAACCGGCAGATCAGCAGCATCATGTTCCGCGAGGAATTGGAGGATCTGAAGAACCTGCATCTCGGCCGCTTCTCGGTCCTGCATGTGCTGGAGTCCGAGGCGCAGGAGATCGACCTGTTCACCGGCCGCATCGACGCGGACAAGATGACGGCGCTGTTCGACCGCTGGATCGATCCGAAATCGGTCGACGCCGCCTTCATCTGCGGGCCGGAACCGATGATGCTGACCGTGGCGCAGTCGCTGCGCGACCACGGCCTGCGCGACGACCAGATCCGGTTCGAACTGTTCGCCAGCAGCCAACCGGGCCGCGCCAAGGCCCGCCCCGTGTCGAAAGCGACCGAGGGGGGCGAGGGCACCCAGGCCACGGTGACGCTGGACGGCGCCACCCGCAGCTTCGCCATGCCGCGCGAGGGCCAGACGATCCTGGACGCCGCCATCGCCAACAACCTGGACGCGCCCTATTCCTGCAAGGCGGGCGTCTGCTCCACCTGCCGCTGCAAGGTGCTGGAAGGCGAGGTCGAGATGGCCGTGAACCACGCGCTGGAAGACTACGAGGTCCGCGCGGGTTACGTCCTGTCCTGCCAGTCCTATCCGCTGACCGACCGCGTGGTCGTCACCTATGACGAATGAGGCCCCCATGCCTGATACCATGAACATCGAGGACTATCTGGCCCAGGGCGGCGTCCTGACCGCGCCCGGCAACGTTCCCGCCCGCTATCGCGGCGAGCTGATGCGGCTGATGTCGTCCTTCGTGGACAGCGAACTGGCGGCCTCGGCCGGGTTTGCGTCGTCCATCAACTTCGCGCCGGGCATCCGGGAACGCATCGCCGCCAGCCGGATCACGCTGGAAAAGGCCGATCACGCGGAACGGGTGCTGGCCGTGATGGGCGATTTCGGCACCGATACGGGTCGTTACCAGACCCAGCATGACTGGGCCGCCCGCGTGGATCGCGACAGCGACCTGGGCGCCGCGCGGCAACAGGGCGACATGCGCCTGTCGGTGTTCCACTATCCGATCACAGGCTGGACCGACGCCGTGGTGATGAACGTTCTGCAAGGCCTGGCCACCGGCGTGCAGATGACGGAACTGACCCGCGTGTCTTATGCCCCCTTGGCCGAGGTGTTCCGCGAGATCGCCCCGCGCGAGGCGCGCCACGCCGAACTGGGGCTGGAGGGACTGGCCCGCATCGTCGAGACGGACCAGGGCCGGGCCGAGTCGCAGGCAAGCCTTTCCTATTGGCGGCCCCGCGTGGCGGCGAGCTTTGGGGTGGCGAACTCGACCCGTTACGACACGCAGGCGCGGTTCGGCATCCGCCATACCCCGAACGAAACGCTGTTGGCCCGCTGGAATGCACTGGCCGACGAACACCTGGGCGCATTGGGTCTGTGAACCCAGCCCTGTTGACGGAAAAAGGAACTGCCATGACCATCACGCCTCATACCCCGCGCCGCCTGGAAAGCTATCTCTGCGGGGAATGGGTGCCCGGCGCGAAAGAGGGGCAGACCCTGCTGGACGCCGCCACCGGCGATCCGGTCGCCACCATCGACGCCACGGGCCTGGATTTCGCGGCGGCCCTTGACTACGGCCGCGCCAAGGCGGGGCCAAGGCTGCGGGCCATGACCTTCCACGAACGCGCCGGAATGCTGAAGGCCCTGGGCCTGGCGCTGATGCAGCGGAAAGAGGAATTCTATACCGAAAGCCTGCATACCGGCGCCACCCGCGCCGATGGCTGGGTCGATATCGAGGGCGGCATCGGCACCATGCTGGCCTTTGCGTCCAAGGGCCGGCGCGAATTGCCGAACGCGCGCGTGCTGACCGACGGCGATGTGGAACTGCTGTCGCGCGACAACACGTTCAGCGCCCAGCATATCCTGACCCCGCTGCATGGCGTGGCGATCCACATCAACGCCTTCAACTTCCCCGTCTGGGGGATGCTGGAAAAGATCGCGCCGACGCTGCTGGCGGGGGTGCCCTGCCTGGTCAAGCCCGCCAGCCAGACCGCCTATCTGACGGAACTGGTGGTGCGCCGGATCGTCGATACCGGCATCCTGCCCGACGGCGCGCTGCAACTGATCTGCGGATCGGTGGGCGATCTGCTGGATCACGTCACCGAACAGGACGCCGTGACCTTCACCGGATCGGCCCATACCGGCCGCAAGCTGAAGACGCACCCGGCCATCGTGCAGCATTCCGTCCGCTTCACGATGGAGGCCGACAGCCTGAACGCCACCCTCCTCGGCCCCGACGCGGTGGCGGGCACGCCCGAGTTCGACCTGTTCGTGCGTGAAGTCGCGCGCGAGATGACCAGCAAGGCGGGCCAGAAATGCACCGCCATCCGCCGCGTCATCGCCCCGCGCGGCCAGGTGGACGCGCTGATCGCCGCCCTGCGCGACCGGCTGGACAAGACCGCCCTGGGCCTGCCGGGCGATGAGAGCACCCGCATGGGACCGCTGGCCAGCCTGGATCAGCGCGACGAGGTGCGGGCGCGGATCCGCGAATTGCAGGCGGTGGCGGAAATCGTCGCGGGCGATCCCCATGACGTGCGCGTCGTCTCGGGCGATGCAGGGAAAGGCGCCTTCCTGAACCCCGTCCTGCTTTACGCCGACAAGCCCTTCGAGGCGGCGGCCGTGCATGATTGCGAGGCCTTCGGCCCGGTGTCCACCGTGATGGGCTATGACGATCTTGACGAAGCCGTCGCGCTTGCCGCGCGCGGGCGGGGGTCGCTGGTGTCCTCGGTCTTCACCGACGACAAGGACGTGGCGGAACGGGTGGTCCTGGGCGTCGCGCCCTTCCACGGGCGGGTGCTGATCGGCAACCGCGCCTCGGCCAAGTCGTCCACCGGGCATGGTTCGCCCCTGGCGCCGCTGGTCCATGGCGGCCCAGGCCGCGCGGGCGGCGGCGAGGAGATGGGCGGCATCCGGGGCGTCAAGCATTTCATGCAGCGCACCGCCGTGCAGGGCGCGCCGCGCCTGCTGTCCGCCGTCACGGGCCGCTGGATCGAGGGCGCTGACGTGCAGCAGGGGGAACACCCCTTCCGCAAGTCGCTGGCGGACCTGCGCATCGGCGACCAGCTCGTGACAGCCGCGCGGCAGGTCACGCAGGAGGATGTCGAACATTTCGCGCATTTCACCGGCGACACCTTCTATGCCCATATGGACAGCGAGGCCGCGCGCGCGAACCCGTTCTTCGACGACCGCGTGGCGCATGGCTACCTGATCGCCTCTTTCGCCGCCGGGCTGTTCGTTGAGCCGAACCCTGGCCCGGTGCTGGCGAATTACGGCGTGGACAACCTGCGCTTCCTGACGCCCGTTTATTTCGGCGACAGCCTACAAGTCCGCCTGACCTGCAAAGAGATCAACCCCCGCGAAAACGCCGGCCACGGAGAGGTCCGCTGGGATTGCCGGGTAACGAACCAGAAGGACGAGGTGGTGGCCCAATATGACGTGCTGACCATGGTCGCCAAGCAATGGCCTGCCGCGTGATGGCCAAGGTCTATTCCTGGGACGGCATCGTTCCCGTCATCGACCCTGCGGCCTTCGTCCACCCCGAGGCCGTGGTGATCGGCGACGTGATCGTGGGCGCGGGGGTCTATGTCGGCCCCTGCGCGGTGCTGCGCGGCGATTTCGGACGGATCGTGCTGCATCCCGGATCGAACGTGCAGGAAACCTGCGTGGTCCACAGCTTCCCCGGCAAGGACGTGGTGGTCGAAGAATCCGGCCATATCGGCCACGGCGCCGTCCTGCACGGCTGCCACATCGGCAAGAACGCCATGGTCGGCATGAATGCCGTGGTCATGGATGAGGCGGTGGTGGGCGAAAACTCCATCATCGCGGCCATGGCCTTCGTGAAGGCGGGCGCGCGGATCCCGCCGAACTCGCTGGCGGTCGGATCGCCCGCGAAGGTGGTGCGGGAATTGACGGCGGACGAGATCGCCTGGAAGCGCCAGGGCACCGGCGTCTATCAGCAGCTTGCGGTCGAGGCGAAGGAGAAGCTGGCCCCGGCGGTGGCGCTGACCGAGGTGGAAGTGGACCGGCGGAGGGCGGAGGCGCCGCGTTATGATCCGCTGGTGACGGCGCGGACGGGGTTTGAGGGGTAGGGTGCGTGCTTGTGCGCCCTACTTTTTCTGTCATAGAAGGCGCATCTGCTTATGGCCAGGAACATATTCCAAAACCCGAGCGATCTCAATTTCTTTCGAGAGGCTGTCACGAGCTAAGCTCTGCCTTTCTATAATCAAACATAGCAGTGTGTCATTTGCCGACAAAGCAATACTGCCGTTTGCTACCTTTGTAAAAAAGTCTTCATCAGTAACCGTCGCGGTGAAGCTTTTCTCCCCTCCATCGCTAAATCGCCAGACATATCCGTCACGGAACGGAGCTGTAACAATTTTTAGCCAAGCCTTACGTTCGGACGTGGCCTCCAAGGGTTCTTCATCCAGAGGTTCAGGAATCTTTAATGATTGAAGATCACCTTTTTCGAGGATAACTTCCGGGTCCGGGTCGTCATCCGTAAATCTAACGCTAGACAAGCCGGGGATCCTGTCGAGTTTCTTACCAAAATCCTCGGTAGCTTCTCTTGTTGCGCTGTCTTCGAGAAGGATGACCGTTCGATTATCAACAATCATGACCTCGGGGCCTGAAGTAATGGTTGTAGTTCCATCCCCATTTGCTTTGATTTCATCTGGGCGTTTACCACGGAGTTTTTTCAAAACATAGAAAAAGCCCGCTAAACTGGCGCCTCCAGTTGTTCCCGGAATTATCCCTTTGACACATCAGCCTCTACATCTTGTGTCGGCATAGATTTCGTTTCCCTGTCAGATCGCCAATGTGGGTGGTCATGAGCCATGTCCATCGCCCCGTCCGCCGCAATCCCCACGACATCACCTTCGCCGCGATCGAGAGGATCGCGTCGGACGAGGCCGCATGCCTTGCCTTTTTCAAGGCTATCCGCTTTCCCGGCGGCCTGACCTGCGACAGCTGCGGCGCCGATGAGGCCGAGGGCGCGCATTTCACCCATCATCGCTCCCGTCCCGGTCTCTATACATGCGGCGGCTGCCGGCGGCAGTTCTCGATTACCTCCGGCACCGCGATGCACCGAACACGGCTGCCGCTCGGACAATGGCTCAGGGCCATCTGGCTCCTTGCGTCTTCCAGCAAGGGCATCTCGGCCCGCAAGCTGGGCGAGATGCTGGGCTTGAGCTACAAGGTGGCCTGGCACCTGTGCCACCGCATTCGCACCATGATGAGCAACCGGCAGATCAGCCTCACGGGCGTGGTCGAGATCGACGAGATCTATGCCGGCGCCCCGCCCCGCAAGCGCCATGGCGGCGGCCCCTCGGGCGTGCCTGTCGGGCGCGGCCCGCGGCGACCCCTCGTTCTGACGATGGTCGAGCGCGGCGGTCGCGTGGTCTTCGAGCGCATTGCCAGTCATTCTTCCGTTGCCATCGGCCGTGCGGCACGGCCTGTCCTGGATCCGGAGGCAACCGTCATGACCGACAACCTGCCCGCCTACCGCCGGGCCGTGAAGGGCCATGCGCACCTGACGGTCACGCACTCGTCCGGCGAGTATGTCGCGCACGACGCAGGCGGGTCCGGTCTGGACGCCCACACCAACACCGCGGAGTCGGTCCATGGCCTGATCCGCCGCGCGGTTATAGGAGTGTGGCATTGGATCTCCCAAAAGCACCTCGACCGTTATCTGGACGAGTTGTCCTGGCGCCACAACCGGCGCGACGACGGGCACCTCCTGCGCATCGCCGATGCGATCGGCAGGGGCGGCCAGCCGCTCTCCATGCGGGCACTGACGGCAGGCCTCTGATCTTTTCAACCCGTTGTAACGAATTGATGTTTCCAGTTTGTTCGCGTCGTGCTATCTCCTTCGGGAGATGAAGCGTTGCGATCACCTGCCATTGCTCGATGCCAATCCCGGCAAGATCCGGGCGCTGCTGGCCATCATGAAGGCCTTCCGGGACTGCGCGCCCGCCGTCGCGGTCCAGCAGTGGCGCCTGTTCTTCGAGACCGGCCGCTTCAACAAATACACCCCTGCGGCGGCCGACAAGGCAGCGCCCGCGCTCATGGCCGCGAAAGCCGTTCTCGGCGCACAGCGCCTGCAGATGCTGCGCTTCCAGGTGGTGGGCCAGCTTGACGGCTTCATGGGCAACCGCGCCAACGAGTTCAAGGACACCGTGCTGGGTTCGTCGCTCGACGAGACGACCCGCCACCAGCTGCTGACCATAAACTGCGCGGGAGCATGGTTCTCGCGCGAGCCGGTCTCCATGATGTCGGGACCGCTGCAAGGCCAGGTCATCCCCGATGAGATCCGCAAGCTGGCCCGCACCATCATGCGCGCCGTGCTGGCCCGCCACCGGCGGCCGCGGTTCTCGCGGATGAACCCCAACATCGACGCGCGGCAGGCCAGCGTCGAGACCGCGCAGTCCGCCCGCCATGGCGATCTGTGGATCAGCGTGGCCACGCTGGCGCCGCTCGACGGTCCGACTGCCCGCTGGCTCTCAGTGCAGGACGAGGCCCGCGCCACCCGCCAGGGGCGGGAGCCGGAGGCGTTCCGGGCGGGCAGCCACCGGATGATCCACCTGCCCGTGAGAAGCCATGGCCGTTTCGAAAGCCGCGGCGGCGATCTGGCGAAGACCGTCCAGCTGATCGAGCGCCCGGCCAGCCCACGCGCGGTCAAGCTCGGCCGCTGGACCCACCGCCTGGCCGACGGCCGTCCGGGCGAGCTGGTCATCGGGCTGGTGTCCGACATGAAGGCGGCCTTCAGGGAAAGCCGCAAGGCTTACGCCCCGCGCTGCGAGGAGATCTGTGTCGACTTCGGGCTTCGCACGATGCTGGCGACGGACCGGGGCGATCTGCTGGGCCGCGACTGGATGGACCGGCTGATGTGGCATGATGCCCGGATCTCGGGACTCGCCGCACGGCTCCAGGCCCAGGGCATCCGGCCGAACCGGTCCCCGCGCTACCGCGCCATGGTGGAAAGCCTGCGGGGCTTCATCGAGACATCCGTCGGCCGGGCGCTGAACCGGCTCGTGGAGATCCGGGCGCCCGCGCATCTGGTGCTGGAGCGGCTCGACTTCCGCGGCGCGGATCTGTCGCGCCGCATGAACCGGCTGCTGGCCAATTGCGGCCGCTCGGTGCTGCGCGCCAAGCTCAAGGATCTGAAGGAGCGCTTCGGGATCACCTCCGTTGAGGTGAACCCGGCCTACAGCTCGCAGACCTGCTCGTGCTGCGGTTATGTGAGCCGCACGAACCGCAAGGCTCAGGACAAGTTCGTCTGCGGCGCCTGCGGCAGAACCATCCATGCCGACATCAACGGGTCCCGGAACCTCGGGGGCGGACGTTCCGCCTTTGATCGGACAGCCCGCATGACGAAGGCGGAAAGCCTCCAGGCGACGGTGATCCGTCATCTGGAGCGCCTTGGGGCGGCAAGGGAGGGGGTCGTGCTCGACCCCGCGCTCTGGCCCCCTCGAACCCGGGATCGGGTGATCCCGGAGCGAAGCGTGTATGTGTCCAACCGATACTTCGGCGAGGCCCTGGGGAGTGTCATCCCCGACTGGGGCAAGAGACCCGAGAAGCAGGCACCACGGGCGCGGCGCTTGAAGTCCCGCGATGATCCATCCGGACCGGAAAAGGTGACGGCGCCGCCGGCACAAGATCTGGTAGCTGATGTGTCAACGGGATAATCACCATTGTTCCCATGTTAATGAGAAGGTCGGTCAGCTCTTTCGCTGTCGCAATGCGTTCTTTATGGCCTGTTGCATAATCAATCATGTCAACCATTGCCGATAGAAAAGAAACATCAATGCTTAGAATGGCGTCAAAACTGCCCTCAGCTGTTGCTTTAACCATCAACCGCGCCTCGGCTCGGTCGCCATTAATAGCCTGATTGGCACGTTTTACGATGTTGCCAAGAGCAAGCAGAGCTGGCGCTAGATCGGCAACGTCGATCTGATGTTCTGCAAACGCAGGTCCATCAAAAATGAACTTAAATGACTTCTCGCTCATAACACTTCCGTATTTTTCGTAGAGATAGCAGGCAGATTCGCTTATGTCTCGGGGGAAATGCGCTCACCCTCACCGAACCGCCTTGATCCCCTCCAGGATCAGCGTCGTCGCCACGTCCGCGTAATCCTCGCGGCTGATGCGGCCGCCGTCCTTGAACCACATGTAGACCCAGTTCATCATCCCGAACAGCGACATGGTGACGGGCATCAGCAGCGGGCGTTCGCGGGTGTTGAGATCCGGGTTGATCTGGTCCAGCACGGCGGAAAACCGCTTCACGATGCCGCGTTCGACCGCCATGATCTGCGCCTTCTGGTCGTCGGTCAGGGCGGCGGTCGCGTTCAGCTGGACCTTGTGCTGATTGTCGGCGCCGCGATAGCTTTCCAGCACCGCCCCCACCAGGCTGCGCAGCCGCTGGTTGGGCGGCAGGGCGGGGTCGTCGGCGGCCTCGATGGCGTCCTGCAACTCCTCCAGATGCGTCATGATGATCGCGAAGATCAGCGCATCCTTGGAGGGATAGTAATGATACAGCAGCGCCTTGCTGACCTGGGCCTGCTGGGCGATCTGGGACATGGACGCCTTGTCCATGCCCTGTTCGGCAAAGACCAGGGCCGCATGGTCCAGGATGCTGCGGCTCTTTTCCTCGAAATCCTGTGCCCGCGTTCGCGCCATGGGATCACTTTCCTGATGGACGGTCGTGTGCCGCTTTAGCGGGCGGGGGCGGCAGAGTCACCACCGCCTCCGCGCGGGCCGTCATTCTTTCGGGCGGTTGTCGATCACCCGCTTGGCCTTGCCTTCGGACCGGGCGATACCGCCGGGATCGCGCACCTCGACCCTGGTGGACACGCCCACCACCGACTTGATGTGATGCGCCAGTTCCCTGGCCGAGGCCGCGCGGGCGTCGCTGTCGGCGTGATCCTCGGCGCATTCGACATGGACGGTCATGTTGTCCATGCGGCCAGACCGCCCCAGTTCGATCTGGAAATGCGGGGCAAGGCCCGCGCATTTCAGGATCTGCTCCTCGATCTGGGTGGGGAAGACGTTGACGCCGCGCAGGATGATCATGTCGTCGCTGCGCCCGGTGATCTTCTCGATCCGGCGCATCGACCGGGCGGTGCCGGGCAGCAGGCGCGTCAGGTCGCGGGTGCGGTAACGCACCATCGGCAGGCCTTCCTTGGTCAGCGTGGTGAAGACCAGCTCGCCCATCTCGCCGTCGGGCAGGACTTCTCCGGTCGCGGGATCGATGATCTCGGGATAGAAGTGGTCTTCCCAGATGTGCAGCCCGTCCTTGGTTTCCACGCATTCCATGGCGACGCCCGGACCCATCACCTCGGACAGGCCATAGATGTCGACGGCATGCATGTCGAAGGCCTCCTCGATTTCCTGGCGCATGGCGTTGGTCCAGGGCTCGGCGCCGAAGATGCCGACCTGCAAGGACGACTGGCGCGGGTCCAGGCCCTGGCGGCGGAATTCGTCCAGGATCGACAGCATGTAGCTGGGCGTCACCATGATGATGCGCGGCTTGAAGTCGTGGATCAGCGTCACCTGCCGTTCGGTCATGCCGCCCGACATCGGCACCACCGTGCAGCCCAGCCGTTCGGCGCCGTAATGCGCGCCAAGCCCGCCGGTGAACAGGCCATAGCCATAGGCGTTGTGCAGCATGTCGCCGGGCCGCCCGCCGCCCGCGCGGATCGACCGGGCGATCAGGTTCGCCCAATGGTCGATATCGGCCTGGGTATAGCCCACGACCGTCGGCTTGCCGGTGGTGCCGGACGATCCGTGGATGCGCACCAGCTTCGATTGCGGCACGGCGAACATGCCGAAAGGATAGCAGTCGCGCAGATCCTGCTTCACGGTGAAGGGGAATTTCGCAATATCCTTCAGCGACTTCAGATCCTCGGGGTGGACATCGGCCTTGATGAACTGGTTGCGGTAGAAGGGCGAGTTTTCGAAGGCGTGTTTCAGCGACCGCTTCATGCGGTGGAATTGCAGCGCCTCGATCTCGTCGCGGGATGCGGTCTCGATCGGGTCCAGATCCTTGGGATTCGGGGTCAGGTCTTCCATGGTTTCCTCCCTGGAAATGCGGTCAGGCGGGCAGGTGCGTGCCCTTGACGGTACGCGAATGGCCGCGGAACTCGGCCACGTGTTCGCCGTCCTGGTTGGTGATGCGGATGTCGTAGATGCCCGACCGCCCCCGGCGCGACGTTTCCGTGGCGGTGGCGGTCAGCCGGTCGCCGATGCGGCCGGGGATCAGGTAGGTGATCGAGCAATGCTGCGCCACGACCATCTGGTTGTAGCTGTTGCAGGCGAACGCGAAGGCGCTGTCGGCCAGCGTGAAGATATAGCCGCCGTGGCAGTTGCCGTGGCCGTTCGACATCGCCTCGGTGACGGTCATGGACAGCGTGGCCTGGCCGGGGGCGATATGGTCCAGGGTCATGCCAAGCCGCTGGCTGGCCGAATCGTTGTTCCACATGGCGCGCGCCGAGGCTTCGGCGATTTCCTGCGGGGTCATGTCGCAGACGGGTTTCATCGGCCGGTGAACCGTGCGGGACGCTTTTCCAGGAAGGCGGTGACGCCTTCGGCATAATCGGCGCTGCGGCCCGCCTGCTGTTGGGCGTCGCGTTCGGCGTCAAGCTGCTGGTCCAGGCTGCGGGTCGCGGCATCCTGGATCAGCCGCTTGGTCAGACCCAGGCCCAGGGTCGGCCCGGCGGCAAGGCTGACGGCAAGCGCCTGCGCCTGATCCATCAGGTCGGCGTCGTCCACGGCCTTCCAGATCAGCCCCCAGTCGGCGGCTTTCTCGGCGGGCAGCGGTTCGGCCGTCAGCGCCAGGGCCTTGGCGCGGGGTTCGCCCAGGATGCGCGACAGGCTCCAGGTGCCGCCCGCGTCAGGGATCAGCCCGATCTTGGCAAAGGCCTGGATGAACTTCGCCGATTTCGCGGCCAGGACGATGTCGCAGGCGAAGGCGATATTGGCCCCCGCCCCTGCCGCCACGCCGTTGACCGCGCAGACGACCGGCTTTTCCAAGGCGCGGATCAGCCGCAGCGTCGGGTTGTAGAAGCTGTCCAGCGTCGCCCCCAGATCCGGCGCAGGTCCGCCCTTGCGCGGGTCGCGGTCGCCCAGATCCTGGCCCGCGCAGAAGCCCCGCCCCGCCCCGGTCAGCAGCACCGCGCGCACGTCCGAATCGTCATGCGCCCGCTGGACGCCCTCGCGCAGCGCCAGGTGCATCTCTTCGTTGAAGGAATTCAGCTTGTCGGGGCGGTTCAGCGTCAGCGTCAGAACGCCGTCGGCAAGCGCCGACAGCACCGTCCGGGATGCGGTCATGGTCTTCTCCCTTGCGCGTCGATTTCTCGAAGCTCCTCGCAGAAAGCTGTTGCATAAACCGACCGGCCGGTCAATGATATTCGCAAGCCGGAGGAGGAACCGGCGGAGGAGCCGATGACAGACCTGTTTGCCCGACATCGCCGGATGCTGGAGGATGCCGTCCAGGCCCTTCACGCGCGCCGTTTCTGGACCCCCTTCCCCGAGGTGCCCAGCGGCAAGATCTATGGCGAAACCGCAAAGCTGGACGGCGACGCCGCCTATGCCGCGCTGCTGGGGCGCGGTTTCGTCCTGCCCGGCCATCCCGAACAACGCCGCCTGGGCACCGAGGTCTCGCCCTGGGGCGAGGCGCTGCGAATCACCTATCCGGCGGCGGATGCGCCCGCGCTGATCGCGGCGGCGCAGGGGGCGGCGGACGCCCTGGCATCGGCCGGCGTGGAAACCCGCGTCGGCGCCTGCCTTGAGATTCTGGTCCGGCTGAACCGCATCAGCTTCCTGCTGGGTCATGCGACCATGCACACCACCGGGCAGGCCTTCGCCATGGCCTTCCAGGCGGGCGGTCCCCACGCGCAGGATCGCGGGCTGGAAGCGGTCGCCGTCGCCTGGGCCGAAATGACCCGATATGCCGACGCCGCCCGCTGGGAAAAACCGCAGGGCAAGGCTGCGGCCCTGGTCATCGACAAGCACTGGACGCTGGTGCCTGCGGGCATTTCGCTGGCCATCGGCTGCAACACCTTCCCGACCTGGAACAGCTATCCCGGCATCTTCGCCAGCCTCGCCACGGGCAACCCGGTGATAGTGAAGCCTCACCCTGCCGCGATCCTGCCGCTGGCCCTGACCGTGCAAGTCGCGCGCGGGGTGCTGGCGGAGGCGGGCCTGCCCGCCGATGCGATCCTGCTGGCGGTGGACGAACCAGGGGCCGAGATCACCAAGCCCTTGGCCAGCGACCCCGCGGTGCGGCTGATCGACTATACCGGATCGTCCGCCTTCGGCGCCTGGCTGCGGGAAAACGCCCGGCAGGCGCAGATCTTCACCGAGGAGACCGGCGTCAACAGCGTCGTCATCGCCGCCGCCGACGATTTCGACGGCATGTGCGCGAACCTGGCGTTTTCGCTGTCGCTCTATTCCGGGCAGATGTGCACCTCGCCGCAGAACCTTTACGTTCCGGCGCAGGGCATAGACACCGATCAGGGGCACAAGTCCTTCGATCAGGTCGCAGCGGGCCTGGCCCAGGCCATCGACACGCTGCTGGCGGATCCGAAGCAGGCGGCGGGCATCTGCGGCGCCATCGCCAACCCGGCGACGCGGGACCGCGTGGCCCGCGCCCGTGACCAGGGCCGCGTGGTCCGTGACGGCACGCCGCTGCTGCTGGCGGTCGAGGCCGACGCCCCCGTGGCGCAGGACGAATGCTTCGGCCCCGTCGCCTTCCTGATCCCCTGCGCGGATGCCGACGACGGCATCGCCCGCGCCGCCGACCTGGCCGCGGCCAGGGGCGCCATCACCGCCGCGCTCTATGACACCGACGACGCCCGCATCCGCCGGGCCGTCGCCGCCTTCGCCCGCGCGGGCGTGAACCTGTCGGTCAACCTGACCGGCAACATCTTCGTCAACCAGTCGGCGGCCTTCAGCGATTTCCACGTCACCGGCGCGAACCCGGCCGGAAACGCCAGCCTGACCGACACCGCCTTCGTGGCGACCCGCTTTCGCCGCGTGATGTGGCGCAGGCCGGCCGCCGCCCCCGCTTGACTAGTTCTCTGGGAGGAGACGACATGCAGAAGACCCTGACCACCACCGCCCTTGCCACCGCTCTGGCGCTTGGCGCCACCGCAGCATCCGCCGAAATCCGCATCGGCGCATCGGTCTCGGCCACCGGCCCGGCCGCCTTCCTGGGCGACCCCGAGGCCAAGACCCTGGAAATGCTGGTCGAACAGATCAACGAACAGGGCGGCATCAATGGCGAGGAGATCGCCCTGACGCTGTATGACGACGGCGGCGATCCGAACAAGGCGCGCACTTTCGCCACCCGCCTGATCGAGGATGACGAGGTGGTGGCCATCATCGGCGGATCGACCACCGGCACCAGCATGTCGATCCTGTCGGTGGCCGAGGACAACGAGGTTCCCTTCATCTCGCTGGCGGGCGCGATCGAGATCATCGACCCGGTGAAGCCCTTCACCTTCAAGACCCCGCATACCGACCGCATGGCCTGCCAGAAGATCTTCGAGGATATGCAAAAGCAGGGGATCACCACCATCGGCATGATCTCGGGCACCGACGGCTTCGGCGCGTCCATGCAGGCGCAGTGCAAGGACGTGGTGGGCGAATACGGCATCACCGTCGCGGCGGACGAGACCTATAACCCGACCGACGCCGACATGACCACGCAACTGACCAAGATCCGCAACACCCAGGGCGTGCAGGCGGTGCTGAACCCCGGTTTCGGCCAGGGGCCGTCCATCGTGACGCGCAACTATCGCCAGTTGGCCATCGACCTGCCGCTGTATCAGTCGCATGGCGTGGCGTCCGACGGCTTCATTGAACTGGCGGGGGCGGAAGCCGCCGAGGGCGTGCGCCTGCCCGGCACCGCGCTGCTGATCGCCGACCAGCTTGGCGCGGACGATCCGCAGAAGCCGGTAGTGGACGCCTACAAGACCGCGTTCGAGGAGAAGACCGGCACCCCGGTCGGCACCTTCGGCGGCTATGCCAACGATGCCTTCCTGATCCTGACCGACGCCATCAAACGCGCCGGCAGCGCCGAACCCCAGGCCATCCGCGACGCCATCGAGGCGACCAGCGGCCTGGCGGGAACGACCGGCATCTATACCATGTCGCCGGAAAACCACCTTGGCCTGGATCTGTCCGCCTTCCGCATGTTGCAGATCAAGGGCGGCGAATGGACCGTGGTGGAATGATCCGCCGACCGCCGCGCCCCTGATTGTTAGGACAGTCAGGGCGCGGCATCCCTGCCAGAGAGGGTCATCATGCCGGAACTTCTGCAATTCCTGTTTTCGGGCGTGACGGTGGGCGCGGTCTATGCGCTTGTCGCGCTTGGCTTCACGATCATCTACAACGCATCCGACGTGGTGAACTTCGCCCAGGGCGAATTCGTCATGCTGGGCGGGATGCTGACCTTCGTCTGCCATGCGGCGGGGCTGCCCCTGCCGCTGGCCGCGCTGATCGCCATCGCCGCAACCTCGGCCATCGGCGTGGCGATGAACAAGCTGGCGATCGAACCCGCGCGCGGCGCCCCGGTCGTGTCGCTGATCATCATCACCATCGGCGCATCCATCTTCATCCGAGGCGGCGCGCAACTGCTGTTCGGCAAGCAGATCCACAGCTTCCCTGCCTTTTCCGGCGACACGCCGCTGCGCATCGGCGGCGCCACGATCCTGCCGCAGAGCTTGTGGGTGATCGGCGGCGCGGTGGTGGTCTTCATCGGGCTGTGGCTGTTCTTCACCCGCACCCTGACGGGGCGGGCGGTGCTGGCCACGTCGAACAACCGGCTGGCCGCGCAACTGGTGGGCATCAACACCAATTTCGTGATGACGCTGTCCTTCGCGCTGTCGGCGGGCATCGGCGCGCTTGCGGGGGTGCTGGCGACGCCGATCACGCTGACATCCTATGACGTGGGCCTGGCCTTCGCGCTGAAAGGCTTTGCCGCCGCGATGCTGGGCGGCATGGGCAACCCCAAGGGCGCGCTTGCGGGCGGCTTTTTGCTGGGCCTGCTGGAGGCGCTGACGGCGGGATACCTGTCGTCGCAATACAAGGACGCGGCGGCCTTCGTGGTGATCCTGCTGGTGCTGTTCTTCATGCCGCAGGGCCTGTTCGGCCGCAAATCCGTGGATCGGGTGTGATATGAAGCTGACCCCCAAAACCGCCACGCTGCTGGTCCTGGTCCTGCTGGTCGCGCTGTCGCCGGTGCTGTTCCCCTCGGGCTATTACTATCGCGTCGGCGCGCTGATCTTCGTCAACGCCATCGCCGTCACGGGCATCGTCATCCTGACGGGCTATGCGGGCCAGATCAGCCTGGGCCATGCCGGTTTCGCCGGGATCGGCGCCTATGCCTGTGCGCTTGCGCCCGTGCATCTGGGCCTGCATCCGTCGCTGGCCCTGGTCCTGGGCGCCGCGATCTCGGGTCTGCTGGCCTTCCTGGTCGGCCGTCCGATCCTGCGGCTGAAGGGCTATTATCTGGGTGTGGCGACCCTGGGCTTCGGCATCCTGGTGTCCATGGTGCTGAACAACGAACGGCAACTGACCGGCGGTCCCGACGGGATGGAGGTGCCGGATCTGGGCCTGCGCGGACTGCTGAAGGATGCGGGCCTTGACCTGACCAACGGCCAGTTCTGGTATTTCCTGTGCGGCATCGTGCTGATCCTGGGCGCATGGCTGGCGCTGAACCTGTTCAACAGCCCCACCGGCCGCGCCCTGCGTGCCCTGCACGGATCCGAGGTCGCCGCCCGCACCGTCGGCGTCGACGTGGCGCGGCTGAAATTGCAGGCCTTCGTGATTTCCGCGGTCTATGCGTCCGTGTCGGGATCGCTGCTGGCGTTGCAGAACAAGTTCATCACCCCGGACGTGGCGGGCTTCATGCATTCGATCGAGATGGTGACGATGGCCGTCCTGGGCGGCGTCGGCTCGGTCCTGGGCGCGATCTTCGGCGCGGCGGTGCTGACGCTTCTGCCGCAGGTGCTGACGGTGTTCGCCGAATACGAACAGCTGGTGCTGGGCCTGGTGATGATGCTGGTGATGATCTTCCTGCCGCAGGGCCTGCTGCCGTCGATCCTGCGCAAGATCCGGGGGAGGGACGAATGAGCGTGCTTCTGTCAGTCGAGGGGCTGGGCATCAGCTTCGGCGGCCTAAGGGCCGTGAACGAGGTCAGCTTCACCGTCCGGCCGGGCGAGATCACATCGGTCATCGGGCCGAACGGCGCGGGCAAGACGACGCTGTTCAACATGATCTCGGGCGTCTATCGGCCGGGATCGGGGCGCGTGGTGCTGGACGGGCAGGACGTGACCGGCATGGCCCCGCATCTGCTGGCCCGGCGCGGCATGTCGCGGACCTTCCAGAACCTGCAAATCTTCCAGTCGATGACCGTGCTGGAAAACGCCATCGCGGGCTATCATCTTCAGGAACGGGGGCCGGTGCTGGCGGATCTGCTGGGCCTGCCCTCGTCCCGCCGCCGCGCGACCCAGGCGCAGGACGGCGCGCGCAAGCTTCTGGCCCGCGTGGGGTTGGACCGCGCCGCCGAACGCGAGGCCGGAAACCTGTCCTATGGCGCGCTGAAACGGCTGGAGATCGCCCGCGCCCTGGCGCTGTCGCCCAAGATCCTGCTGCTGGACGAACCCGCCGCAGGCTGCAACGCCGTCGAGACCGAGGAGATCGATCACCTGATCGCCGAGGTCGCCCGATCCGGCGTGGCGATCCTGCTGGTCGAACACGACATGAAGATGGTGATGCGGATTTCGAACCACATCGTCGTGCTGGATCATGGCGAAAAGATCGCCGAGGGCGACCCCGCCAGCGTCAGCCGCAACCCGGCGGTGATCGCCGCCTATCTTGGAACGGATGCAGAAACGGGGGCCGCCCATGCTGACGGTTGAGGGGCTGCGGTCGCGCTATGGCCGGATCGAGGTGCTGCACGGCATCGACCTGACCGTCGAATCGGGCGAGATCGTGACGGTGGTCGGCGCCAATGGCGCGGGCAAGACGACGCTGCTGAAATGCCTGTCGGGCACGCAGCCCGCATCCGGCGGCACGATCACCTTTCGCGGCGAAAGCCTGACCGGCGTTCCCGCCCATCGCCGCCCCGCGCGCGGCCTGACCCAATCGCCCGAGGGGCGGCAGATCTTCACCAACCTGACGGTCGAGGAGAACCTGCGCCTGGGGGCCTATCTGTTCACCGACGACCGCGTGGAAAAGGACATGGAGGACGCCTTCCAGATGTTCCCGATCCTGCGCCAGAAACGCAACCTTGCGGCGGGCGGGCTGTCGGGCGGGCAGCAGCAGATGCTGGCCATGGCCCGTGCGCTGATGGGGCGGCCGTCCTGCCTGCTGCTGGACGAGCCGTCGATGGGTCTGGCGCCGATCATCGTCCAGCAGATCTTCGATGTGGTCAGCGGGCTGAAGGCCCTGGGCGTGACCGTCCTGCTGGTCGAACAGAACGCCTTCGGCGCGCTGAAGATCGCGGATCGCGGCTATGTCATGGAAACCGGCCGCATCACCATGTCCGGCGCGGCGGCGGATCTGATCGCCGACCCGCGCATCCGCGAAGCCTATCTGGGGATCTAGCATGTCCGTTCTGACCATCGCCCGCGACGGCGCCATCGCCACCGTCACCGTGGACAACCCGCCCGTCAACGCGCTGTCGCAGGCGCTGCGCCAGGGGCTGTGGGACGCGGTCGCCACGCTGGATGCCGACCCCGAAATCCGCGCCGTGGTGCTGATCTGCGCGGGCCGCACCTTCATCGCCGGGGCCGACGTGACCGAATTCGGCAAGCCCCCGCAGGAACCCCACCTGCCGGATCTGGTAGACCGGATCGAGGACGCGCAAAAGCCCTGGATCGCCGCCATCCACGGATCCGCACTGGGCGGCGGGTTCGAGGTGGCGATGGGCTGCCGGTTCCGCGTGGCGCTTGACAGCGCGTCCGTGGGCCTGCCCGAAGTCACCCTGGGCATCGTGCCCGGCGCCTCCGGCACCGTGCGCACCCCCCGTCTGGCGGGGGTCGAGGCCGCCGTGGATCTGGTCACATCGGGCAAGCCGGTGCGCGCCGCCAAGGCGCTGTCGCTGGGCCTGATCGATGCCGTTTTCGCGGACGACCTGCACACGAACGCGCTTGCCTTCGCGCGCGAGGCGCTGACCCGCGACCTGCCGCCGCCGGTGTCCCTGCGCCCGATCACCGCCCCGAATGCCGCCTTCTGGGAAGACCGCCGCAAGACCGTGACGAAGGCCGCCAAAGGGGCCGAGGCGCCGCTGCGGGCGCTCGACTGCCTGCGCAAGGCGGCCGAGGCGCCCTTCGCGGAAGCCATGGCCTACGAACGCCAGACCTTCCTGGACCTGCGCGGATCGGACCAGGCGGCGGCGCTGCGGCATGTGTTCTTTGCCGAACGCGCCGCGCCCCGCCCTGCGCATCTGCGCGACGTGGGCCCCCTGCCCCTGCGCCGCGCGGGCGTGATCGGCGGCGGCACCATGGGCGCGGGCATCGCCGCCGCGCTGCGCGATGCGGGCATTCCCGTCACCCTGATCGAACGCGACGACGAGGCCCTGGCGCGCGGCACCGCCACCCTGCGCGCCATCTTCGACGGCGCGGTGAAGCGCGGCAAGCTGACGGATGCGCAAGCCGACGGCCGCATGGCCGGTGTCGCCGCCACCACCGATTACGCCGCGCTGTCCGACGCGGATCTGGTGATCGAGGCCGTGTTCGAAGACATCGCCGTCAAGCGCGCCGTCTTGGACCAGCTCGCCGCCGTCTGCCGCCCCGATGCGGTGCTGGCGACCAACACATCCTATCTGGACCCCCGGCTGATCGCCGAGGGGCTGCCCAACCCCGGCCGCTTCATCGGGCTGCATTTCTTTAGCCCCGCCAATGTCATGCGCCTGCTGGAGATCGTGCCGGTCCCCGAGACCGCGCCGCAGACGCTGGCCAGCGGCTTTGCCCTGGCGCGGATGCTGAACAAGATCCCTGTCCAGTCCGGCATCTGCGAGGGCTTCATCGGCAACCGCATCCTGAAACGATACCGCGCCGGGGCGGAAGCCCTGCTCCGCCAGGGCGTCCCCATTGCGGACATCGACGCGGCCATGCGCGGCTACGGCTTTGCCATGGGCCCCTTCGAAGCGCAGGATCTGGGCGGGCTGGACATCGCTTTCCTGCAACGCGAGGGCGCGCGGGCGGCAGGGCGGGACGTGCCGGAAACGCTGGGCGACATCCTGGTCCGCGCGGGCCGCAAGGGGCAGAAGACCGGCGGCGGCTGGTACGACTATGCGCCGGGCGACCGCAGGCCGCAGCCGTCCACCGCCGTTTCGGACCTGCTGGCCGGGCGGATCACCGGCGCCGTGCAGATGGACCACGACGCCATCGCCCGGCATCTGGTGGCCGAGATGGCCGCCGAGGGCCGGGCGAT
This sequence comes from Paracoccus haematequi, assembly GCF_900631945.1. GTDB lineage: Bacteria > Pseudomonadota > Alphaproteobacteria > Rhodobacterales > Rhodobacteraceae > Paracoccus > Paracoccus haematequi_A. The sequence goes on from NZ_UZWE01000029.1 coordinate 27,156, forward strand.
CCTGGACGAAGGCATCGCCGCGCGGGCGTCCGACATCGACCTGGTGGAAATCCACGGCTATGGTTTCCCCCGCTGGCGCGGCGGGCCGATGTTCGCCACCGGCCGGCAGGGATAGCGGCGGCGCCTAGTGCAGGCCGAATTCGGCCATCAGCAGGCGGCGCATTTCGACGAAGCCCGCTTCGCTGCGGTCTCGGGGGCGGGGCATGTCCACCTCGATCAGGCGCGGAACCGTGCCGGGATCGCGCGACAGGACCAGCACACGATCCGCCAGGAAGATCGCTTCCTCAAGATCATGCGTCACCAGGATCATGGTGACGTTTTCCTCGCGCCAGATGCGTTCCAGTTCCTCTTGCATGGTTAGCTTGGTCATCGCGTCAAGCGCGCCCAGCGGTTCGTCCAGCAGCAGGATTTCCGGCTGCACGGTCAGCGCGCGGGCGATGCCGACGCGCTGCGCCATGCCGCCCGACAACTGCCGGGGCCAGGCGCCCTCGAAATCCGACAGGCCGACCAGCCGGATATAGCGGCGGGCGCGGTCGCGGGCGAGGCTGCGCGGCACGCCCCGGACTTCCAGCCCGAAGGCCACGTTTTCCAGCACCGTCAGCCAGGGCAGCAGGCGCGGTTCCTGATAGATCACCGCGCGTTCGGTGCCGACGCCCTGGACCGGGCGGCCGTCGATCAGCACCTGCCCGCCATCGGCCCGTTCCAGCCCGGCCAGCAGGCGCAAAAGCGTGGTCTTGCCGCAGCCCGAAGGCCCGACGATGGCCAGGCTTTCGCCGCCGCGAATGTCCAGCGACAGGTTGCGCAGCACCGGCAGGGGCTGGCCGTTCAGGGTGAAGGTCTTGGAGATGTGGCGCAGCGCCACCTCTCCGCGCAGGGCGGTGGCAGTCATCTGGCGGCCACCTCCTCGGCCGTGGTCAGCAGCACGTCGCTGGCCTTCAGCTGGCCTTCCGGCAGCTTGCCCTCGCGCACCAGAACGTCGATCCAGAACTGGATGTCGCGTTCGGTGGGCAGCCCGCCCGGACGCACGCCGAAGCCCGCGAAATACTGCGCGACCTCGGGATTCTCGCCGCGTTCCTTCAGGACGCGGGCCAGGATCTCGCGGGTTTCCTCGGGGTTTTCACGGGCATAGTCCAGGGCGCGGGCCGACTGCCTGACGAAGTGCTGGGCGGCCTCGGGGTGATCGGCGACCCAATCCTTGCGCAGCACGGTGAAGCCGCCCGCGATGTCGCCCAGGATCTGGTTGTCGTCGAACACTTCGCGCAGCCCGCCCGTCTTGCGGGCCGCGCCCTCGAAGGTGGTCTGCCAATAGCCGAAGGCCGCGACATCCACCTGGCCCGACCGCAGCACCTGTTCAAGCTGCGGCCCCGGCACCGTCACCAGATTGGCGGCGTTCTCCGGCAGACCCTTCTGGTGCAGCGCCTCGCGCACGGTGTAATCCAGATGGGCGCCCAGCGTGTTGACGGCGACGGTCTTGCCCTGGATATCCTCGACCGTCCTGATCGGGCTGTCCTCCAGCACGTAGAAGATCGACTTCACGTCCTTGTTGATGCCGTTGGTCGGATAGGCCGCGACGAATTCGTTGCCGCCGATGATCGAGTTCAGCACCGCAGCCGTCGCCGCGCTGCCGATATCGACCGATCCGCCCGCCAGGGCCATCAGCGATTCCGGCCCGCCCGAGGCATAGCCCACGGTTTCCACGGTGACGCCGGTGCCGTCGAAATAGCCCAGTTCCTGCGCCAGTTCATGCGCCGCGATGCCGCCATGGCTGGCCAGATAGCGCAGGGTCACGTCCTCGGCCCAGGCCGGGGCGGTCAGCGCGGTCGAGAGCGTCAGAGAGATCAGAACGTGTTTCATGATGGTGGTATCCTTAGGAACGGGGGGGATCAGCGGTCGGTCACGGACCAGCGGCACAGGCGGCGTTGCAGCGCGACCAGCACGGCGTTGGCGGCCAGCCCCAGGAAGGCCAGCAGGAAGATCGCCGCGAACATCAGCGGGATCTGGAAGTTGTATTGCGCGTTCATCACCTGGAAGCCGACGCCCTTGTTCGCGCCGATCATCTCGGCCGCGATCAGCAGCAGCAGGGCGGTGGTGGCCGACAGGCGCAGCCCGACGAAGATCGCGGGGACCGAGGCGGGCAGGATCACCCGGCGGAACACCTGAAGATGCGTCGCGCCATAGCTGCGCGCCATCTCGATCAGCTTGCGGTCGACCTCTTTCACGCCGCCGATGGTCGCCAGCAGGATCGGAAACAGCGTGGCCCAGAAGATCACGAAGACCTTCGATGTCTCGCCCAGGCCCAGCAGCAGGATGAACACCGGATAAAGCGCCAGCGCCGAGGTCTGGCGGAACAGTTGCAACAGCGGATCGAGCGCGCGTTCGATGGCGGGAAGCTGGCCCATCAGCAGGCCCAGCGGAATGCCCAGCACCACGGCGGCGACGAAGGCCGTGCCCGCGCGTTGCAGGCTGATGGCGATGTCGTCCAGCAGGGCGCCGCTGGCGATGCCGTCCCACAGCGCCACCGCGATCCTGTCCAGCGGCGGAAAGACGGCGGGGCTGACCCAGCCCAGCGTGCTGGCCACCTGCCACAGGACCACGAAGCCGATCACCAGCCCCCAGCGGGACAGGAACCGCCCGGCGCCGTCGCGCAGCGCGCGGGCCGGGTCGGGGCGGGTGCGGGGGGTGTCGAGTGTCTGGATGGCCATAGGATCACTCCGCTGCCTGGGCGGCCGCGCGGGCGGCGGCATGGCGGTTGATCGGGAAGGGCAGGCCCAGGTTCTCGCGCAGGGTGCGGCCTTCGTATGCGGTGCGGAACAGCCCGCGCCGTTGCAGTTCGGGGATCACCAGGTCGATGAAATCGGTCAGGCCGGTGGGCAGCCAGGGCGGCAGGATGTTGAAGCCGTCGGCGCCCTCGTTCTCGAACCAATCCTGGAGCACGTCGGCGATCTGGGTGGCGCTGCCGACCACCGTGAAATGGCCGCGCGCCGAGGCGACCCATTGGTAAAGCTGGCGGATCGTGAAGTTGTTGTCGTCGGCGATCTGGCGGATCAGCGCCTGGCGCGACTTCATCCCCTCGGTCGGCGGCGCGGGCGGCAGGGGGCCATCCAGGTCATAGCCTTTCAGGTCCAGCGTGCCGCCGGTCAGCCCGTTCAGCAGCGCCACCCCGTCCTCGGGGCGGATGAGGCTGGTCAGGCGGTCGTATTTCTCGCGCGCCTCGGCCTCGGTCCGGCCCACGAAGGGCGAGACGCCGGGCATGATCAGGACATGCGACGGGTCGCGGCCCAGCCCCAGGGCGCGGGACTTGATGTCGCGATAGAATTCCTGCGCCGTGTCCAGCCGCTGATGGGCGGTGAAGATCACTTCCGCCGTCGCGGCGGCCAGGGCGCGGCCGTCGTCGGACTGGCCCGCCTGCACGATCACCGGATGGCCCTGCGGGGACCGGGGCACGTTCAGCGGCCCCTCGACCTTGAAATGCTCGCCCTTGTGATGGGCGCGGTGCAGCTTGTCCCGGTCGTAGAAGGTGCCGCTGTCCTTGTCGCGGATGAAGATGTCGTCCTCGAAACTGTCCCACAGCTTCTTCACCACATCGACATGTTCCGCCGCCCGCCGATAACGGAAGGCGTGCGGATGCTGCTGGTCCAGGTTGAAGTTCCGCGCCGCCGCCTCGGTCGCGGTCGTCACCACGTTCCAGCCCGCGCGCCCGCCCGAAATCAGGTCCAGCGAGGCGAATTTGCGCGCGGTGTTGAACGGCTCTTCGTATGTGGTCGAGGCGGTGGCGATGAAGCCCAGATGCGAGGTCTGCGTGGCAAGCGCCGCGAACAGCGTCACGGGCTCGAACCCGGCGATCCGGGCCGGGCCGCCCTCGGACAGGCCGCCGGTCGAGGTGGCAAGCCCGTCGGCCAGGAAATAGGCGTCGAACAGGCCGCGCTCGGCCTCTTGCGCAAGCTGGACATGGAAGTCGAAATTGACGGCGCCGTCTGCCGGCTGGTCGGGATGGCGCCAGCTGGCGATATGCTGGCCGCCGCCGGGAAGAAAGGCGCCAAGGCGGATCTTGCGGGTCATCGGATGCTCCTTCAGGCGGGGATCAGGGGGGTGCTGGCACGGCCGTCGACGCCCACCGGCACGTCGCCGTCCAGGGTGATGCGGCGCACGACGCGATGGGCGTCGCCGTAATCGTTCACGGCGATATGCTGGGTGGCGCGGTTGTCCCAGATCACCACGTCGCCCGCCTGCCACCGCCAGCGCACGGTGTTTTCGGGCGCGGTCACATAGGCTTGCAGGATGTCGTAGATGCGCAGCGATTCCTCGCGCGAGAGGCCTGCGATGCGTTGCAGGAAGCTGCCCAGCACCAGGACCCGCTCGCCCGTTTCGGGATGGACGCGGACCACCGGATGCTCGGTCTCGAACACCTCGCGGCGGAAGACCTGTTCGTAATGCTCGCGGTCCTTGTCGCTGGCCCTGGGGCGCTGCGCGGCATAGTCATAGGCGTTCGAATGGACCGCCCGCAGCCCGTCCGCCAGATGCCGCAGCGGTTCCGGCAGGTCGGCATAGGCGGTGGCGGTATTGGCCGAGATCGTGTCGCCGCCGACCGGCGGGATCACCACGCCGCGCAGCACGGACGCCTTGGGATAGGCGGGCACGAAGGTCACGTCGGTATGCCAGCGATCCGCCCGCCCGCCGCCCTTGCTGCTGTCCAGTTCCAGGATCGAGGCGGTGCCCGCCACCACCGCCTGCGTGGGATGCGGCGCCAGATCGCCCAGGCGGCGCGCGAACGCCTCTTGCGACTGGTCGTCCAGATGGTGCTGGCCCCGGAAGAACAGCACCTTGTGGCGCAGCAGCAGCGATTCGAGGTCGGCCAGGGTGGCATCCGGCAGGTCGGCCGACAGGACGATGTCGCGGATCTCGGCCCCGATGCGGGGGGTGACAGGCAGCACGGTGTCGGCGGGGATCGTGGCGGCGAAGGTTTCGTGGCGGGTCATGGCGGTCTCCTTCGGTCAGGCGGCGGTGGACAGCGCCGCGTGGCGGCGTTCGACGAAAGGGGCGAATTGCGTGACGGCGCGGTCCAGCCGGTCCAGCAGCGCGGGTGCGGCGGGCTGGCCGCCGCAGAAATCCGCGCCACCCGCATAGACGCCGGTCGGCAGAACGGCGGCCTCGAAGAACGCGAACAGCGGGCGCAACTGATGCTCGATCACCAGGGCGTGCTTGTCGCCGCCGCCGGTCGCGGTCAGCAGCACCGGCTTGCCCGCCAGGGTGGCCGGGTCGATCAGGTCGAACAGGTGCTTGAACAGCCCCGCATAGCTGCCCTTGTAGACCGGGCTGCCGACGATCAGCGCATCCGCCGACAGGATGTCGCCGACGATGCCGCGCGCGGTGGGATCCAGGTCGTCCAGCGTCGCCGCCCGCCCCAGCGACGGTTGCAGATCGGTCAGGTCATAGGTGACGGCGGTGCCGCCGAACCGCAGGGCGGTGCGGCCCGCCGCCTGTTCGACCAGGGCGCGGGTCCGCGACGGGCTGCTGAGGCTGCCTGCGAAGGCGGCGATGCGGAGGGTCATGGGCTGCTCCTGAAAAGACGATTTCTCTTGTCGTGAATATTGCGTGAAGCCGGTCTTGCAGCCATTCCAAAGGTCGCGCCGGTTTTGGGGCATGGCTGTCGGCAAGCCCCGCCCAAAGAGGAAATCCTTCTGTCGCGGCAACGGTGCCTCGGCCGCGGCGCGGGAAGGAATTCAGGGTCAACCGCGTGGCGGCGAACAGGATCGTTGTCGGCGGGGGCTTTCGGGAAAGGATTTTCCCTCTCGCGCGCCAAGATTGGAACGCCGAAAGACGACCAATGCGCTAGATTAAACGGATCAAGGAGAATCCCGATGCCCCGGAATCCGTTTGTCGCCCAGCACCTGCCCCGATGTCGGAGGATCCGGCCATGACCCAGGCCCTGCGCGCGTCGCCCCTGCGCCCGGCCTCACCCGCGCCGCATGTCGTCATCATCGGCGGCGGCGCCAGCGGCGTCCTCATGGCCGCGCACCTGCTGTCGCGGCCTGGCGCGCGCCTGCGCGTCACCCTGGTCGAGGGGCGGAACATGCTGGGTTGCGGCATCGCCTATTCCACCGACGATCCGCAGCATCTGCTGAATACCCGCGTCCAGAACATGAGCGCCTTCCCGGACGATCCCGACCATTTCCGCCGCTGGCTGGAATCGCATCGCACAGCGGCCGGGGACGCGGTGGACGGGGATGGCGCGGCGACGGCGGCATCCTTTGTCAGCCGCCCGACCTATGGCGCCTATCTGGCAAGCCTGCTGGCGCCCTGGCTGTCCGGGGCGGGTGCGGGGGCGTCGCGGCTGTCCTGCATCCGCCAGACCTGCCTGCGGATCGGCGGCGGCGGGGCGCTTCTGACGGTGCATCTGGACAACGGGCGCAGGCTGCTGGCCGACCAGGTGGTCCTGGCGACGGGCCATGTCCTGCCCGAACCCGATCCTGCGGGCATCCTGTCGGGCGCATGGCAGCCGCTGGGCGACCTGGATCCCGACGGCCGGGTCATCATCATCGGCACCGGCCTGTCGATGGTCGACCAGGTGCTGTCGCTGATGAACCGCAACCATCGTGGAGAGATCCTGGCCCTGTCCCGACGCGGGTTGATCCCGCGCCGCCACGCCGCCGCCATCCCCCTGCCGATCGCGGCCGAGGACGTGCCCCTGGGGGCCAGGGCCAGCGTCCTGTTCCGCTGGGCGCGTGGCTTGGCCCGGCAGGCGGCGCGGGACGGCGGCGGCTGGCGCGATGCCGTCGACGGCATCCGCCCCCATGTGCGCCGCTTGTGGGCCTCGCTGCCCTTGGCGGAACGGGCGCGCTTCCTGCGCCATGCCGCGCCCTGGTGGGACATCCATCGCCACCGGATGCCGCCGCAATCGGCGGACCGGATCGCGGACGCCCTGGCCTCGGGGCAGTTGCGGCTGATCCGGGGCCGCTTCGCGGGCGCGGACCGTGGCCCGGACGGCGGGCTTGTGGCGCGGATCGCCCAGCCCGGCGGCGCGGCGCGCGAGATCCGGGCCTGCCGGATCATCGATTGCCGGGGGATCCTGCGCGATCCCCGGCAACATGCCTCGCCCCTGGTCGCGGACCTGATCGCCAGCGGCCGCGCCCGGATCGACCCGATGGGAATCGGGCTGGACGTGTCGCCCGATTGCGCGGTGATCGACGCCGCCGGGATCCCCTCGACCCGGCTGCACGCCATCGGCCCGGCATCCCGCGCGGCCTTCTGGGAAATCACCGCCATCCCCGACATCCGCGAACAGACCACGGCCCTGGCCCGGCGGATCGAGGCCTTGACCCCCGTGACGCCCCGGCCGGGTTACGGCGCCGACACGGACTGGGCAATGGCTACATGCAGGGCGAGCGTCCCTTCAGGACCAGAATGCAGGTCATGATTTCCCGCCAGGCACGTCCGCGCCTTGCGTGACCCGATCCAGGATCAGCGGCATCAGCCCGCCCTGCGCCAGGGTCTCGACCTCCAGGCTGGTCTCGATCGCGGCAGCGGCGTCCATCGTCTGAACCGCGCCCGAGGCCCGGCGCAGCGTCACGCGCACAGGCGCGCGCGGCGACAGGCGGGCGGGATCCAGGTCCAGCTCGATCCGGTCCCGCGCTGTCAGGGCCAGCGACTGCGGGGTGACGCCATCGGGCAGGCGCAGCGGCAGGATGCCCATGCCGATCAGGTTCGACCGATGGATCCGCTCGAACCCCACGGCAAGCACCGCGCGGGTGCCCAGCAGCGCCGCGCCCTTGGCGGCCCAGTCGCGCGACGACCCCATGCCATAGCGTTCGCCCGCGACGATCACCACCGGGACGCCCTGGGCGCGATACAGGTCCGCCGCCTGCCACAAGGGCAGGACCGCGCCGTCGGGCAGGACGGTGCTGCCGGGCGGGATCTCCGGGGCCAGCAGGTTCCGAACCGACCTGTTGGTGAACAGCCCGCGCAGCATGGCCTCCCAGTTCCCGCGCCGGGACGAGAACACGTTCAGGTCGTTCTCTGGGTCGCCCCGTTCGATCAGATAGCGCCCGGCCTCGCCCCCTTTCGGAATGGCCCCTGCGGGAGAGATGTGGTCGGTGGTGATGTCGTCGCCCAGGACCAGGATCGGGGCGGCGCTGATCCGGGTGTCTCGCGGCGCGGGAAAGGCCGCGAAAGGCGGGCGGCGGATATAGGTCGATGCCGGATCCCAGGGGAACAGCGGCGTGGCGGGCGCGTCGAGGTCGCGCCACAGCCGGCTGGCCTCGGCCTGGTCATAGGCGGCGGCGTAATCGGCGCTGTCCTGCGCCAGGGCCAGCGCCGCGTCGATGTCCGCCCCCGTGGGCCACAGGTCGGACAGCCGGACGCCGGGCGCGATGTCGTCATGCAGGATGTCGCGTTCCACGTCCCCCGCCAGGGCGAAGGCCACCACCAGGGGGGGCGAGGCCAGGAACCCGGCCTCAAGCTGCGGATGGACCCGGCCCGGAAAGTTGCGGTTGCCCGACAGGACGGCGACCTGCAACCGGCCGTCCGCCTGCGCCCGAACCGCGCTGTCGGGCAGCGGGCCGGAATTGCCGATGCAGGTGGTGCAGCCATAGCCGACGATGCCGAAGCCCACCGCCTCCAGATCCTCAAGCAGCCCGGTGCGGCGCAGATACCGTTCGGCGGTGGGCGATCCCGGCGCCAGCGAGGTCTTGACATGCGCGGGCGGGCGCAGCCCCAGGGCGCGGGCCTTGCGCGCGACCAGCCCGGCGGCGACCAGCAGACGCGGATCGCTGGTATTGGTGCAACTGGTGATCGCGGCGATGGCGACGGCGCCGTCCGGGGCCTCGCCCCGCGGCGCGGGCCGGGGCGCGCCGCGCAGCACATGGGTGGCCTGGGCGGTGGCCGAGGCCGCGATGCGGTCCTGGGGACGGCGGGGACCGGCGACACTGACCTGGACCTGGGCCAGATCCAGGTCCAGCGTGTCGGTGAACACCGGGGTTTCACCAGGGTCGAACCACAGCCCCTGGCGGCGGCAATACCCCTCGACCAGGGCGCAATGATCGGCGCTGCGCCCGGTCTGGCGCAGATAGGCGATGGTCGCGCCGTCGACGGGAAAGAACCCGGAATTGGCCCCGAATTCTGGCGTCATGTTGGCGATCACCGCCCGGTCGCCCGCCGACAGCGTGGCAACCCCCGGCCCGAAGAATTCCACGAAGCGGTCCGCCAGATCCACGCGCCGCAGCCGTTCCGTCACGGTCAGCGCCAGATCGGTGGCCGTCACCCCATCCGGCAGGCGTCCGGTCAGCCGCACGCCCACCACATCCGGGACGCGCAGCATCACCGGCATCCCGAAGAAGACGCTTTCCGCCTCGATCCCGCCGACGCCCCAGGCCAGGACGCCGATGCCGTTGATCATCGGCGTGTGGCTGTCGGTGCCGATCAGCGTGTCGGGCATCATCCAGCCGTCGCGGGTGGTCACGACGGTGGCCAGCCGTTCCAGGTTCAGCGTGTGCATGATGCCGGTGCCGGGCGGATGGACGCGGAAATTCGACAGCGCGTTCGTGGCCCATTTCATGAAGCGATACCGCTCGGCGTTGCGGCGGTATTCGTTTTCGATGTTGCGGGCCATCGCGCCGGGGGCGGCCCAGGTATCGACCGCCAGCGAATGGTCGGTCGAGACATCGACCGGCAGCACCGGGTTCAGCAGCGCGGGGTCGTGGCCCGCCTCGGCCAGGGCCGACCGCATGGCGGCGATGTCCACCAGGGCGGGGCCGCAGGTGGTGTCGTGCATCAGCACGCGGCCCGGCAGAAAGGCGATCTCGGCCGTGCTGCGCCCGTGGTCCAGCCAGGACAGGATCGCGGCCCGCCCGCCCTTGGCGTCGCCGCCGCTGCGCAGCACGTTTTCCAGCAGCAGGCGATGGACATGCGGCAGGCGCGGCAACGCGGGACCGGCGGCCGCCGGCAGGTCGATGATCCTGTATCCGTCATGGGTCGCGGCAAATTGCATGATGATCCCCCCGCTGGCCGCAGGATAGCATTATTTCATCATGAAATGCAATCAAGCAAACATCGCCGTCTTGATCGCCGCCGCTTCGCGGATATGGCGGTACAGGAACGTGGCGGCGGCCTGCATGTCGCGTTCCTCGATCAGGTCCAGGATGCGCAGATGCTCGCGGCATTGCTGCGGCATCCGGCTGCGGTCGTGGGTGATGCTGTATTCCATCAGCCGCCGCACCCGGTTCACGCGGCGCACGGCGTCCAGGAAGAAATCGTTGTTGGCGCAGGTCATCAGCATTTCGTGGAATTCGACGTTGGTGCCGAAGACCTTCTGGGGCCTGTCGCGGCCATAGCTTTCCAGCAGCGCCTGCTGATGGCGGCGGGCGGCGGCGAAGGCATCCCGGTCGATGCGGAAGCTGGGCAGCAGCAGGGCCTGCATCTCGGTCGCGGCGCGGAACTGGTAGGCGTCGGCATAGGCCTTGCGCGAGGTCAGGATTTCCCGGAACTCCCAGCCGTTGCCCGGCAGCCGTTCGATCCAGCCTTCGTCCGCGATCCGCCGCAGCACCCGCAGCAGGCGGCCGCGGGTGACGCCGTAAAGCCGGATCAGCTCGTTCTCGCTTTGCCGGTCGGGCAGCGCGCCCGCCAGCCGGTCGGCAGCGATGCGGTCATACAGAACGTCGTCGCCCTCGGCGTCGGTGTCCAGCCGGGGGATCCGGTCGGCGTCGCAGGCCAGGAAGAAGCCACGATTGGGTGTCGCCTCGACGATGCCCATGTCTTGCAGCTTCTTCAGCGCGCTGACGATGGGCTGACGAGAGACCTTGAAGCTGTCGGCCAGGGCCTGGGCGGGCAGGTGCTGGCCCGCCTTCATGTCCAACTGCCGGGCGTGGTCGACGATTCGGGCCATGATCTGGGGGGAAAGGCTGGCACGGGCCATGGAACCTCCGGCAGGAAGGCGGGCGGCGCGGCCCTGAGACCGCGCCGTCCGGAACGTCAGTCCTCGTCCTGGCGGAACCGGGCCAGGCTCTTGAACAGGAACGGCGCCACCAAGGCCAGGACGGCGATGGCGATCATCGTGGCGGACCCCGGATGCTGCAACAGGATCATCGGGTCGCCCAGGCTCATCTGCAAGGACCGGCGCAGGGCGCTGTCGGCCATCGGACCCAGGATCAGGCCGACGACCACCGGGGCGATGGGATAATCGTATCGCCGCATCACGAAGCCCAGGATGCCGAAGGCCACCAGCATCACCAGTTCCACCACCGAGGGGTTGGCGGCGATGGTGCCCATGCAGGCAAAGACCAGGATGCCCGCGTAAAGCCAGGGCAGCGGGATCTTCAACAGCCGCACCCACAGCCCCACCAGGGGCAGGTTCAGGATCAGCAGCATCACGTTGGCGATGAACAGCGATGCGACCAGGCCCCAGACCAGGGCCGGGTGCTGCACGAACAGCAGCGGGCCGGGTTGCAGGTTGTATTGCTGGAACCCCGCCAGCATCACCGCCGCCGTGGCGGACGTGGGCAGCCCCAGCGTCAGCAGCGGCACAAGAGTGCCTGCGGCGGATGCGTTGTTCGCGGCCTCGGGCCCGGCCACCCCCTCGATGGCGCCCTGGCCGAATTCCTCGGGCTTCTGGGCCAGCTTGCGTTCCATCGTATAGGACAGGAAGGTCGGGATCTCGGCTCCGCCGGCGGGCAGCGCGCCGATGGGAAAGCCCACCGCCGTGCCGCGCAGCCAGGGCTTCCAGGACCGTTTCCAATCCTCGCGCGACATCCAGATGGAGCCCCTGATCGCCATGGGCTTTTCGTCGTTGAACAGGTGGCGCGACGCGACATGCAGCGCCTCGCCCAGGGCGAACAGGCCGACGGCCAGGGTCGTCACCTCGACCCCGTCCAGCAGGTTGGGGACGCCGAAGGCCAGCCGGGCCTGGCCGGTCAGCTGGTCGATGCCGATCAGCCCCAGCCACAGGCCGAGCGCAAGGCTGGTCAATCCGCGCAGCGGCGAGGATCCGAAGGTCGCCGACACCGTGACGAAGGCGATCAGCATCAGGCCGAAGTAATCCCACGGCCCGAACTGGATCGCGACCTTGACCAGCATCGGCGCGAAGAAGGCCAGCCCCATCGTGGCGATCAGGGTGGCCACGAACGACCCGAGGGCGGCGGTGGCCAGCGCCGGGCCGCCCCGCCCGCGCCGGGCCATCTGGTTCCCCTCAAGCGCGGTGACGACCGACGCGCTTTCGCCCGGCGTGTTCAGCAGGATCGCGGTGGTCGATCCGCCATACATGCCGCCGTAATAGATGCCCGCGAACATGATCAGCGATCCGCCGGGATCCAGCTTGAAGGTGATCGGCAACAGCAGCGCCACCGTCAGCGCGGGCCCGATGCCCGGCAGCACGCCCACCGCGGTGCCAAGCAGCACGCCGATGGCCGCGAAGGCCAAGTTCATGGGGTCCAACGCGGTGCCGAAGCCCTGCAACAGGAAGTTCAACGATTCCATAGCCGCCCCCGGTCAGAACAGCCGCTCGACCGGGCCCATCGGCAGGGACAGGGTCAGCAGCTTGTTGAACAGCAGGAAAATCCCGCTCGCCAGGATCAGCCCCAGGGCCAGGTCGGCCGCCCAGGCCCGGCGCCCGAAGGCCCGCGCGGTGAAGACGAACAGCAGCGTCGATCCGGCGATGAAGCCCGCCCCCAGCCAGATCGCGGCGATCAGGCTGCCCAGCCCCAGGGCCACCCAGCCCACCGCTGTCCAGTCGGTCGGGCCGGGATCGTCCTGCCAGCGGAAGGCGGCGATCAGGTGCCCCGCCCCCATGACCGCCAGGAACAGCGCCACGAAATAGGATGCCGCATCCGCGCCCATCCCGTAGGTGGCGCGGATCTGCATGGCGCTGGCGTCGCGCCAGGTGATGAAGGCCATGGCAAACAAGGCGATGCCGATGGCAAGCGTGGGTCTGTGCAGACCCCGTGCGGTCGATGTGGTCACGGACGTTCCCCCGATGGGTCAAGGACGCGGGGACCGGCAAGGCCCCCGCCTCGGGTCACTCAACCAGGCCGATCGAGGTCAGGATGGCCCTGACCCGCTCGGTTTCGGCTGCCAGGAAGGCGGCGAACTCGTCCGAGGGCGCGTAATAGTTCGACCACCCGCGCGCCTTCAGCAAATCCTGCCATTCGGGCGATTCCACCGTCTTGGCGATGGCGGCTTCCAGGGCGGCCTTATCGGCGTCGCTGATGCCCGGCCCGGCGAAGATGCCGCGCCAGTTCACCAGTTCGATGTCGATGCCCTGGGCCTTCAGCGGCTGGGCGGCGATGCCCTCGATCGGTTCGGGATAGGAGATCGCGAGGGCGCGCAGGTCGCCCGATTCGATCTGTCCCTGCCATTCGCCATAGCCGGAAACGCCCGCCGTGACCTGCCCGCCCAGCATCGCGGCCAGGGCCTCGCCGCCGCCGGAATAGGCGACATAGTTCACCTTGGCCGGATCCTGCCCCGCCGCCTGCGTGACCAGGGCCGACAGCATGTGGTCGGCGCCGCCCGCCGATCCGCCCGCCCAGATGGTGTGTTCGACATCGCCCTTGATGCCCTCCATCAGGTCCGCCATCGTCTGATAGGGCGATGCCTTCGGCACCACGATCACCAGCGGATCGCCGGTCAGCCGGGCAAGGGGGGTGACGGCGGTCAGGTCATAGGGCGCCTTGTTGGTCAGGATGGCGCCGACCAGGGTGATGCCGCCGACCAGAAGCTGGTTGGGGCTGCCTTCCGCCCCCTGGACGAATTGCGCCAGGCCCACCGTGCCGCCCGCGCCGGGGACGTTGATCACCTGCACGCTGCGCGCGTTGCCGGTTTCCATCATCACCTGTTGCAGGGACCGGGCGGCGGCGTCCCAACCGCCGCCCGCGCCCGCTGGGGCGGTGATGGTCAGTTCCAGATCCTGCGCCATGGACGCGGGGGACGACAAGGCGGCACCGGCCGCGACCAGCCATCCGGCCGCCAGCCGGGAACGAAAGAATGTCATTGTATCCTCCCTGATGTCGCTTTTGCGATCCGGGAAATGATGCACAACATAGCAATAAAATGCAATTCAATTTTCAGGGCGCGTCGGTCGTCGGGGGGCGTTCCCCGAAGGATAGCATTCGCCGGGTCGCTTTCCATCACAAAGCGACCCGGCCCTTTCGGATCGGCAGGAAATGCCGCATGACGGCGCGACCGTCCCCCGGATGCTGCACGCCCGATTCGACGCAGGCACCGCGCAACCCACCCTGGAGCTGGTCAACCGGGTCGAAACGCGCGGCCGACTGGTCCCAGACCGCAGAAGTCCACGAGGATCCGGCGGTCCTGCAAGCCGCGCTGCAAGGCTCGGGCCTGAAGCCGCTGGACGGGGTGGTGGCCGAACGCCCGGCCCGGATTACCCAGGGCGCGATCACCGACCGGCAGAAGGTGGCGCCGGTCAATGCCGCCCTGCACGGCAATTGGGAAGGCAACCGGATGGCCTTCAACACCGCCAGCGACCTGTCCCCGCCCGGAGCCGAGGGTGCCCTGCCCTTCCTGATGTATCCGCAGGGCCTGACCGGCCAGGGCCGTCTGGACGAGCCGGATCCCAAGGCTTTCGCCTATGAGATGACTGCGGCGGCGGTCTGATCCGATCCGGCGGGCGGTTCGCGCCGCCCGCCGGATCGTGCCCTAGACGCGCTCCAACGCGACCGCGATGCCTTGGCCAACGCCGATGCACATGGTCGACAGCGACCGTCTGCCGCCGGTGCGCGCCAGTTCCAGGGCGGCGGTGCCGGTGATGCGCGCGCCCGACATGCCCAAGGGGTGCCCAAGCGCGATGGCCCCGCCATTGGGGTTCACGCGCGGATCGTCGTCGGCGATGCCCAGATCGCGCAACGTGGCAAGTCCCTGGCTGGCGAAGGCCTCGTTCAACTCGATCACGTCGAAATCGGCCTGGCTCAGCCCCAGCCGCGCCATCAGCTTTTTCGAGGCAGGCGCCGGGCCGAAGCCCATGATGCGCGGGGCCACCCCCGCCGTGGCCCCGCCCAGCACGCGGGCGATGGGCGTCAGCCCGTGCCGCCTCGCCGCCGCCTCGGATGCGATGATCAGCGCCGCCGCCCCGTCGTTCACGCCCGAGGCATTGCCCGCCGTCACCGACCCGCCCTTGCGAAATGGCGCCTTCAGCGCGGCCAGGGCCTCCAACGTCGTTTCGCGCGGGTGTTCGTCGCGGTCTACGACCTTGGGATCGCCCTTGCGCTGCGGGATCTCGACCGGCGCGATTTCCTGCGCCAGACGGCCGTTCGCCTGCGCTGCCGCCGCCTTCTGCTGGGACCGCAGCGCGAAGGCGTCTTGGTCGGCCCGGCTGATGGAAAAATCTTCCGCGACATTTTCGGCGGTCTCGGGCATCGAATCGACGCCGTATCGCGCTTCCATGGCCGGATTGACGAAGCGCCAGCCGATGGTGGTGTCGTAAACGGCATTGCTGCGGCTGAAGGCGCTTTCGGCCTTGGGCATGACGAAGGGCGCGCGGGACATGGATTCGACCCCACCCGCGATCATCAGGTCCGCCTCGCCCGCCTTGATGGCGCGGGCGGCGGCGATCACCGCGTCCATGCCCGACCCGCACAGCCGGTTGATGGTGGTGCCCGGAACCTCGACCGGCAGGCCCGCCAGCAACAGCGACATGCGCGCGACGTTGCGGTTGTCCTCGCCCGCCTGGTTGGCGCAGCCCAGGATCACGTCATCGACGGCGGCCCAGTCCACGCCCGCGTTGCGCGCCATCAGCGCCCGCAGCGGGATCGCGCCCAGGTCGTCGGCGCGGACCGATGACAGCGCGCCCGCGAAGCGGCCGATGGGCGTGCGGATATAGTCGCAGATATAAGCGTCGGTCATGTCACACCTCGGGGCAGGTCAGGTCGGCCACGCCGCCATCCAGATGCAGCGGCGCGCCGGTCAGGGATTGCAACTCCTCGAAGGACAGCGAGGGCAGCTTTTCGCGCAGCACGAAACGACCGTCCACGATGTCCACCACCGCAAGCGAGGTATAGACCCGCGTCACGCAGGCGACCCCGGTCAGCGGCAGGGTGCAGCGATCCAGCAGCTTCGGCTTGCCGTCCTTGGTGACGTGATCGGTGATGACGGCCACGCGTTTCGCGCCATGGACCAGATCCATCGCGCCGCCCACGGCGGGCACGCCCTTCGGCCCGGTGGACCAGTTCGCCAGATCGCCGGTCTGCGCAACCTGATAGGCGCCCAGGATCGCCACATCCAGATGCCCGCCGCGCACCATCGCGAAGCTGTCGGCATGGTGGAAAAAGGCGGTGCCGGGCTTCAGCGTCACCGCCTTCTTGCCCGCATTGATCAGATCCCAGTCCTCCTGGCCCGGCGCGGGGGCCTCGCCGAAGCCGAGGATGCCGTTTTCCGTGTGAAAGATCGCCTGCCGTCCCTTTGGCTGGAAGCGGGCGACCATCTCGGGGAAGCCGATGCCCAGATTTACATAGGCGCCGTCATGGATGTCCTGCGCCGCGCGCCAGGCGATCTGGGCGTTGGTCAGCTTGCCGGTCATGCCGCCACCTCCGGGTAATGGGCGTTCGCGCGGTTCAGGTCTTCTTCCTGCGCGGGGTTGGGGACTTCAACGATGGCATCGACGAAGATGCCGGGCGTGACGACCGCTTCCGGGTCGATGCCGCCCGGCGCGACCGCATGGCTGACCTGGACGATGGTGCGCGCCGCCGCCATCGCCATGATCGGCGCGAAGTTCCGCGCGGCCATGCGATAGGTCAGGTTGCCGAGGCTGTCGCCGGTTTCCGCCTTGATCAGCGCGAAGTCGGCCTTCAGCCAGCGTTCCTGCACATAGCTGCGCCCGTCGAATTCCGCGACCGGCTTGCCCTTTGCAAGGTCGGTGCCGAAGCCGGTCGGCGTATAGAAGGCCGGAATCCCCGCCCCGCCCGCGCGGATACGTTCGGCCAGCGTGCCCTGCGGAACCAGTTCCAGTTCGATCTCTCCGGCCAGGTATTTCTCGGTGAAGACGCGTGGATCGGCGGATCGGGGGAAGGAACAGACCATCTTCGCGACCATGCCCTGTTCGATCATCGCCGCGATGCCGACATGGCCGTTGCCGGCGTTGTTGTTGATGACCGTCAGGGTCCTGGGGCTGCCGGTCGCCAGATAGCGGTCGATCAGCGCGTGGATCAGTTCGATCGGCGCGCCCGACCCGCCGAAGCCGCCGATCATCACCGTGGCGCCGTCGGGAATGTCGGCCACCGCCTGCGCCAGGTTTTCAATGCGTTTGTCCATCGAATCCTCCTGCTTTCAGGCCCGGCATAGGACCGGCCGCGTCGTCGGACCAGCCGCTTCGTGCGCATCTTGACCTTTGTCCGCATTCTGCGCGATCCTGTGCGCATGGCGAACAAGAACACCATCGGATCGCTTGCCAAGGGCCTGCGCGTGATCGAGGCGTTCACCGCCGACCACCCGCGCATGTCGATCTCGGACATCTCGGCGGCAACGGGCCTGGACCGCGCCACCGCCCGGCGCTGCCTGCTGACGCTGCACGACCTGGGCTATGCCGATTACGACGGCAAGTTCTTCACCCTGACCGCCCGCGTCCTGCGGCTGGGCATGGGCGCACTTGCCGCGATGCCGCTGGCGCAGATGGTCCAGCCCTGGCTGGACCAGTTGTCCGAACGGATCGGCCAGTCCACATCCGTCTCGATCCTGGACGGGACCGAGATCGTCTATCTGGCCCGCGCGGCGCAGCGGCGGGTGATGTCCATCGGGTTGATGCCGGGATCGCGGCTGCCCGCGCATTGCACGTCGATGGGCCGGGTGCTGCTGGCCGCCCTGCCCGCCGACCGGGCGCGCGGCGTGGTCGAGGCGTCGGACCTGACGCCCCGCACCCCGCACAGCCTGACCGACCCGGCCGAGATCATGGCCCGCGTGGACGCCGCCCGCCGCGACGGCTATGCGGTGATCGACCAGGAGGTCGAGCTGGGCCTGCGCTCCATCGCCGTGCCGCTGTTTTCCGCGCAGGGCCGGGTGGTGGCGGCGATCAATACCGGGGTGGCGGCGGTCCAGGCCGCGGCGGCGGATCTGGCGGGCCTGTATCTCGATCCGCTTCTCAAGGTGCAGGACGGGCTGCGGCGCGTGCTGCGCTAATCGCCCCAGGCGATGTCGTGCAGGCGCACCAGGTCCGCCACCTGTCCGGGCGTCAGCATCGCGGGCGTGGTGCCGCGCAGCAGCATCGCCAGCCGGGCGGTGGCCTCCAGTTCCTCGACGGCGTTGCAGGCGGCGTCCAGATCCAGGCCCGCGACAACCGGGCCGTGATTGGCCAGCATCACCGCCGACCGCTTGCCCGCAAGGCCGCGCACCGCATCGCCGATGGCGGGATCGCCGGGGCGGAAATAGGGCAGCAGCTTCACCCGGCCCAGCTGCATGAAGGCATAGGGGGTGATCGGCGGCAGGAAATCGTCGGGGTCGGCGTCCGGCAAGGTGGACCAGGCGACCGAGTGGCAGGAATGCAGATGCACCACCGCCGCCGTGCGGTTGCGGGTTTCATAGAACGCGCTGTGCAGCGGCATTTCCTTGGTCGGCCTGTCGCCGCCGACATGCCTGCCCGCCGCGTCGAAGCGCGACAGCCGCGCCGGATCCAGACGGCCGAAGCTGGTCCCCGTGGGGCTGACCAGCAGCCCGCCGTCTTCGGTGCGCGCGCTGATATTGCCGGTGGACCCATGCGTCAGGCCCCGGTCGAACAGCGACTTCGCCAGCAGGCAGATCCGTTCGCGCAGGGCGGCCTCGCTCATCCCGCCAGCCTTTCTGCGGCCTTGGCGAAGAAATCCTCGGCGCCGAAATTGCCGGATTTCAGGGCCAGGACCAGGGTTTCGCCCGCCCGGATCGCGGGAACGCCGGGATCGATCTCGGGGCCGATCTCCAGCGTCTTGACCCCCAGCCCCTCGACCACCGCGCCCGAGGTCTCGCCCCCCGCGGTGATCAGGCGCGTGACGCCGCCCGCGACCAGCAGGCGCGCGCATTCGGCGAAGAAGGCGTCCAGCCTGTGGGCAACCGCCTCGGCCCCGTGGCGGGACTGCACGGCGCGCACGGCATCGGGATCGGCCGAGGAATAGACCAGCGGCAGGCCCTTCTGCGACAGCGCCCAACCGGCGGCATCGCGCGCGGTGGTCCGGCCCGCCATCACCGCCTCGGGGTCGATCTCCATCGCCGGTTGGCCGTCCGCGACATGCCGCGCCACCTGCCCCCGCGTGGCGCGAGAGCAGGATCCCGACAGCGCCGCGACAGGCCCCGCCTGCCCGCGCCATTGCGGGCCCTCCGCCGACAGCAGCCCCTGGGCGCGGAAATTGCCGGGCAGGCCAAGCGCGATGCCCGATCCGCCGGTCAGCAGCACCTGATCGGCCACGGCTTGCCCCAGCACCACCAGATCCTGGTCCCGGATCGCGTCCGCCACCACGAAACGATGGTCCTGCGCCCGCAATGCGGCGCGCACGGCCTCGGGCCCCTGCCAGACGGTCGCGGCGGGAACATGCCCCACCCCTTCCCGCGCCTGCAAAGCCAGCCAGCGGCGCAGGTCGGGGTCCGTCATCGGGGTCAGCGGGTGGTTCTCCATCCCGCTTTCCGACAGCAGCCGGTCGCCCACGAACAGGTGGCCCTGGAAGATCGTCCGTCCCGTCGCCGAGAAGGCCGGGCAGAAGATCACCCGGTCGGCCTTCAGCGCATCCGCCAAAGCCTCGGCCACCGGGCCGATATTGCCCTGCGGCGTGGAATCGAAGGTCGAGCAATACTTGAACAGGAACTGCCGACAGCCCTGCGCGCGCAGCCAGTCCAAGGCCTCCAGCGACAGGCGCACGGCCTCGGCCACCGGCATGGTGCGCGATTTCAGCGCGACGATCCCGGCCTCGACATCGGGGGCGGCGGGGGTGGCCGGCGTGCCGGAATACTGCACCACCCGCATCCCCGCGCGGGTCAGCGTATTGCCCAGATCCGACGATCCGGTGAAGTCGTCGCCGATGCAGCCCAGCAGCATGTCAGGACCAGTCCGTCACGGCGTCCTGCGCGGCGCGCAGGCGGTACAGTTCAGAGTCCGTATCCAGATCGACATCGCCGCAGAGGATCATCTGCCCCGCCTTCACATCCCGTTTCAACCGACGCCCCGACAGCAGGTAATAGGGAATCGGCGCATCATCGGCCAGCACCCGCGCAGGCGTCATCCGGCCCGAGACATGGGCGATGGTGTGGTGATGCCCCTCGGCCACCAGCAACGATCCGGCGGACAGGTCGGCATCGGCATGGGCGGTCAGATCCATCACCGGGCGCGGTTTCTCGGCCCCCGAGGACACGCCCAGCAGCGCGGCCTCGAAGACGGTGGTCGCGGCTTCCATGCCCAGCAGGTGGCGCGGCAGGCCGATCATCGCGGTGCGGCCGTTACGGGCGACGACATGGCCCTTGTCGCGCAGCATCGCCCAGGTCTCGTCATCCTCGCAGGCGACGGTGACGAAGACCCCGCCCGCGAAGCTGGGTTCCCCCGGCAGGCGCAGGCAGTTGAACACGTCAAGCTGCCCCTGCCCGGTCAGCAGACCGCCATCGGCGGCGGGCGCCATCAGGTCGGCCAGTTCGGTGATCCGGGCGATGGGGGCGTGGTAATCGGGACGGTCGGGCGCCATGTTCAGGGCGTTCGCGACCACGACCATCTCGCACAGGTCGGGCACGGCGCGCTGCGGCAGCGGCACCAGGCGGGCGCGGGCGGCCACGACCTGTGACCAGGGGCGGTCGCCCGCATCGACCCAATCGCCAAAGCCCGGCGCGTCCACGGTGACGCCGTTGCTGGTGATCTCGTCCGTGGCGGGGTTGAAGACGAAATCGTATTCGCTGGACTTGCCCGCCGCGACGATCCGCAGCCCGATCACCTGCGCCCAGGTGGCAAGCCCGATCAGCAGGCTGGGCTGGTCGCCGTCGATGGGCGAACAGACGACACCCCGTTCCGCCGCCATCCGCGCCAGGATCGGCCCGGCCACGCTGTCGGTTTCCTTGGTGACCATCACGACATGCTTGCCCGCCCGGATGGCAAGCCGCGCGTGACGGGCGCCGGCCTCGGGGTTGCCGGTGGCTTCCAGCACCACGTCCACGGGCAGGTCCGCCACCACCGCCAGATCGGCGGCGGCGATCGCCCGTCCCGCGTCCCAGGCGGCGCGGGCAGCCGCCGGGTCAGCGCATTCGGCGATGTCCGTCACCCCGACCGAGGCCAGGACCCCCGCCGCCGTGGCCGCATCGCGGTCCACCGCCACGCGGCAGGCCAGCCCCTTCACATGACGCGCCTGCGCCAGGAAGCTGCGCCCGAAGCCGCCGGTGCCGACGATGACGCATTCGACCGTCCGGGCATCCAGCCCGGCGAAATAGCGATGATGGTTCATGGTATTCCCTTATTCGACAGGCACCCGGCGCCGGAAGCGCGATCCGAAAGCCATCAGCTTGGGCAGCACCAGAAGCGCGATGCCGACCGCCATGATCCCGCTGACCAGCGGATTCGAGAAGAAGATCCCCAGCGACCCGTCCGACAGCAGCATCGACTGATGGAAGGCGTTTTCCGCCTTGTGGCCCAGCACCATCGCCAGGACCAGCGGCGCCAGCGGGTAATCCAGGCGGCTGAACAGGTATCCGACCAGGCCGAAGATCAGCACCAGCCACAGATCGAAGGTCGCGTTCGACACCGTATAGGCGCCGACGAAGCAGATCGCGACGATCATCGGGCCGATGATGGTGAAGGGGATGCGCAGCAGCGCCGCGAACATCGGCACGGTCGCCAGCACCAGCACGACGCCGATCAGGTTCGACACATACATGCTGGCGATCAGGCCCCAGACGAAATCCGGTTGCGTCGCGAACAGCATCGGTCCCGGCGTCAGGCCCCAGATCATCAGCCCGCCCATCATCACGGCGGCGGTGGCGGACGACGGCACCCCAAGCGCCAGCATCGGCAGCATCGCGCAGGAACCCGCGCTGTGGTCGGCCGTTTCCGGCGCGACGATGCCTTCCGGGCGGCCGGTGCCGAAGGGCGCGCCCTTGCGGCTGGATGACCGGGCGATGCCATAGGACATGAAGGACGCGGCGGTCGGCCCGCCCGGCGTGATGCCCATCCAGATGCCGATCAGGCCCGACCGGATATAGGTCGCCCAGTATCGCGGCAGTTCCGCAATGGTCTTGAACACGTCGCGCAGATCGATCTTGGACGCCACGCCGCGGAAGCGCAGTCCCTCCTGCACGGTGGACAGCAGTTCGCCGATGCCGAACAACCCGATCACGACGACCAGGAAGCTGATGCCGCCCAGCAGATCCTCGAAGCCGAAGGTCAGGCGGATGGATCCGGTCACGCTGTCCATGCCGACGGATGCCAGCAGCAGGCCCGCCGCCAGCGACACCAGCGTCTTCATGGGCGCGGCGCTGCCCATGCCGACGAAGGCGGCGAAGGCCAGGAAATAGACCGCGAAATATTCCGGCGCGCCGAAGCGCAGCGCGAAGTTCGACGCCCAGCCCGCCAGCAGGGTGATGACGATCACGCCCAGCAGCGCGCCGAAGCCCGCCGACATGAAGGCCAGGGTCAGCGCGCGGGTCGATTGCCCCGCCCGCGCCATGGGATAGCCGTCGAAGGTGGTGGCGACCGACGACGGCTCGCCCGGAATGTTGAACAGGATCGAGGTGGTCGATCCGCCGAACAGCGCCCCCCAGTACATCGACGACAGCAGGATGATGGCCGAGGTCGGGTCAAGCGCGAAGGTCAGCGGGATCAGCAGCGACACGCCGTTCGGCGCGCCCAGGCCCGGCAGCACGCCGACGATCAGCCCCATCAGCACGCCGCCGACCATCAGCATCAGGTGCATCGGCGTGATGGCGACGCCGAAGCCATGCATCAGAAGATCAAAGTTTCCCATGCGCCCGCCCCTTTAGTAGATGCCCAGAAGCGGCTCGATCGGGCCCTTCAGCAGCGGAATCTTGAAGATGACCTCGAAGATCACGTACAGCGCGAGCGCGAAGCCCGCGCCCGTGCCAAGCGCCAGCGGCAGGCGGTATCCGCCCTGACGCCACGCGCTCCAGGTGATGTAGAGGATCGAGCCGACATAGATGCCCATGGTCAGGGTGACGACCACGAAGGCCAGCAGGGCGGCGATGAAGATGCCCAGGCGGCGGGCGCGTTCGCCGTCCAGAAACGGCTCGTCGGCCTCTCCGCCAGCGGCAAGATGGGCCTGCGCCCGGCGATGATGGATGAAGGCGGCGACCAGGTTCCACAGGCTTGCGCCGATCAGGATCAGGCCGACATAGAACGGGAAATACCCCGCCTCGGGACCGCTTTCGGTCCAGCCATGGCCCAGTTCGTTCGCCCCGACGACGCCCGCCACGCCCAGAAGCCCGGTTGCGACGGCGGTGCCCAGTTCGGCATGAAAGACTTTGACGGTCATCCTCTCCCCCCTGTTCTGGTGGTCATGGCCCGCGCCGGGATCCGGCGCGGGCCGGTCGTGCTTATTTCGCGGTCCAGCCCTCGGCCTCGAAGACCTTGACGGCATTGCCTTCGCTGGTCTCGATGAACTTGGCCAGCTCGTCGCCGGTCAGGAAGCTTGCCGATTGCGAGGTCTTGGCCAGGTATTCCTTCCAGGCATCGCTTTCGGCGACCTTTTGCAGCGCGGCCTCGTAATAGGCCAGCACGTCGGGCTCGGTCCCGGCGGGCAGCCAGACGGTGCGCGGCATCTGATAGCTGTCGATCTCCAGCCCCTGTTCCTTGCAGGTGGGGATGTCGTGCCAGCCCATGTCGCCGCTGATCGGGGCGCTTTCCGCCATCCGCTGCGGCGCGAAGACGCACAGCGGCCGGACCGCCCCGGCCTGCCACTGGCCCGCGTTCTCGTTGGGGTTGTTCACGTTGGCCGCCACATGGCCGCCGGCCAGCTGCACGCCGACCTCGCCGCCGCCGTTGAAGGGGATATACTTGAAATCCGCGCCGGTGGTCTGTTCGATCAGCGCGACCAGGGTTTCGTCGGTATCCTTGGACTGGCTGCCGCCGAAGGGAATGGTGCCCGGCGCGTCCTTGGCGGCGTTCACCAGATCCATCACCGTCTGATAGGGGCTGTCGGCCTTGACCCAGACCAGGAATTCGTCAAGCGCAAGCGCCGCCACGGGCTGCAAATCCTCGACCGTATAGGCCAGCTTGGCGACATGCGGCAGCAGATAGACGTTGTTCGTGCCGAAGATCAGCTTGTGCGGGTCGCCGTCGTTCTGGCGGGCATAGAGGAAGGCCTCGGCCCCCGATCCGCCGCCCTTGTTCAGCACGACGACGGGATTGTCGATGATCCCGTCGCGGGTCAGGATCGCCTGGATGGTGCGGGCAAAGTTGTCGGTGCCGCCGCCCGCGCCGGACGCGACGACGAATTCGATGGGACGGCTGGGCGCCCATTCGGCCTGGGCCGGGACAGCCAGCAGCAGCGCGGTCGCGGCCAGAAGGCCGGTCTTGATCGTGGTCATGGGTTTCCTCCTCCGGGGATGAACCGGCCCCCGACCGGGGACCGGGAAAACGGGTCTATTCGGCGACAAGCGCGGCCGCGCCCTCGACCCCGGCCGTGGCCCAGTCGGCGGGCAGCGGCTGCGGGTCGCGGGCGGGGTTCAGTTTCGCAAGGCGCGCGCCCAGCAGCGCCGCCTGCATCGTGGCGCCCAGGTCGGCCTTGCCCTGGCCCGCGATGTCGAAGGCGGTGCCATGGGCCGGGGTGACGATCGGGAAGCCGTAACCGGCGATCAGCGTGACGCCGCGGTCGAAGCCCATCAGCTTCATCGCGATCTGGCCCTGGTCGTGATACATGGTCAGCACAGCGTCGAATTCGCCGCGCACAGCGCGCACGAACACGGTGTCGGACGGGATCGGTCCCTTGGCGTCGATGCCCTCGGCCACGCCAGCGGCGACGGCGGGGGCGATGATGTCGTCATCCTCGGTCCCGAAATTCCGGCCGTCGCCCGCATGGGGGTTCAGCGCCGCCACGCCAATGCGCGGGTTCGGCTTGCCCGCCCCGGTCATCACCTCATGGGTCAGGCGCAGGCTGCCAAGGATCCGCTCCACGCTCATCCGGCCGGCGACTTCGCTCAGCGGGATGTGGGACGTGACGCGGGCGTTCCAGACCTCTTCCAGCACGTTGAATTCGCGGCCCGAACGGTCGGTGTCCAGAACGCGGTCGATGAAGCCGATCTCGTCGATATAGGACGGACGGGCCAGGCGCATGGAATGCTTGTTGAAGGGCGTGAACATCACCGCATCGGCGATGCCCGCGCGGGCCAGCCGCAGCACGGCGGCGAAGTTCTGCAACGACGCCGCGCCGGTTTCCGGGCTGGACTGGCCCAGCGTCACCCTGTCCGCCGGGATATTGCCCAGATCGACCAGAACATGGCCCGAGGGCAGACCCTCGGCGACCCGGTCCGGCGCGACCACCGGCAGGTCCAGCGTCACCCCGGCATGAGTCGCGCCCATCTTCAGCACGCTGGCGTCACCCACCACCACGATGTCGTTGTCCTGCATCGCCGGATCGGCCAGCAGCCTGGCCGCCAGTTCCGGCCCGACGCCACCCGCGTCGCCGATTGCCAAAGCTATGCGCATGATTCCCGTCCTCTATGTAACATTCTGTATGCAGAATTTTGCATCGGGTCCACTCGATTTTGCCCGATGCCGCCTGTCGAAAGGGACAGGCGCGGATCGGCGCCTGTCCCGGAATTGCCTCAGCCGGGCAGGTTCGCGCCCACGACCCGCGCGCAGAGCGCCAGCGAAACCGCGCCCGCATCCGGGTGGCCCAGGCTGCGTTCGGCCAGCGGCCGCGCGCGGCCCAGCCTGGGGGTCAGTTGCGCGGTGGCATCGGCGGCCTCGGTCGACCGGGCGGCGGCGGCGGCCCAGGCGATGCCCAGGGCCTCGCCCGCCGCGACACGTTCGTTCAGCACCTGGACGAAAGGCACCAGCGAATCCACCAGGGTCTTGTCGCCGACCTGCGCCCCGCCCAACCGGACGATGGCGTCATGCGCGGCCTGCGCCCCCTGCGCGACGGCCTGGACGGACGGCTTGCCGTCATCGCCAAGCGCCTGCCCCCAGGCCCGCAGCGCCACGCCCCACAGCGCGCCCGAGGTGCCGCCCGCGCGGTCTGCCCAGGCATCGCCCGCCAGGGATAGCACGGTCCCAGCCCCCGCACCGGCCTGCACCGCCTTTTCAGCGGCATCGGCGGCGGCGGCGGAACCGCGCGCCATGCCCTGCCCATGGTCGCCGTCGCCCGCCTGCGCGTCGATGCGGCCCAGTTCTTCCTCGGCGTCCGCCAGGGCCCTGGCGACATGGCCGATCAGCGCCGCCACACAGCGGCCCGCCGCCTGCGCGTCCGGGCCAGCCGCGACGATCTGCGCCGCGCTTTCCGCATCGGCCCCGATGTCCTCGGCGGCAGCGGCGGGGCGCGCGACGGTGCCCTTGCGGAAGGCGGGCGCGTCGGCGGGCGCGCGCCAATAACCCTCAAGCTCGTCGTCCAGCCAGGTCAGGGTCAGCGAACAGCCAGCCATGTCCAGGCTGGTGACGAATTCGCCGACCTCGGGGTCCACCGGGGTCAGGCCGGCATCCGACAGCAGCCCGGTCAGGTGATGCCACAGGACGAACAGTTCTTCGTATTTCGTGCGGCCCAGGCCGTTCAGGATCACCGCGACGCGGCCGTCTTGACCGGCGGGGCGTTCGGCCAGCAGCGGATCCAGCAGGGTGCGCGCCAGATCGGCGGCGGGCATCATCGGCCGGGTGCTGATGCCCGGTTCGCCGTGAATGCCCAGGCCCATGCCGACCTGACCCGCATCGACCGTGAACAGCGGCGTGCCCTGCCCCGGCAGCGTGCAGCCGTCGAAGGCCACGCCGAAAGAGACCGTGGCATCGTTCGCGCGGCCCGCGACGGCCATCACCGCGTCCATGTCCAGCCCGGCTTCCGCCGCCGCGCCGGTGATCTTGAAGACCGGCAGGTCGCCTGCCACGCCGCGCCGCTTGGCGCGTTCGTCCGCCCCGGCGCTTGCCACGTCGTCGGTCACGGCCAGGATGCGCGCGTCGATCCCTTCCGCCCGCAGCCGTTCCGCAGCCGAGCCGAAGTTCAGCACGTCGCCCGCATAATTCCCGAAACCCAGGATCACCCCGCCGCCCCGGTTCGCCGCCTTGGCGACCCCGTGGATCCAGGCGGTCGAGGGCGAGGCGAAGACATCCCCCGCCACCGCCGCATCGGCAAGGCCGGTGCCGACATAGCCCAGGAAGGCCGGGTAATGGCCCGATCCGCCGCCCACCAGCAGCGCCACCTTGCCGCGCGGCCCCGGCGCGGCGCGCACCGCGCCATGGGCCACGGCCCGCACGCGATCGGCATTGGCGGCGCAAAAGCCCGCCAGGGCCGCGGCGGCGAAATCTTCCGGCTTGTCGAACACCTTGGTCATTTCAGGACTGTCCTCCCCGACAGGATGCGCTTGATATAGTCGCGGTTCTCGGCGCAGACGCCCAGGCCGTCGCCGCCGTAATGCTCGACAAGGAACGGGCTGGCGAATCCGGCGTCAAGCGCCTTGCGGATCGCCGCGCGCCAATTGATCGTCCCGCCCATCAGCGGCGCGGGATGCGACATGACCAGGCCCGAGGGATCCTCGATCCGGTAGTAATTCTTGACGTGCCAATAGCCCGCGAAGGGAACGCAGAGGTCGATCATCTCGGACCAGTGCTCGACCGGGCGGTGCAGGCGGATCAGGTTGCCGATGTCGATGTTCAGCTTGACCGACGGATGGTCCACGTCGGTGACGAAACGCACCGCGTCGCGGGCGGTGCCGACATAGGTATCCTCGTACATTTCCAGGGCGACCTGGATGCCCAGATCGGCGGCATGGCGGGCCAGGTCGCGGATCCGGTCCACGGCCAGCCGGTAGGTCGCGGCGTCGTCGGGGTTCTTCACCCCCTGTTCGGTCCAGAACCACAGCGCCTTCTGCTGGGCGGGCGTGAAGGGGCCGAAGAAGCCGAAGCTGACATGGCCCGCGCCCAGTTCGGCGGCGGTGTCGATCACCCGGTGGCTGTAGGCCAGGTATTCCTCGCCATGCCGGGGGTCGATCACGCTGCGCCGAGAGGTCGAGATGGCAGGGACCGACAGGCCCAGGTCGCGGCAGATCGCCACGAAATCGGCCCGGCGCGCGGGGTCCAGATCGGCGACGCGCAGCCAGGAATCGGTCGGGTCCACGAAATCGAACCCGGCATCGGCCACTTCGCCCAGGCTTTCGGCCCAGACCGCGGGATCGGCATCCTGCACCAGGCGGCCATCGGGCAGGCGCCCCGGAAAGGGGATCATCGCGGCGGCGATGGGCCAGGTCTCGGCGGTCCAGGGCAGGGTCACGAAAGCCTCCTTCTGTCGTCGAAGGCCGATGCGGCGCGGCGCCATGGCTGGCGCCCCTGCCCGAATCACTCCTCCGGCGCGGACGCTAGCACGCCGGGGCGGGACAGTTCAATAATACTGTATGCAGCATTTAGCGCGCATGATTGACTCGTGACATTCCGCCGCATACCGATAAGAATCAGTCAGGGAGGACTTCGTGACCCCGGTCAACGCCCAACCGAGCCCGGAACATTCGGCCCGGATCGAACGCCAGCCGCTGCACGACGCCATCGTCTCGCGGCTGCGCGACATGATCATCGAGGGCCACCTGGCCCCTGGCACCCGGATCAACGAAGGCCAGATCGGCGCAGCCCTGGGCGTGTCGCGCACCCCGCTGCGCGAGGCGATCAAGTATCTGGCCAGCGAAGGCCTGGTCGATCTGGTCCCCAGCCGGGGCGCGGTCGTCAAGACCTTCGGCGCCAAGGAAGTGCGGGACATGATCGACCTGATCCGCAGCCTGGAACAGTTCGCCGCGACCCGCGCCTGCGAACTGGCGACGAACAACGACATCGGCGGGATCCGCGAGCTGCACGACCGGATGATCGCCTGCTATCATTCGGGCGACCGAATGCAATATTACAAGCTGAACCAGGCGATCCATTCCGGCATCGTGGCGCTTGCCGACAACGCGGCGCTGTCGGACATGCACGGCGTGTTGCAGACCCGGCTGAAGCGGATCCGCTTCATCGGCCATGAAGGCCCCGAGAAATGGGCCAGTGCCGTGGCCGAACACGAGGAGATGATCGCTGCCCTGGAGGCCCGCGACGCGCCCCGGCTGTCGGCGATCCTGGGCCATCACCTGACGCTGGCCTGGGAACGGGTCAAGGACGGGCTGCCCGCCTGACCGTTCAGCCCCGGTCCGGCGGCTGGAACCGCAGGATCCCGGCGACCCGCGCCGGTCCGCCCTTGTCCGAGGGATGGGCAACGCCGTCCATGACCGGGACCTCGGGAACGTCGAAGGGGCTGATTCCGTCAAGGCAGGCCACGTTCACCCCGAACTGCTGCGGGTCCGACCGCCGCTGATGGTGGGTATAGATGCCGCAGGTCTTGCAGAAATAATGCTTCGCCGTGCCGGTGTTGAACCGATACAGGGTCAGGTTGTCCTGGCCCTGCTGGAACCGGATGTCCTTCAGCCCGGCCGAGACGGCGACCGCGCCGCGCATCCGGCAATAGGAACAGGAACAGCGGCGGATGCCCGCGAAGCCCTGGGCCAGCCGGACGGTGAACCGGACCGCGCCGCAATGGCAGGCGGCGGGGTATTCCTGATCGTCACGCCGCATTCCCCTGCCCGCCCTGCTGATCCATCCGCGCGAAACCTAGCGCGGGACAGGACGCCGGGGCAATGGCGCGACCGGCCGCGGCGGGGCGAAGGTGACGCAAGGTTCATATCATTCTGCCGCGAAGATCCATCGCGGCGGCCCGCGTCTCTGTCACGCTTCCGTCACGAACAGCCGCAGCCTTCGCGACGGAGAGGACATATGGCGCAATCCCCGACCACCCGGCGTTTCACCTTTCTGCTTCTGGACAGGTTCACCATGCTGCCCTTTGCCGCGGCCCTGGATTCGCTGCGGCTGGCCAACAAGATGGCGGGGACGCGCCTTTACGACTGGCGCCTGATCGGGCCGCAGGGGGATTTCGCCGCCTGTTCCAACGGCAGCCAGATCCGGCTGGACGGCGGCCTGGGCGACGACATCGCCGTCACGCGGGACGAGGTGGTGATCGTCTGCGGCGGCGACGACATCACGGCCCAGGCCAGCCGCCCGGTGCTGGCCTGGCTGCGCAGGCAGGCGCGTACCGGCGCGGTGCTGGGCGCGGTCTGCACCGGGGCGCATATCCTGGCCCGCGCCGGGCTGCTGGACGGGCGACGGGCCACGATCCACTGGGAAAACCACGATTCCTTCTCCGAAACCTTCCCCGAGGTGCAGCTGCACCGGCAGGTCTTCGTCGATGACGGATCGCGGTTGACGGCAGGCGGCGGCACGTCGTCGATCGACATGATGCTGCACCGGATCGGCCAGACCCATGGACCCGACCTTGCGTCCCAGATCGCCGACCAGATGCTGCACACCGCGATCCGCACCGGGCGCGACCACCAGCGGCTGTCCATCACCACCCGGATCGGCATCCGCCATCCCCGCCTGGCCGCCGTCGTGGCCCGGATCGAGGCGAATCTGGAAAGCCCCGTCAGCCCGTCGCAACTGGCCGAGGACGCGGGCATGTCCACCCGCCAGTTGGAACGGCTGTTCATGCGATACCTGAACCGCAGCCCCAAGCGGTATTACCTGGAAGCCCGCCTGGGCCGCGCGCGGCAGTTGCTGCTGAACACCGACCTGCCCCTGATCGAGATCGCCATCGCCTGCGGCTTCTCCAGTTCCTCGCATTTCTCGAAATGCTATCGGGACCGCTACGGCACCTCGCCCTATCGCGAACGGGGCGTGCAGAAGGCCGCTGCGGTGGTGGCCCTGCCCGTCCGCACGGACACGGTGCTGGCCCTGGCAAGCTGAGCGGGCGCGGGCGGACCCAGGCTCAGGGCAGGCGGACCGTTTCCCGCTGCGCTTTCCGCCACTGTTCCGGCGTCACCCCCAGACCGTCGCGGAACACCCGGATCAGGTGCGAGGCGTCGCAGAAGCCCGTCTCGGCGGCGATCTGGCTGATCGTGCGGTCGGGCCGGGCCAGCAGCATCCGCACCTGCGACAGGCGCACACGCATGAAGGCCTCGGCCGGGGACATCGACAGGGACGCGGCGAAATGGCGTTCCAGCTTGCGGCGGCTGACCTGCAAATGGGCGGCCACATCGGCCACCGGCGGCGGCGTGTCCATGTTCTGTTGCAGCATCAGCAGCGCGCGGCGCACCAGCGGGTCGTCGGTCTTCAGTTCCAGCGGCAGGCCGGGCTGGGGGTCGTCGGCGGCCATCGCCTCGTCGATGATCATGATGTGCAGGCTTTTCTGCGCCGCCGCCCGGCCGATATGGCGGTCGATCAGGAAGGCCGCCAGATGCGCGGAACTGGCGCCGCCCGAACAGGTCAGCCGGTCGCGGTCCACCACGAAGATGCGGTCGGACACGGGGCGCAGCCCGTCGAACTGTTCCAGGAAATCCTCGTGGTGGAACCAGCTGACGCAGCAGCGGTATCCGTCCATCAGCCCGGCGCGGTGCAGGATGAAGGCGCCGGTGCAGACGCCGACCAGCGGCACGCCCGCCTTGGCGGCGCGGTGCAGGAAGGCCAGGTAATCCGGTTCCAGCCGCTCGATCTCGTCGATCAGGCCGCCGACCACGACCACATAGTCGAAACGCGACGGATCGCCCAGCTTTTCGTCCGGGGCGATGGCCACGCCGCAGCTTGACTGCACCGGCTGGCCAGAGGTTCCCAGAACCCGCCAGTTGCAGCGGATCGGGCGGGACCGATCGCCTTCGTCGGCGGCCAGCCGCAGCACGTCCACGAAATTCGCGAAGGCCGACAGGGTAAAGCGCCGCGCCAGAAGAAATCCGACGCGCAGGCGCAGGGAATCAGGGGGGGCGGGCGTGTCGCGCATGACGCAAATGTAACACCCCACTGGCGCAGGGATCCAGTCGGCCTGTGCGGCTTTCTGGCATTTTGGCGATCATACCGGAATCGCCCCATAAGGTTCGCCCCGCATGACCCATTTCTCCGCCTTTTCGCTGCTTAAACAGGCTCTCAACGGCCACAAGGGCTGGCGAGAGCAATGGCCCGACAGCCAGCCCAAGGCCGAATACGACGTGGTGATCGTCGGCGCGGGCGGCCACGGACTGGGCGCGGCCTATTACCTGGCCAAGGAACACGGCATCACCAATGTCGCGGTGATCGACAAGGGCTGGCTGGGCGGCGGCAACACGGGCCGCAACACCACCATCATCCGGTCGAACTATCTGTATGACGAAAGCGCCAAGCTGTACGACCACGCCCTGGACCTGTGGGACAACCTGTCCCAAGATCTGAACTACAACGTCATGTATTCCAAGCGCGGCGTCTTGATGCTGGCGCACAACGTCCATGACGTGCAGTCCTTCCAGCGGCATGTGAACTCGAACCGGCTGAACGGCGTGGACAACCGCTGGCTGACGAAAGAGGAATGCAAGCAATTCTGCCCGCCGCTGAACATCAGCCCCGACGCGCGCTATCCGGTGATGGGCGGGGCGTTGCAGATGCGGGCGGGCACGGCGCGGCATGACGCGGTGGCCTGGGGCTATGCCCGCGCCGCCGCCGCCCGTGGCGTGGACATCATCCAGAACTGCGCGGTCAACGCGATCCGTCGCGGGCCGGACGGCGCGGTGATCGGCGTCGACACCGCCAAGGGCTTCATCCGCGCGAAAAAGGTCGCCGTGTCGGCGGCGGGCAATACCAGCGTCGTGATGGACAGCGCCGGGCTGCGGATGCCGCTGGAAAGCTTCCCGCTCCAGGCCCTGGTCAGCGAGCCGGTGAAGCCGATCTTCCCCTGCGTGGTCATGTCGAACACCGTCCACGCCTATATCAGCCAGTCCGACAAGGGCGAGCTGGTGATCGGGTCCGGCACCGACCAGTATACCAGCTATTCGCAGCGCGGCGGCCTGCCGCTGATCGAACATACCGTGGCGGCGATCTGCGAGGTCTTCCCGATCTTCACCCGGATGCGGATGCTGCGCAAATGGGGCGGCATCGTGGACGTGACCCCCGACCGCAGCGCGATCCTGGGCAAGACGCCGGTCAAGGGCCTGTATGTGAACTGCGGTTGGGGCACCGGCGGCTTCAAGGCCACGCCGGGGGCGGCGCATCTGCTGGCCTGGACGGTCGCCAAAGACGAGCCGCATCCGCTGAACGCGCCCTTCACGCTGGAACGCTTCACCACCGGCCGTCTGATCGACGAAGCCGCCGCCGCCGCCGTGGCTCATTAATCTGCGCGCACTGAGGACCGAACCATGCTGCTGATCCACTGCCCTTATTGCGAAGACAGCCTGCCCGAGCTGGAATTCACCTATGCGGGCGAGGCGCATATCGCCCGCCCCGCCGATCCTTCGGCGCTGTCGGACGAGGAATGGCGCGACTTCCTGTTCATCCGCACCAATGCGCGCGGCCCGCATTACGAACGCTGGCGCCACATCGGCTGCGGGCGGTTCTTCAACGCCATCCGCGATACCGTCAGCGACCGCTTCCTGACCACCTACAAGGCGGGCGAGCCCCGTCGTCCCCTGACCAACGAGGCCGCAGAATGAGCCGCTATCGCTTACAGGGCAAGGGCCGCGTCGATCATTCCGCGCCCGTGTCCTTCACCTTCGACGGCAAGACCTATCAGGGGCTGCGCGGCGACACCGTGGCATCCGCCCTGCTGGCCAACGGCGTGCATCTGATGGGCCGGTCCTTCAAGTATCACCGTCCGCGCGGCGCGGTCTCGGCCGGTTCCGAGGAACCGAACGCCCTGATCGGCACCTCGCGCGGGGCGGGCCGGTTCGAGCCGAACACGCGGGCGACCGTCCAGGAACTGCGCGCCGGGCTGGTCACGGAAAGCCAGAACAAGTGGCCGTCGCTGTCCTTCGACGTGGGGGCGATCAACGACCGGGCCTATATGCTGTTCTCGGCCGGGTTCTATTACAAGACCTTCATGTGGCCGAAGTCCTTCTGGGACAAGATCTATGAACCCGTGATCCGCGGCGCTGCGGGCCTGGGCAAATCCCCGACCGAACCCGATCCCGACCGCTATGCCAGCCGCTATCTGCATACGGACGTGCTGATCGTCGGGGCAGGGCCTGCGGGAATCGCGGCGGCCCTGGCGGCGGCGCAGTCGGGCGCGGATGTGACGCTGGTCGATGAGAATGCGGAAATGGGCGGATCGCTGCTGTCCGATCCCGCCGTGCTGATCGACGGCAAGCCCGCCTGGGACTGGGTGGACGCGCAACTGGGCCGCCTGCGCGCGGCGGGCGTGCGGCTGATGACCCGGACCACGGCCATCGGATACTATCACCAGAACATGCTGGGCCTGTGCCAGCGGCTGACCGATCACCTGGACAGCCCGCCCAAGGGCGCGCCGCGCGAACGCATGTGGCGGGTGCGCGCGGGCCAAGTCGTTCTGGCCCAGGGCGCGCTGGAAAAGCCGCTGGTCTTCGACGGCAACGACCGGCCCGGCGTGATGCTGGCGGGCGCGGCGCAGACCTTCCTGCACAAATACGGCGTCAAGGTCGGCGACAACCCCGCCGTCATCACCAGCCATGACAGCGCGTATCATGCAGCCTTCGACCTGGCCGACAACGGCGCGCGGGTCGCGGCGATCATCGACACGCGCGAGTCCCCGCGCCCCGACCTGCTGGACGGCGCCCGCAAACGCGGGATCGAGGTTCTGCCCAGCCACACCGTCACCACCACCAGGGGCCGGTTGCGGGTGAAATCCGTCCGTGCCGCCCCGGTGCGCGGCACCCAGGTCGGCACGGGCCGCGACATCGCCTGCGACTGCCTGCTGATGTCGGGCGGATGGACGCCCTCGCTGCACCTGTTCTCTCATACCAAGGGGACGCTGGCCTGGGACGGCCAGACCTTCCTGCCCGACCGCAAGACCGAAGACTGCGAGATCGCGGGCGCGGGCCGGGGCCTGTGGGGTTACGCCGACGTGCTGGCCGATGGCGCGGCGGCGGGCCTGCGGGCGCTTGAAGGGCTGGGCCGTGCGGGGCATCAGGCCAGCTTCACCGTTGCGAACGACCGCCCCGGCAGCGGGGTCAGCCATACCGAACTGCCGACCGACGGCAATGCGGGCAAGGCGCGCGCCTTCATCGACTTCCAGAACGACGTGACCGCCAAGGACATCCGCCTGGCCGTGCGCGAAGGGATGCGGTCGATCGAGCATGTCAAACGTTACACCACCAACGGCATGGCGACCGACCAGGGCAAGATGTCGAACATCAACGGGCTGATGATCGCCGCCGACGCGCTTGGCAAGGAACCGCCGCAGGTGGGCCTGACCACCTTCCGCCCGCCCTATACGCCGACCAGCTTCGGCGCCTTCTGCGGATACCTGCGCGGCGAGACCTTCCAACTGACCCGCAAGACCCCCATCGACCCCTGGGCCGAGGCGAACGGCGCGGTCTTCGAGCCCGTCGCCCAATGGCGCCGCGCCTGGTATTTCCCGAAGGCCGGGGAAGACATGCACGCCGCCGTGCTGCGCGAATGCAAGGCCACGCGGGCATCGCTGGGGATTTTCGACGCCTCGACCCTGGGCAAGATCGAGGTCGCCGGGCCGGATGCGGTCGAATTCATGAACCGCATGTACACCAACCCCTGGACCAAGCTGCAACCGGGCCGCTGCCGTTACGGGCTGCTGTTGGGCGAGGACGGCTTCATCCGCGACGACGGCGTGATCGGGCGGCTGTCGCCCGACCTGTTCCACGTCACCACCACCACCGGCGGCGCCGCGCGCGTCCTGACGATGATGGAGGACTACCTCCAGACCGAATGGCCCGAGCTTGACGTGTGGCTGACCTCGACCACCGAGCAATGGGCGACGGTCGCGCTGAACGGGCCGAACGCGCTGGCGATGCTGAAGCCGCTGGTGGAAGGCGTGGACTGGGACGACTTCCCGCACATGTCCTGCGCCGAATGCACCGTGGCGGGCCTGCCCGCGCGTCTGTTCCGCCTGTCCTTCACCGGCGAGGTGGGCTTCGAGGTGAACGTCCCCGCCCGTCACGGCCTGGCCCTGTGGACTGCGCTGATCGAGGCCGGGAAAGCCTATGACATCTGCCCCTATGGCACCGAAACCATGCACGTTCTGCGGGCCGAGAAGGGCTATATCATCGTCGGCCAGGACACCGACGGCACGGTGACGCCCGGCGATGCGGGGTTGGACTGGGCCATCGGCAAGGCCAAGAAGGACTTCGTGGGCAAGCGGTCGCTGTCGCGCCCCGACATCGTGGCGAAAGGCCGCAAGCAGCTTGTCGGTCTGCTGACCGAGGATGGCAGCCTGTTGCAGGAAGGCGCGCAGATCGTGCTGGATCCGAACCAGCCGAAGCCGATGAAGATGGTCGGACACGTCACGTCCTCCTATCAGTCGACGATGGGGC
Source organism: Paracoccus haematequi (assembly GCF_900631945.1). Lineage (GTDB taxonomy): Bacteria > Pseudomonadota > Alphaproteobacteria > Rhodobacterales > Rhodobacteraceae > Paracoccus > Paracoccus haematequi_A. The sequence goes on from NZ_UZWE01000029.1 coordinate 63,576, forward strand.
ACCCCATCGCCATGGCGGTGATCGAGGGCGGTTTCGACAGGATGGGCGAGACGGTCTTCATCCCCATGCCCGACGGCGTGCGCAAGGCGAAGATCACCTCGACCGTGTTCTATGATCCGCAGAACGAGCGGCTGAAGGCCTGAGGAAGCGATGATGACCAGTCAGAAACACGATTTTGCCGCAGCCGCCATCCGCATCGAGGACGCGGCCCCCGCCCTGCGCCTGTCGCTGCGCGTCAAGCCCGCGCATCGGGACGCCGTGGGCCGGGCGCTTGGCCTGGACCTGCCCGCCCGCGTGGGCCAGCGGGCGCAGGCCGGGGACATTCAGGCGCTGTGCCTTGGACCCGACGAATGGCTGATCGCCGCGCCCGAAGGCGCGCCGCTGGCGGACGCCGCCCGCGCCGTCTATGCCGACGCGCCGCACAGCCTGGTGGACATCAGCGACCGGGAAATCACCCTGCGCCTGTCCGGCCCGGCGGTCCTGGACCTGCTGGCCGCCTGCTGCCCGCGCAATCTCGCGGCGATGGCGGTGGGCAGCGCGGCGCGCACGGTCTTCGACAGCGCCACCGTGATCCTGTGGCGCGACGGCCCGGCGGATTTCCGCATGGATGTCTGGCGCAGCTTCGCGCCGCATGTCCGGTCGCTGCTGGCCCAGGCGCAGGCCGAGATCGCGGCAGGGCTGTAGGCGTCGTTGCCCGGATCGCGCCGGGCGGTCTTTCCCGGTTGACGCGCGGCGCGGGATCGGACCTGATCGCGTCATGCAGAACCGCACCGCCGCCACCGCCGATCCCCTGACCCTTGTCCGCTTCGTCGCGGGCAGGATCTCGGGCGTGGGCCTGGTGCTGGGCGCGCTGTTCATGGCCGCGTCGCTGACCCCCAGCCTGATCCCGCGCGGCGAAGGCGTGCAGGGCGCGCTTGCCGGGGTCTGCTTTGCCGCCGGTTACGGCGTGGCGGTGCTGCTGCGGTGGATCTGGGTCACGCTGGATCTGCCGCTGATAGGGGGGCGGACGGGACGCCGCCTGCTGGGGGCATCGGCACTTATCGCCGCGCTGATCGTAGGGTGGTTTCTGTGGCGGGCGACGGATTGGCAGAATTCCATCCGCGCGCCGATGGGAATGCCGCTGGCGCCGCCCGAACTGCCCCTGATGATCGGCGCCATGGCCCTGGCCGTGGCGACCGTCCTGCTGACGCTGGGCAAGCTGGCGGCGCTGTTCGTCAGCCGCCTGATCGCGCGGATCGCGCAGGTGGTGCCGCGCCGGGCCGCGCATCTGCTGGGCCTGATCGTCGGCGGCGTGTTGCTGTGGTCGCTGGCCAACGGCGTGCTGTTCAGCGGCTTCATCCGCACCGCCGACAATTCGGCCCGCGCGCTTGACGCGGTGATCCCGCCCGACATCCAGCCGCCCGCCGATCCGCTGCGCACCGGCAGCCCCGCATCCCTGGTCGCCTGGGAGGATCTGGGCCGCGAGGGGCGCAATTACATCGCCTCGGCCCCCACGCCCGACCAGATCGCCGCCGTCACGGGTGGCGCGACGATGCAGCCCCTGCGCGCCTATGTCGGCCTGAACGCCGCCGACACGGCCGAGGATCGCGCCGCCCTGGCGGTGGCCGAACTGGACCGTATCGGCGGCTTCGGCCGGTCGATCCTGGTGGTCGCGATGCCCACCGGCACCGGCTGGCTGGACCCGGCGGCGATGCTGACGCTGGAATACCTGCATCGCGGCGACGTGGCGACGGTGGCGATCCAGTATTCCTATCTGCAAAGCTGGATCTCGCTGCTGGTCGAACCCGAATATTCGGCCGAGGCCGGGCGCGCCCTGTTCAGCGCCGTCTATCGCCACTGGCTGACCCTGCCCGACAGCGACCGCCCCGACCTGTATCTGTACGGTCTCAGCCTGGGGGCCTATAGTTCGCAGCAGTCGCTGCGCCTGTCCGAGATGATCGACCAGCCCTTCGCGGGCGCTCTGTGGGTGGGTCCGCCCTTTGTCAGCCCGCTGTGGCAGACCCTGACGCAGGAACGCGACCCGGCCTCGCCCGCCTGGCTGCCGCGCCTGGACCGGGGCCAGACGGTGCGCTTCACGAACGGTCGGCAGGGCCTGTCCGTGCAGGATGTCTGGGGGGGCGTCCGCATCGTCTATCTGCAATATGCCAGCGATCCCATCGTGTTCTTCGACACCGGATCGGCCTGGCGCCCGCCCGCCTGGATGAGCCCGCCGCGCGGTCCCGACGTGTCGCCCGAATTGCGGTGGTATCCGATCGTCAGCTTCCTGCAACTGGCCTTCGACATGGCGGTGTCGTTGCATGTGCCGATGGGCCACGGGCATCTCTACGCCTACGAGGATCATATCGCCCCCTGGATGGCGGTGACGCAGCCGCCCGGCTGGGACGCGGCGGGGCTGGACCGGCTGCGGCGGCATTTCAGCGACATGCAGGCGCGGGCCATGGCAGCGGCGGATTGACCGGCGGCGGCGCGGGAACCCTGGGGCGATGCGCCGCCTTGCCCGCGCCCGACATCGCCGCGGCATCCTGACACACCCCGGCCGCTGCAACCCGGATCCGCGCAGAACACACTTCTCGGGCCGCCTGTGCGGGACTAGCGTGCCGTCGAACATATGACGGAGATCGCCATGCGACGCATCATGGTCTCGTTCTGGGCTGCCCTTGCGGTGATGGGCGTCCTGTGGCTTGCGGCGGATACGCCCGCCTGGCCCCCTGAAACCTTCATCGCCCTGCGCGCCCCGGCCGTCCAGCTGACCGGCATCCTGGCCATGACCTGCATGAGCATGGCGATGATCCTGGCGCTGCGTCCCCGCTGGCCCGAGGGCTGGATGGGGGGTCTGGACAAGATGTATCGCCTGCACAAGTGGTTCGGCATCGGCGGGCTGGTGCTGGCCGTGCTGCACTGGGCCTGGACGCAATCGCCCGGCTGGGCGGTCAGCCTGGGCTTGCTGGAACCGGGCAGGCGCCCGCAGCGCGGGCTCGGCGGCAGTGCGGTCCAGCAGTGGCTGGGATCGCTGCGCGGCACCGCCGAGCAGGTGGGCGAATGGGCCTTCTACGCCGCCGTGCTGCTGATCGCCGTGGCGCTGATCCGGCGCATCCCCTATCGCCTGTTCCAGAAGACCCACCGCCTGATTGCGCTGGCCTATCTGGCGCTGATCTTTCACGCCGTCGTCCTGCTGAAATTCCCGTCCTGGCCGACGCTTCTGGGCGCCGCGATGGCGGCGATGATGGCCGCCGGCGCCTTTGCCGCGCTTGTGGCGCTGCTGCGCCGCATCGGCGCGGGGCGCAGGGTCCGGGGCCGCATCGCCCGGCTGGAATACCACCCGGCCCTGCATGTGATGGAAGCAGAGATCGACCTGCCCCAAGGCTGGCCCGGCCACAAGGCGGGGCAGTTCGCCTTCGTCACCTCGGACTGGGCCGAGGGCGCGCATCCCTATACGATCGCCTCGGCCTGGGATGCCCGGCAGCCCCGGATCATGGTCATCGCCAAGGAACTGGGCGACTGGACGCGCCGGCTGCGCGACACGCTGCGCCTCGGCCAGGCGGTGCAGGTCGAGGGGCCGTATGGCTGCTTCACCTTCGACGACGGCCGCCCGCGCCAGATCTGGATCGGCGGCGGCATCGGCATCACGCCCTTCATCGCCCGGATGAAGCACCTGGCCGCGCACCCGTCCCGGCAGGATATCGACCTGATCCACAGCACCACGGATCACGAGGACGAGGCGATTGCCCGCCTGGCCGCCGACGCGCAGGCGGCGGGCGTGCGGCTGCATGTCCTGGTCGATGCCCGCGACGGGCTGCTGACGGGGGAACGGCTGCGGGCCATGGCGCCCGGCTGGCGCGACGCCAGCGTCTGGTTCTGCGGACCCGCCGGTTTCGGCCGGGCGCTGCGCGAGGATCTGCGCCGCCACGGCCTGCCCGCCGGGCGGTTCCACCAGGAAGTCTTCAATCTGCGCTGACGGGGTCGGATTCTGCACATTCTGCAAGACGGCCCTTGTGGGCCGCCGCCCCGCGCCCTAACCATGGCATGTCCGACACCGACGGTCCTGCCATGCCCCACCAGAACCCGATGCAGGGGATCCTGCTGAAATGCGCCAGCGTGGCGGTGTTCACGGTCATGGCCGCCCTGGTCAAGGCCACGTCCGAAACAGCCGCCGTCCCGCCCGGCCAGCAGGTCTTCTTCCGGTCGCTGTTCGCGATTCCGGTCATCCTGGGCTGGCTGGCGATGCGCGGGGAATTGTCGGTCGGCCTGCGCACCGTGCGGCCCATCGGCCATTTCTATCGCGGCATCATCGGCACCGCAGCCATGGCGCTGAACTTCTGGGCGCTGGCGCTGCTGCCTTTCCCCGAGGTGACGGCCATCGGCTATGCCTCGCCGCTGCTGGTGGTGATTTTCGCGGCGATGTTTTTGGGCGAGGACGTGCGCCTGTTCCGCCTGTCCATGGTCGGCATGGGCCTGACCGGCGTGGTGATCGTGCTGTCCCCGCAGTTCCAGACGGGCGGCGGCGACGATCCCTATCGGACGCTGGGGGCGGTGGTGGCCTTCGGCGGGGCGGTCACGGCGGCCCTGGCGCAACTGTTCATCCGCAAGCTGGTCCAGGACGAACGCACCTCGGCCATCGTGTTCTGGTTTTCCGTCACCTCGACCCTGCTGGGACTGGCGACGCTGCCCTTCGGCTGGGTGACGCCCGACGCCACCACGGGGGCGCTGCTGGTGGGCAGCGGCATCCTGGGGGGCGTGGCGCAGATCCTGCTGACCTCGGCCTATCGCTTCGCCGATGCCTCGCTGGTGGCGCCGTTCGAATATGTCTCGATGCTGCTGGCGATCGCGATCGGCTGGTATGTCTTCGCCGAGGCGCCGACCCCGGTCGTGCTGACCGGCGCCGCCCTGGTGATCCTGGCGGGCATCATGATCATCTGGCGGGAACGCCGCCTGGGCCTTGAACGCAACCGGCAGCGAAAGGCGATGACGCCGCAGGGATGATCGGCGGTTGACCTTTCCGGCCCGCAGTTCTTAATCGAAGGCACCGGGCGGGGGGATCCATGGACAAGCCGCATATCCTGCGACTGAACGACGCCGACAACATCGTGGTGGCGATCGCCGAGGTGCCGCAGGGCGCGCCGGTCGAAGGCGGCATCCGGGCCAGCCGCCGCATCCCGCGCGGCCACAAGATCGCGGCGGGGGCCATCGCCAGCGGCCAGCCGATCCGCAAGTTCGGCCAGATCATCGGTTTCGCCAGCACCGACATCGCGCCGGGCGACTGGGTTCACGAACAGAACGTCACCATGGGCGGCGACTTCGCCCGCGACTATGCCTTCGCGTCCGAGGCCCGCCCGCCCGAGGGCCTGCGCCAAGGCGAAACCCCGGCCCATTTCCAGGGCTTCCGCCGCCCCGACGGCCGCGCCGGGACGCGCAATTACATCGGCATCCTGTCGTCGGTGAACTGTTCGGCCACCGTGATCGATTACATCGCCGACCAGGCGATGCGGTCGGGGCTGCTGGACGATTACCCCGACATCGACGGCATCGTCGCCCTGCCCCACGGCCAGGGCTGCGGCATGGCCAGCAAGGGCGAAAGCTTCGACCTGCTGGCGCGCACGCAATGGGGCTATGCCAGCCACCCGAATTTCGCCGCCGTGCTGCTGGTGGGGCTGGGCTGCGAGGTGTTCCAGATCGCCCGGCTGAAGGACATCTATGGCATCGCCGAGGGCGACCATTTCCAGTCGCTGACCATCCAGGACAGCGGCGGCACCCGCAAGACCATCGAGGCGGGCGTCGAACGGCTGCGCGACCTGCTGCCGGTGGCGGCGCGGGCGCGGCGCGAACCGATCCCGGCGTCGGAACTGACGCTTGCCCTGCAATGCGGCGGCTCGGACGGCTATTCGTCGCTGACCGCGAATCCCGCCCTGGGGGTCGCCGCCGACATGCTGGTGCGCCAGGGCGGCACCGCCATCCTGTCCGAGACGCCCGAGATCTTCGGCGCCGAACACCTGCTGACCCGCCGGGCCGAAACGCCGGAAATCGGCCGCCAGATCGTCGATCTGATCGACTGGTGGCGCGACTATACCACCCGCAACGGCGGCGAGATGAACAACAATCCCTCGCCCGGCAACAAGGCGGGCGGGCTGACCACGATCCTGGAAAAGTCGCTGGGCGCGGTCGCCAAGGGCGGCACCTCGACCCTGCGCGGCGTTTACAGATACGCCGAACGAATCGACCGCAAGGGCTTCGTCTATATGGACACGCCGGGCTACGACCCGGTGGCGGCGACGGGCCAAGTCGCCGGGGGCGCGAACGTCCTGTGCTTCACCACCGGGCGGGGGTCGGCCTATGGCTGCAAGCCGGTGCCCTCGATCAAGCTGGCGACGAACACGCCCTTGTTCCAGCGGATGGAGGGCGACATGGACATCAATTGCGGCGACATCGTGGACGGCGTGACGCTGGAGGAGAAGGGCGCCCAGATCTTCGACGCGATCCTGGCCGTCGCATCGGGGCGGAAGACCAAATCCGAAGACCTGGGCTATGGCCGCAACGAATTCGTGCCCTGGCAGATCGGCGCGGTGATGTAGCCGCCGGGCGCACGGCGGTGCTATGATTGTCGCTTATGGAAGCGTTGCAGAGGGTGTTTGCATGTCAGGAACCATCAGGACGACCAAAGGGCGCGGCAGGCTGTATGACAGCATCCTGGACACGGTGGGCGACACCCCGGTGATCCGGGTCAACAACCTGGCCCCGGATGGGGTGACGATCTATGTCAAGGCGGAATTCTTCAATCCCGCCGCATCGGTCAAGGACCGGCTGGCCCTGAACATCATCGAGGCCGCCGAGCGGTCGGGCGCCCTGAAGCCGGGCCAGACCGTGGTCGAGGCGACCAGCGGCAATACCGGCATCGGCCTGGCGATGGTCTGCGCGCAGAAGGGCTATCCGCTGGTGGTGACGATGGCCGAAAGCTTCTCGGTCGAACGCCGCCGCCTTATGCGGATGCTGGGCGCCAAGGTGGTGCTGACGCCCAAGGCCCAGAAGGGCACCGGCATGTACAACAAGGCGGTGGAACTGGCCGAGAAACACGGCTGGTTCCTGGCCCGCCAGTTCGAGACATCGGCCAATGCCGACATTCACGAGGCGACCACCGCGCAGGAAATCCTGGGCGATTTCGCAGGCCAGCGGCTGGATTTCGTCGTCACCGGATACGGCACCGGGGGCACCGTCACGGGGCTGTCGCGCGTGTTGCGCCGCGAACGCCCCGATACGAAGATCGTCCTGACCGAACCCGCCAACGCCGCCCTTGTCGGCAGCGGCACGCCCCAGGACCGCGGCGCCGACCATGCCCCCGCCGCCAGCCACCCGGCGTTCGAGCCGCATCCGATCCAGGGCTGGACCCCGGATTTCATCCCCTGGGTTCTGCAAGAGGCCCTGGACAAGAACGGCTATGACGACCTGATCCCCGTGCCGGGCTCGGAAGGGATGGACTGGGCGCGCAGGCTGGCCGCGCGCGAAGGCATCCTGACCGGCGTGTCGGGCGGATCGACCTTTGCTGTCGCCATGCGGATCGCCGAAAAGGCCGAACCCGGCACCGTCATCCTGGCGATGCTGCCCGATACCGGGGAACGCTATCTGTCGACGCCGCTTTTCCAGGACATCGCCGAGGACATGGACGACGCGGAACGGGCGCTGTCGGAGTCCACGCCGGGATACCGGATGGGGTGATGCCCATGCGCGGTCTGCATGGCGGATCTGCGCATTCGCCGCGTTGCGGCGCGGCTTGGCAGACCCCATCTAAAGGGCGTCAACCAAGGACAGAAAGAGAGACTGACCATGACCGCCCTTCGCACCGCCGTGACCCGCCTTCGCGCGTTCCTGGAGGTGGTGGAAGCCGCGATTTCCGCCTCGGCCGCGGTGCATTCGCATCACGCCCCCACCATGGCCGACCTGCGCCGCCTGGGGATCACGCCGACCCCCGCCGCCATGGCCGCGATGTCGCGCGTCTAAGACCGGCGCCCCCTTGACGATCCGGCCCGCCATCGGCGGGCCTTTTGTCTTTCTGGGCCTTTCCCCCGCCCCCCGATCCGGCCTATGGTCCGGCGGTTTGACGAAGGGGGCAAAGATGGCCGACAGCACGACAGCGCCCGCAAGGCGGTCCGACTTCGCCCAGGGGCTGATCTGGATGGCCCTGTCGATGACCGCCTTCATCGGCATGTCGGTGGGGTCGCGAGAGATGGCGGAAACGCTGTCGATCCGGCAGGTGCTGTTCTTCCGCGCGCTTGTCGGGCTGTTCGTGATCCTGGCCGTGGGACGGTCGTTGTTCCCCGAGGTGCGCCGCGCCGCGCAACTGCGCCTGCATCTGGCACGCAACGTGATCCATTTCACCGCGCAGTATTTCTGGACCATCGGCGTGGTGCTGCTGCCGCTGGCCTCGGTCTTCGCGCTGGAATTCACCATGCCGATCTGGGTGACGCTGTTCGCCTGGCTGCTGCTGCGCGAAAGGCTGACCGGCCCGCGCCTGCTGGCGACGGTGGGCGGATTCATCGGCGTGATGGTGATCGTGCGGCCCGGCATCGGCATGGTCGATCCCGCCGCCGCCCTGGTTCTGATCGCCGCCGCCGGATACGGGCTGTCGCTGATCCTGGTGAAGCGCCTGACGCAGCACTGTTCGCCCGGCGCCATCGTCGTCTGGATGATCCTGATCCAGTTGCCGCTGGGCCTGCTGGCCGCGCTGACGGACTGGCGGCCGGTGGCCGTCACGGACGTTCCGTGGATGGTGGTCGCGGGCGTCGGCGCGCTTGCGGCGCATTACTGCCAGGCCCAGGCCCTCAGGCGGCTGGACGCCTCGATCCTGATCCCCATCGACTTCCTGCGCGTGCCGATGGCCGCTGTCGTCGGATATTACTTCTATGCCGAGGCCATCGACCTGTGGGTGTTCCTGGGCGGCGGGATCATCCTGCTGTCGAACTTCCAGGCGGTGATGGCCGAACGGCGCAAGGCTGCGGTCGCGGCCCGGTGACGGGGCCGCGACGCCGTCCCGTCAGAACGGACTGTCGGGATAGTAGTAGGTCTCGGCGTTCTCGGGCGTGACCAGCACCGACCCGATGATGAAATCGCCCGACACCGGCGCCTGCGAGACCAAGCCCACGGCGGTGATCTCGATGGCGGTGGCGATCATCGCGGGGGGATAGGTGACGTTGGCGGGAATCATCGCGTCGCCGTCCATGGTGCGCTTGATCATTTCCTTCATGCCCGCGCCGCCCAGGACGAACTTGATGTCGTCCCGTCCCGCCGCCTCGATGGCGCCCAGCACGCCCACGGCCATGTCGTCGTCGGACGCCCAAACCGCGTCGATCTGCGGGTATTTCGACAGGAAGTCCTGCATGACGGTGAACGCCTTGTCGCGGTTCCAGTCGCCATGCTCCATGCCCAGGACTTCGATGTTCTTGCCCTCGATGGCGGCCTGGAAACCTTCGACCCGTTCATTGTCGATGGTGGTCGGGATGCCGCGCAGCACGACGATCTTGCCGCCTTCGGGCAGCGCGGTCGCCATGTATTCGCCTGCCACCCGGCCGAAGCCGGGATTGTCGCCCGCGACATACAGATCCTCGATGCCCTCGACCGCAAGGCCCCGGTCGACCACGGTGATCCAGGCCCCGGATGCCTTGACGTTCTGGACCGGGCCGGTCAGCGGCTCGGATTCGAAGGGCAGCACCACAAGCGCGTCGATGTTGCGGGTCGCCACCATGTCCTCGATGTCGTTGACCTGCTTGGCGGGGTCGGACGCGGTCGCCAGCACGAAATCAAGCTGCGGATAGGTTTCCTCCAGCCGGTCCACGGTGGCCTGGGCGAAATAGTTCATGCCCCCCGCCCAGCCATGGGTCGCCGCCGGGATCGACACGCCGATCACCTTGGTTTCGCCCTCCTGCGCAAGCGCGGGCGCGGCAAGCGCGGCGGCGATGGCCAGCCCGGATACGAGATGCTTCATGTGTTTTCCTCCCATGTGAACCCGCTCAGCGGGCTTTGCCTTCGCGCTGCAAGACCACAGCGAGAACGATGATGGCCCCCTGAATGGCGCCGTTCAGGTAAGGCGATACGAAATCCGTCAGGTTCAGCAGGTTGCCGATCAGCGTCAGGATCAGGACGCCGATCACCGTGCCCCAGACCCGGCCGAAGCCGCCCTTCAGCACAGTGCCGCCGATGATGACGGCGGCGATGGCTTCCAACTCCCAGAGCATGCCGGTGGCGGATGACGCGGACCCAAGGCGCGGCACATACATGATGGTGGCGAGTCCGACCAGCAGGCCAAGCGCGGCATAGGTCGTCAGCCGCACCCGGTCCACGCGGACCGACGAATACTTGGCCACCTGCTCGTTCGATCCGATGGCCGCGCAGTGGCGGCCGAAGGCGGTGGAGCGCATCACGATCTCTCCGATCACGACCACCACGGCAAAGACGATGATCGGCCAGGTGATGCCGAAGATGCCGCCGTAATAGACCGGCTGGTAGAGGCTGCGCAGGGCGAAATCCAGCGACAGCGTGCCGCCGTCGGCCAGCCATGTGACCAGGCTGCGATAGATGCCCATGGATCCAAGGGTGACGATGAAGGCCTCGATCCCAAGCCGGGTGATCAGGATGCCGTTCAGCAGCCCCGCCGCCAGCCCCGCCAGAAGCGCCACGGCCATGCCGACCAGGATCACCGGGATGCCGACGCCCATGCTGGGCACCAGGCTGTTCATCACCAGGATCATCAGCCCGGCGATGAAGGCCGCCATGGAGCCGACCGACAGGTCCAGCCCGCCCGCCGTGATCACGAAGGTCATGCCCACGGCGATGATGCCGATGAAGGCCGAACGGGCCAGGACGTTGGTCACGTTGTCCCAGCCCAGGAAATTCGGGTTCATCAGCGCCCCCGCGACGACCAGCAGGACCAGGGCCAGGATCGGCCCGATCACGGTCATGCGGATGCGCCGTGGCGCGGTTGCGTCGCTCATGCGGGTTCCCTTTCCGTGGCCACGCCCATGGCCAGCTTGACGATGGCGTCCTCGGTCGCGTCCGCGCCCAGCTCTCCGGTGATGCGGCCATGGCGCATGACCAGGATGCGGTCGGCCAAGCCGATCACCTCCTGCATTTCCGAGGAAATCACGACGATGGCGCGGCCCTCGGCCGCAAGGCGGCGGATCAGGACATACATCTGCTGCTTGGTGCCGATGTCGATGCCGCGCGTGGGTTCGTCGATGACGACGATCTGCGGGTCGGCCAGCATCGTCTTGGCGAACAGCAGCTTCTGCTGGTTGCCGCCCGACAGGTTGCCGACCAGGGCGCCGCGATGGCCGCGAATGTCGAAGTCGGCGATGGCCCGGTCCAGGGCGCGCTCCTCGGCCCCGGTGTCCAGCAGGCCCCGGCTGAATTTCGACAGGGCTTGCAGCGTCAGATTCTCGCGCAGCCCCTTGCCCAGCAGCAACCCGCGCGTCTTGCGGTCCTCGGTCAGGTAGCACAGGCCAAGCGATTGCGCCTGCCAGGGATGGTCGATGCGGGCGGGCTGGCCGAAAATGCGCACGTCGCCGGTGGCGGGGCGCAGCCCGCACAGCCCCTCGAAGGTCTCGGTCCGGCCCGATCCGATCAGGCCCGCGACGCCCAGAACCTCGCCCCGGCGCAGGGTGAAGCCAATGTCGCGGGAAAAGCCCGGCACGGTCAGGTTCGCGACCTGCAACGCGACCTCGCCCGGCGTGGAAACCTTGGCGGGGAACAGATCCGACATCTCGCGTCCCACCATGGCGTTGGCCATCGCATGCTGGTCCATCGCCGCGGCCTCTCCGGTCCAGACCACGCGGCCGTCGCGCATGATGGTCAGGTCGTCGGCGATGGCCTCCACCTCGTCCAGCTTGTGCGAGGTGAACAGCACCGCCGTTCCCGCCTCGCGCAGGGCGCGCACCTGGCGCAGCAGGATCGCGGTTTCCGCCCGCGTCAGAACGGCGGTGGGTTCGTCCATCACCAGCACGCGGGTATCGCGCAGCAGGGCCTTGGCGATCTCGACCATCTGCTTGTCGCTGTTGGACAGCGTGGACACCACCCGGTCGGGCGCCACGCGGCATTCCAGCCGGTCCAGCAGATCGCGCGTGCGCGCCCGCATCGCGGGCTTGTCCAGGAAAGGGCCGCGCTTCAACTCGCGGCCCAGGAAGATGTTCTGTTCCACCGTCAGCTGCTCGGCCAGATTGAATTCCTGGTGGATCATGGAAATGCCCTGCGCCTCGGCCTGGCCCATGCTGGCGAAGCCGACCGGACGGCCGTCGAGCAGAACCTGTCCCGACGAGGGCGGCTGGTATCCCGCCAGGATCTTCATGGTCGTGGACTTGCCCGCGCCGTTTTCACCGATCAGCGCATGGACCCGACCGGGACGCAGGGCGATGTCCACGCCATGCAGCACCTCGATCGGGCCGAAGCTGCGGCTGACGTTTTTCAGCGCGAGCACGCTCACATCGTCACCCAGGCAGCATCGTCGCGCGACGACCGGACGCAGGCGTCGATGAAGCGCATGCCCGCAAGCCCTTCCGCCAGCCCCGGCAGCAGGTCCAGATCCGGCGCGCGCTGCCCGGCCTGCGCCGCGCGGATCGCCCGAGCGGCCCCGGCATAGAGATTGGCGAAGCCTTCCAGATAGCCCTCGGGGTGGCCGCCCGGCGTCCGGCTGACGGCATTGGCGGCGTCCGACGCCCCTGCCCCGCGCCGGGTCAGCAGGCGTTTCGGTTCACCGAAGGGGGTGAACCACAGATAGTTCGGATCCTCCTGCCCCCATTCCAGCCCGCCCTTTTCACCATAGACGCGCAGGCGCAGCCCGTTCTCGTTCCCCGGCGCGACCTGCGAACACCACAGCATCCCGCGCGCGCCTTCGCGGAAGCGCAGCAGGACATGGGCGTTGTCGTCCACCCGCCGTCCCGGCACGAAGCTTTGCAGATCCGCCGACAGGCTTTCGACCGTCAGGCCAGTGACGAAGCAGGCGAGGTTATGGGCATGGGTGCCGATATCGCCGATGGACCCGCCCGCCCCGCTACGGTCGGGATCGGTGCGCCATTCGGCCTGCTTGTTGGTGCCCGTCTGCTCCGCCGCTTCGGTCAGCCAGTCCTGCGCATATTCGACCTGGACGATGCGGATGGCCCCCAGATCCCCCGCCGCGATCATGGCGCGGGCCTGCCGGATCATCGGATAGCCGGTATAGTTGTGCGTCAGGATGAACAGCGCCTCGGAGGCGCGGATCGCCGCTTCCAGATCCGCCGCCTGGGCCATGGTCGCCGTCAGCGGCTTGTCGCAGATCACATGGATGCCGCGCCGCAGGAAGGCCGCAGCGGCGGGGCCGTGGACATGGTTCGGGGTGACGATGGCGACCGCCTCGATCCCGTCGGGACGCGCGGCCTCGGCCCCGGCCATCTCCTCGAAACTGCCATAGCAGCGGTCGGGGTCCAGCCCCAGGGCCGCGCCGCTGTCGCGCGCCTTTTCCGGGGTCGAGGACAACGCCCCGGCGACCAGTTCGAATTCCCCGTCCAGACGCGCGGCGATGCGGTGGACCGCGCCGATAAAGGCGTCCTTGCCGCCGCCGACCATGCCAAGCCTGATGCGCGCCATCACGAAATCCCCAGCATCCGGCGGTTGGCCGCGTCATCGGTGCCGCCATCCGCGAAATCGTCGAAGGCCTTTTCCGTCACCCGGATGATATGGCTGCGCACGAATTCGGCCCCTTCCCGCGCCCCGTCCTCGGGGTGTTTCAGGCAGCATTCCCATTCCACCACGGCCCAGCCGTCGAAATCATTGGCGGCCATCTTGGAAAAGATCGCCCCGAAATCCACCTGTCCGTCGCCCAGGGACCGGAACCGCCCCGCCCGGTTCACCCAGGGCTGGAAGCCGCCATAGACGCCCTTGCGCCCGGTCGGGTTGAATTCCGCGTCCTTGACGTGGAACATGCGGATGCGGTCCTTGTAGATGTCGATATTGTCCAGATAGTCCAGGCATTGCAGGACGTAATGCGACGGGTCGTACAGCATGTTCGCCCGCGCATGGCCGTTCACGCGGTCCAGGAACATCTCGAACGTGTCGCCGTCGTGCAGATCCTCGCCGGGGTGGATTTCATAGCAGATGTCGATGCCGCAGTCCTCGGCATGATCCAGGATCGGACGCCAGCGGCGGGCCAGTTCGTCGAAGGCCGTCTCTACCAGCCCCGCCGGACGCTGCGGCCAGGGATAGACGAAGGGCCAGGCCAGCGCGCCGGAAAAGCTGGCCATGGCGGTCAGGCCCAGGTTGCGGCTGGCGGTCAGCGCCTTCCTGACCTGATCCACAGCCCATTCCTGCCGCGCCTTGGGGTTGCCCCGCATCTCCGGCACGGTGAAGCCGTCGAAGGCCTGATCATAGGCCGGGTGGACGGCGACAAGCTGGCCTTGCAGATGGGTGGACAGTTCGGTGATCTGCACGCCGTTCGCGGCGGCCACCCCCGCCACCTCGTCGCAGTAATCCTTGCTGTCCGCCGCCTTCGCCAGGTCGAACAGCCGGCCATCCCAGCTTGGCACCTGCACGCCCTTGTATCCGCAATCGGCCGCCCAGCGGGTGATGCCGTCCCAAGTGTCGAATGGCGCGGCGTCCCCCGCGAATTGCGCCAGAAACAGCGCCGGTCCCTTGATGGTCTTCATGGCTGTCCCCCTTCAGACATATCGGTTGACCAGATTTTCCAGGATCTCCTGCCGCCCCGACACGGGCTGCGGATCCAGACCCGCCGCCACGGCCCGGTCGGCGATGTCCTCCAGCGTCGCGCCGGGGGCCAGCATCGCCTGCGCCTCGGGCCGCTGCCATCCGGCATAGCGGTCGCGGCGCGCCGCCTCCAGCCGGTCCTCCTCCAGCATCCTTGCCGCAGCCTCAAGCCCGCGCGCGCAGACATCCATCGCGCCCGCATGGGCCATCACCAGATCCAGCGGATCCAGCGACTGGCGCCGGATCTTGGCGTCGAAATTGGTGCCGCCGGTGGTGAACCCGCCGCCGCGCAGGATCTCGTAATAGGCCAACGCCACCTCGGGGACGCTGTTCGGGAACTGGTCGGTGTCCCAGCCCGATTGCTGGTCGTTGCGGTTCATGTCGATGGACCCGAAGATGCCAAGCGCGTTGGCCAGGGCGATCTCGTGTTCGAAGGTATGGCCCGCCAGGATCGCGTGGCCCTGTTCGATGTTCACCTTCACCTCGCCCTCCAACCCATGGCGCGACAACAGGCCATAGACCGTCGCCACATCGAAATCGTACTGGTGCTTGGTGGGTTCCTGCGGCTTGGGTTCGATCAGGATCGTTCCCTTGAAGCCGATCTTGTGCTTGTAATCGACGACCATCGACAGGAACCGGCCCATCTGGTCCAGCTCGCGCCCCAGGTCGGTGTTCAGCAGGGTCTCGTACCCCTCGCGCCCGCCCCACAGGACATAGTTTTCGCCGCCCAGACGGTGCGTCACGTCCAGGCAGTCGCGCACGGTCGCGGCGGCATAGGCGAAGACATCCGGGTCGGGATTGGTCGCGGCCCCGGCCATATAGCGGCGGTTGGTGAACAGGTTGGCGGTGCCCCACAGCAGGCGCGGCCCGCCGCCTTCCATCTTCGCGGCCATCAGATCGGCGATGCGGTTCAGCCGGTCGCGGCTTTCGCCAAGGCTGGCGCCCTCGGGTCGCACGTCGTGGTCGTGGAAACAGAAGAACGGCGCGCCCAGGATGCGGAAGAAATCGAAGGCGGCATCGACGCGGCTTTCGGCCAGATCCATCGTGTCGGCGGGAAACCAGGGCCGGTCGAAGGTGCGCCCGCCAAAGGGATCGCCGCCCTCCCAGCCGAAACTGTGCCACCAGGCCACCGCGAAGCGCAGCTGATCCTCGGCCCGCTTGCCCAGGATCATCCGGTCGGGGTCGTAATGGCGGAAGGCCGGGCCGTCCGCATCGGGATCGAAGGCCAGCGGGGCGATGGGGTCGAAATAGCCGGTCATGGGGTGTCTCCGGGCAGGTTGTCCTTGAAAAAGATCGCGGGCGTGATCGCGACGGGGGCCGGCGCCTCGCCATCGGCGATGGCCTTCATCGCATCAAGCGCGCGGGCGACCTCCTCGGCGGGTTTCTGGTCGATCACCACGTCGATCAGGCCGTCTTGCAGCGCCGCGCGCGAATGCGGGGTCAGTTCGTGCAGCACCACGAAGGGGCGGTCGCCGCCCCTCTCGCGCATCAGCGGGATCAGGCCGCGATTGCCCGCGCCGATAGAGTAAAGCCCGGTGATGCCCGGATCGTCGCGCAAGGCCTGTTCCAGCAGGGCGCGCATCCGGCCCGGATCGTCCGCGACCGCGATGGCGGGCAGCAGGCTGCCGGGGCCCAACACCTCGATCGCGCCGGCCAAGCGGTCGCGGTGATCGCGCAGACCGGCGGATCCCAGGATCGGCAGGACGCGCGCGGGTCCGCCCCGATGCGCGATGCGGTGCAGCCGCCCCGCCGTCCGCCCCGCCACCAGATTGTCGATGCCGATATAGGCGCGCCGCGCGCCCGGACTGTCCGAGACCAGCGTCACCACCGGAATCCCGGCCGCCGTCAGCGCGTCGATCCGGTCCTGGTCCGCCCCCACCGTCACCGCGCAGTCGCAATCGGTCACCGGCTCGGTGACGTCGCGCAGGTTGATGGCGATCCGCTGGCCCGCGCGCCGTTGCGATTCCGCCAGGAAGGCGCGGCGGATCGCCGAAAAGAAGCCATGGTCGCCCTGCGGGACATAGGCCGCAAAGCGATAGCTGCGCCGCCGCGACAGGTTCGCCGCCGTCATGTCGCGGCGATAGCCCAGATCCTGGATGGCCTGGCGGACCCGCTGGATCGACTTCTCCGCCACCCCACCGCGCCCGTTCAAGACGCGGTCGGCCGTCGAATAGCTGACCCCAGCAGCCCGCGCCACGTCATGCAGCGTCGGATTTCCCATGGACGATTGTTCCCCCTGGGACCAGCATCAGGGCGAAAATGACAGACGTCAATCATTTTCTTCTCGGGGTCGGCGCGCCTCGATTCCGTCCAGGCACCAGCGGCGGCGGGGTCGCAGGGGCGGATAGCAAGCATCATGGGGTGGCGGGGGTGCTCCCAAGCCTGATCCGGGATCGGCGGGCCGCCGACTGCGGACCGGCTTTTCCGGGTCAGGGAGTGGCCAAGCCCCGGAATCGGCGTTTAGAAGGGCGCTTCCCGACCTTGGACCGCGCCTTCCGCGCGGTCTGCCAACCCACCTGCGGGCGGAACCGGCGACCTCACGGACGCGTTACCAAGACCCGCCGCCACGTTGCGCCGCCGCATCCGTCAGCCGCCACCGGCGGCCATCACGCCCTTACCAAGGAGAATTCCGTGCGCCTGACAGGTATCGCACCCCTGCCCTTTTTCGGCTCTGCCGTCGTGTCCCTGGCCCTGATCGCCTTTGCCATCCTCAATCCCGACGCCGCCTCGGCGCTGTTCCAGGTCGCCAACGACTGGGTGCTGAGAGAGATGGGCTGGTTCTACATGCTGGCCGTCGGCGGCTTCGTCATCTTCCTGCTGTGCCTGGCCATCAGCCCGCTGGGCAATGTCCGCCTGGGGCCGGACGAATCGGTGCCGGACTACAGCTATGGCACCTGGATCGCGATGCTGTTCAGCGCGGGCATGGGGATCGGCATCGTCTTCTACGGCGTGGCCGAGCCGATCATGCATTTCTCGAACCCGCCCGACGCGGCGCCCGGCAGCCCCCAGGCCGCCCGCGACGCGCTGAGCATCACCTTCTTCCACTGGGGCGTCCATGCCTGGGCGATCTATGCCGTGATGGGGCTGGCCCTGGCCTATTTCGGGTTCCGGCGGGGCGAGCCGCTGGTGATCCGCTCGGCCTTCCGGCCGCTGCTGGGGGACCGGGTGAACGGGCCGCTGGGCGACATGATCGACATCTTCGCGGTGGTCGGCACGCTGGCCGGTCTGTCGACCTCGCTGGGGCTGGGGGTCGCGCAGCTGAACGCGACCGGGGCCTATCTGTTCGGGCTGCCGCAGACCATCAACATCCAGCTTGGCCTGATCGCGGTGGTCACGCTGCTGGCGACGCTGACGGTCGCCACGGGGCTGGACAACGGCATCCGGCGGCTGTCCGAATTCATCCTGATCCTGTCCTTCGTGCTGATGGGGCTGATCCTGATCCTGGGTCCGACGCAGTTCCTGCTGCAAGCCTTCGTCGAGAATATCGGCCTTTACATCGACAGCTTCGTGACCCGGACCTTCCACATCTATGCCTATGAGCCGACCGACTGGGTGGGCAGCTGGACGCTGTTCTATTGGGCCTGGTGGATGTCCTGGTCGCCCTTCGTGGGGCTGTTCATCGCCCGGATCTCTCGCGGGCGGACGATCCGGCAATTCCTGCTGGGCGTGCTGTTCGCGCCCGCCGGCTTCAGCTGCATCTGGTTCACGATCTTCGGCGACCTGGCGATCTGGCAGGATCTGAACGTGGCCGGGGGCGCGATCTCTCGGACCGTGGCGGAAAACATGCCCATCGCGTTGTTCGCGGTGTTCGAATACCTGCCCGCCTCGGCCTGGCTGGCCTGGCTGGCGGGGCTGCTGGTGGCGATCTATTTCGTCACCGCATCCGACGCGGGCGCCCTGGTGATCGCCATGATCACCTCGAAGGGGGACGAGGAGCCGGTGCTGTGGCTGCGCGTCTTCTGGGCGCTGACCTGCGGCGGGGTCGCGGGCGGGCTGCTGCTGGCGGGGGGTCTGGACGCGGTGGAAATGGCGGCGGTGATCGCGGCGGCGCCCCTGTCGATCGTCATGGTCTTCATGTGCTTCGGCATCTGGAAGGGCCTGACGGACGAGGTGGCGCTGACCGCAAGCGCCGCCCTGCCCGCCGCCCCCCTGATCGGCGAGGGCAGCGCAAGCTGGCGCCGCCGCCTGGGCGCCATCGTCAGCCATCCGGGCAAGCGGCAGGTGACGGAGTTCATCGACAGGACCGTGACCCAGGCCCTGGACGCCGTGCAGGCCGAACTGGCCCGGCGCGGCCATGGCGGAGAGATCGCGCGAGAGGACGACGCCGTGATCCTGCGCATCGACCTGGGCGAGGGGATCAGCGATTTCCTGTATCGCGTCCAGCCGGTCAGCCGCCCGATCCCGTCCTTCGCGCTGACCGACGCCGCGCGCGGGGAAGGCGGGCGCAACCGCTATTACCGGGCCGAGGTGTTCCTGGCGCAGGGCAGCCGGGGATACGACATCTTCGGCTATGACCGAGAGGAGATCATCGCCGATGTGGTCGCCCATTACGACCGCTATCTGCATTACCTCTCGCTGCGGCCGTAAGACCCCTGCCGCCGCGCGAACGGCGCGGCGCCTTCCCCGCCATTGCCGGGTTTGCGCTTGGCTTGCGCGCGCCGACCCGGCAAAAGGAAGCCGACGCCGCCGTTCGGGGATTCCGATGACCACCTCTCGTCCGATCCTGCTGTCCGACCGCCACCTGGCCCGGATCGCCCCGGCCCAGGGGCCGCTGCACGATCCCCGCTGGCGGATGCTGGATGACGCCGATCTGGACCGCCTGGCCGATGAGTTGACGCGGGGGCGGCCCCGGCCGATCCCGATCTTCGCCTATGGCTCGCTGATCTGGAATCCGGGCTTTGCGGTGGGCGCGCGGCGGCGGGCCACGGCGATCGGCTGGCATCGCAGCTTTTCGATCTCGCTGGATCACTTTCGCGGCTCGCCGGACCGGCCGGGGCTGATGCTGGCCCTGGCGCGCGGCGGGCAATGCGAGGGGCTGGTCCTGGACATCGCCCAGGGAACCGAGGTCCAGTCCCTGCGCGACATCCTGCGCCGCGAGCTGGTGGCGCATGAACTGGCGGGCAATGCCTGCTGGATCACGGTCCAGACCGAAAACGGGCGGCAAGAGGCGCTGACCTTCTATGCCGATCCGGTCGGCACCCTGACGGCGCGGCTGACGGTCGAGGAACAGGCGCGCAGGCTGGCCCGCGCGGCGGGCGCGGCCGGGTCGGGGGCCGAATACCTGCTGCGCACCGCGCGCGGACTGGCCGAACACGGCATCCACGACGACTATATCTGGACGCTGCAACAGCATGTCGCCCAGGAAATCGACACCGCCGTGGACGAATGCTTCATCGCCCCGGCCCGGCGAACCGACTGAGGCCGCCGGCGGCAGGGCGACCTGGTGCCCTGAACCCCGGCCCCTTGCGCTTGTGTGCAGCACGAATATATTTGCTGCACATGACCCAGGATGCCCAATGACCGTCCAGTCCCAATCCCGCGCGGCCCAGGTCGCCTATCAGGATCTGCTGCGCCTGCATCTGGAAGACAGCGCCTCGGACCTGATCGGCAGCGTCGAGGAACGGGTGCGCAACGGCCGCGTTTATCTGTACGACAAGTTCCGCATCGGCACCCAGATGAAAAGCCGCTATCTGGGCGAGGGGACGCCGGATCTGCGGCAGCGCCTGGCGCGGGCCGCCGACCTGAAGGCCCAAGCGGGGGACCGGCGGCGGGACATGGCGCGCCTGGCCCGCGTCCTCCGGGCCGAGGGCTTCATCGCGACGGATCGCGACACCGGATCGCTGCTGTCGGCCTTTGCCCGCGCCGGGGTGTTCCGGCTGGGCGGCACGCTGGTCGGGACCGCAGCCTATGGCCTTTATCAGGGCGAACTGGGCCTGCGCATGGGATCGGACGACCTGGCGCAGACCGGCGATATCGACTTCGCCAGCTTCCACCGGCTGTCGGTCGCGCTTGGCGACCGGGTTCAGGAAAACCCCGGCGAGATCCTGCAAACGCTGGAATTCGACCCGGTGCCGGGGGTGCAGGACCGGCAGGTCTGGAAATGGCGTCAGACGCGCGGCACCGCCATGGTGGAATTCCTGACCCCCGCCTTCGGCGACGAAAGCGTCAAGCCGCTTCCGGCCCTGGGGGTCAGCGCGCTGGCGCTGCATTACCTGAACTTCCTGATCGCGGATCCGATCCCGGCGCTTGCCCTGTATCGGTCGGGGGTGCTGGTCCAGATCCCGCGCCCCGAACGGTTCGCGATCCACAAGCTGATCGTGGCCGACCGCCGCAAGGGCGGACCCGACCAGGCGAAAGCGCGCAAGGATCGCGGCCAGGCGGCCTTCCTGATCGAGGCCCTGGCCCAGGACCGCCCCGACGACCTGGCCGAGGCCCTGGCGGACGCCCGCTCTCGCGGGCCGCGTTGGCGCAGCCGGATCGAGGCGAGCCTGGCCCGGATGCCCCGCAGCGCGGAAATCCTGCGCGATCTGGGGGCCTGATCCGGCCGGAACGGCGGAACAAAAGCCGCCCGAAGCCGGTTTCTCCTGCGCTGCCATCACGGCGGACGGAGGAAGGACATGGCCCGACAGGACGAACCCGGCAAGACCCCCGCGCAACCCCCGGCCGACAAGGACGGCGTCCTGCCCGACGGCATTCGCGGAACGACGCGCGACACCGGCCACACGGTCCCCGAGGACGAACACGAAGGCTTCCCCGACCCCACCAAGCCAAAGCACAAGCCGGGATCGCGCCCTTCGACCCCCTGATCGCGCCAGCCGCCCGTTCGGGGATGCCGGTCAGGCGATCCGGTCCCGCGTCGCGCGGCAGGGGTTGCCGTTGAAGAATCGTTGCAGGATCCGGTCGAACACGTCCGGCGCGCCCGGAACCGCCGCGAACAGCGTGGCCGAGGATCGCAGCTTGGCCGCATCGACTGGCCCGAAGATCGCCTCGGCCGACAGGCCGTGATGGGCCAGCACGGCTTCCGCGCTCCGGATCAGCCGCGGCCCCAGGACCGGGTGGGCCAGATACCGCTTCGCCTCGTCCAGATTCGCGATGCCATAGCGCTGCGACATCGCCGACTGCCCCAGCCCGCGCAGTTGCGGAAAGATGAACCACATCCAATGGCTCTGCTTGCGCCCCTGCCGCAATTCGGACAGCGCGGTGTCATGACTGTCCTGCTGCGCCTCGACGAAGCGATCCAGCGAGGTGACCGGCGACGGGGGATCATGCGGCATCCGGGAGTTCCTTGTCCTGCAAAACCGCAACCGGGCCACGCGCGATTGGTTCCGCCTTCCGATCGCCGCCCCCCTTGCAGGAAGCGGTCACCCCCGTGTGCCGGGCCTTTCCGGGGACATCATCGCGGGCAGCGCCTGGGCGGCATAGTCGAACCTGCCGACGGTCATGACCTCTTGGGCGGCCCGCATCCGACAGTTCCCTGACCGAAAAGCGTGGCCTGGGGTCGCGGGCATCCCAGCGGCACGGAACAGGAAGGAAACAGAAAACCGGCATCGCCCCCGGCAAGAACCGCGGGATCAAAGCACCCCACCCGGATCCCTTGCCGCGGGCTTTCGCGGGGACCGATTGTCGACACGCGGATGCGGCGCTAGGGTGGGCGTCCTGGGCGATGATCGCGCCAGGGTTGTCCTTCCCGAAAGACGATGCGCCGCCTGCTTGCAACCGCCTTTTACCTGTTCCGCTATGGGGTTCTGTCGGCCACGCTGATCGTGATCGGGGGATTCCTGATGGCCGGTTTCGCGGGCACCGGGCCGACCCCCGATGCCCAGCCCGCCCTGGCGGGGGTGGTGCTGGCCGCGCTGTTGCTGCCGGGACTGTTCCTGCCCCGCACCGCCGCGCGGCGGCGCAAGGCCCGGCGGCGGGCAAGTCGGCGGGCGGGGCCGCGCGCCCGGCCCCGCGCCAGGTCTACGACGCCCCGGCCAAGGCCCAAGGCCCGCCAGGCCGCGCGCGGGGCGGCCTGTCCCCGCGACGGGCACGACTTCGAACGCTGGGTGGCGGAGCGGCTGGAGCTGCATGGCTGGCGGGCCGAGGTGACGGCGGGATCGGGCGATCAGGGCCTGGACATCATCGCCCGCCAGGGCGGCCGCCGGATCGGCATCCAGTGCAAGCGCCATGACGGCGCGGTCGGCAACAAGGCCGTGCAAGAGGCGTTCTTGGGCCGGGCCTTCCACCGGGTCGACACCGCCATTGTGATCACAACCGGCCATTATACCGAAAGCGCCAAGGCCCTGTCGCGCAAGACCGGCGTGCATCTGCTGCATGTCCGCGACATTTCCCGACTGCACCGGCTGCGCTGATCACGCCTTGGGCCGTTCCGCCGCGATTCCGGCGACGATGGCGCGAAACAGGCCGCTTGCGGCGATCTCCTCGGCCGTCCGGGCCAGGCGGGGCCGCCAGTTGGGATATTCGCCCTCGGTGCTGGGCAGGTTCACGGGGCGGTCGTCCCCCGCCAGATCCTCCAGCCGGACGGCCATCAGGCGGGCCGGAGTGCGCGCCACGAAGCGATGGACCGCCGCCACCAGGTCGGGCGGCGGATCGCCGTCCGCCCCCTCGCCGCCGTCCCACAGACCGGCCTCGGCCAGGGCGCGGATCAGCGCCCCCCGCTCGGCCGGGCGGGCCGCCGCCTGGTCGCGGGCGGCCTCTGCGCCGATCAGGCCGAATCTCTGGCGCAGGGCGATGTCCTGGCCGCCCCACCAGCCCCGGAAGGTCGGCAGGTCGTGGGTGGACAGGCAGGCCAGGGCCAGGTCGGGATAATCCCCCGGCGGCAGGAAGCCGCCCTTAGCGTCGCGTTCGAAGAACAGGATGCGATAGGACAGGATCCCCGCCGCCGCCATCACCGCGCGAAAGCCCGGCGGCACATTGCCCAGATCCTCGCCCACGACCAGGGCGCCGCTGTCCTGGGACGCCTGGGCCAGGGCGCGCAGCATGTCGTCCAGCGGATAGCGGGCATAGGCGCCCGCCTGCGGCCCCGCCCCCTTCGGGATCAGGAACAGCTGCCACAGGCCCATGGCGTGATCCAGCCGGACCGCGCCCGCCGGTTCCATCACGCCCGCCATCAGCCTGCCGAATGGCGCGGCGCGCGATGCGGCCATCGCGGCGGGGGACAGCGGCGCCAAGGCCCAGTCCTGCCCTTGTTCGTTGAAGTAATCGGGCGGCGCGCCGATCCGCACATCGGCCAGCACATCGGGATTGCCCCAGCTTCCCGACCCGTCGGCGGCCTCGCCCACGGCCAGATCCAGATACAGGCCGATGCCCATCCCGGCTTCGGCGCAGGCGTCGCGGGCACGGGCCAGTTGGCGGGCCGTCTGGTCCTGCAACCAGCGATGGAAGCGGATCTCGGCTGCATGGTCGCGGGCGAAGGCCGCCACCTCGGCACCGCCGGGATCGCGCCAGGCGGCGGGCCAGGCGGTCCAGCCCGCCCCCTGCCCCGCCGCCGCCATTCGCGCGGACAGCGCCTCGAACAGCGCGTGCCGGTCCAGTTCCGCGCCGCCCCGCGCCCGCGCCTGGTCCGAGGCATCGGGCCGCCCCAGCCCGTCCCACAGCGCCCGCAGCGCGTGCAGCTTGGCCCGCGCGACGCCGGGGTAATCGACCAGATCGGTCCTGCGCAGGCTGTCTACCGCGCCTTGGTCCATCATCGCCGGATCGAACCCCGCGATCCTGTCCACCGCCAGGTAAAGCGGGTTCAGGAACCGCCGGTTCGAGGGCGAGAACGGGCTGCACCGCCCCGGCGCGGCCAGGAACGGCGCGTGCAGCGGGTTCAGCCCGATGAAATCGGCCCCCTGCGCGCCCAAAATCGCCGCCAGGTCCCACAGATCCGCGAAATCGCCGATGCCCCAGTTGCGCGCCGACCGCAGTTGATACAGCTGCACCGCCACGCCCCAGCATCGGCTGTCCCCTGGCAGGCGGCAGCGCGCGCCCGGCGGCGCCTCCAGCCGCTGCGGGGTCATCGCCGCGCCGGGACCGAAGGCCGCGATCAGCCGTTCCAGCGTGGCCTCGGGCACCCGGTGACGCGTGCCGCCGACGCCTTCGTATTCGGGCTGGATGCCCAGGTTCCGCGCCCGTGCCGCGATATCGTCCATCGACCCCTCCTGCCCGCTGGGGACGAACGGGTCGCCGCAGGGATTGTTCCGGCCGGATCCTGTCCGAAAGGACAGCTTTCCCGGCGCGTAAACTTCAGACATAAGGCGCTTATCAGCCAGGCGGCACGGTGTTCACGGTTTACGAGTTTCGCCGCCCGGCTGACAAATCCCCCCTTGCGCCAGCCTCCTCGCACCCGGCCTGTCCCCAGGCCAGAGGATTTTTCGGACCCCGCCATGAACGCCCTGCCCTTCCCCGACGCCTTTTCGCCCCGGCCGGGCCAGCCCGCGCCGATCCTGGCGGGCTTCGAATGCGGGCGGCTGCACTGGAACGGCCACGACCTGCTGCAATCGACCGGGCACCTGCCCCAGGCGGCGATGGCCCATCACTATGACGTGGCCCGGCAGCAGGGCGCGGCGGGCGCCCGCGACGGGCTGTCCTGGCGCCACGACATCGCGGCGCGGGTGAATGCCGTGCCGCAAGGATTTCCGGTGATCTGGGATCTGGTCCATTTCGACGCCCCGCCGCGCCCCGCGCAGCACGCCCTGGCCTGCTGCCGGGCGCTGCCGCCGGGGGCCTGGGCGATCGCGGTCAACGAACCCTCGGTCGGGCGGCGGGTGTCGGGGATGATGCCGGGCCGCGCCACGGACATGGCGCTGCGGATGATGGCCGCCGCCGCCTGCCTGCCGGGCGGCCCGCGCTTCGCCACCTGCGACCCGTTCCACCACCTGCATCCCGCCGTGTTCCGGGCCACCGACCGGCTGGTGGCCAGCGGCCATGTGCGGATGGTCGGCGTCAACTATTACCCCCACCACGCCATCGAGCCCCTGCACCGGGTGCTGCGCGCGGTGGCCGACCGTTACCGCCTGCCGGTGATGATCACGGAAACCGGCTGGCACCAGGGGCTGCGGCGGGCGCACCGCCGCTTTCCGCATATCCGCGACCGCTGGGACTGGCTGGCGCATGTCCAGGCCGAGATCGCCCTTTCAGGCGTGCCCGTGGCGGGCCTGTGCTGGTATCCCTGGCTGGACATGCCCGCCTGGGACGACCCCGCCCAGGGCCGCTGGCCCTGCGGCTGGCCGGGACGGCAGGCGTGACGGCCCTGCTATCGATGCCGAAAGCCTCCGGTGGTCACAACCACCGGCCGGTTGCGGCAGAGCGGCGAATGATAGATCTGATCGCTGTCCCGGCCGTACACGAAGGTTCCCGCCGCGCTGAGGTCGCAGTCCTCGACGGCGCGCCATCGTTGATCGTCGATGCTCATTCCAGGGTTCCTTTCTGGGGGGTGGCGGCCTTCCACAGCCGCCCGTCAATGGCCGCCAGGCCCGCGCCGATCAGCGCCATGCCCGCGACCTGGCGCGGAAGCAGCGGTTCTTCCAGCAGCAGGGTTCCCAGCAGGATCGCGCTGACCGGGATCAGGAACGTCACCAGCAGCAGGTTGGTGGCCCCCGCCGTGGCGAGGATGCGGAAGTAGAGCATATAGGCGATCGCGGTCGAAATCGCCGCCACGCCGATCAGCGCGCCGATGGCGGCCGGACCCGGAGGCGGAAGCGTCCAAGGCCGATCCACGACCATGGCAAGCGGCAGCATGATCACGCTGGATGCGACGACCTGTCCGGTCGCGGTGGCCATCGGGCCGATGCCCATGGCCCGGAACCGGCGGCCATAAAGCCCCGCGACGGCATAGGATATCGCGCCCGCAAGGCAAAGGAACTGGGCGGCGACACCGGCGCCCGGACCGTGCAGCGCATCCAGGCCGATCATCACCGCAACCCCGGCAAAGCCGATCAGAACGCCGACGACCTTGCCCGGCGTCATGCGCTCGTCACGGGTCAGAAGGTGGGCCAGAAGGACCGTGAACAGCGGCGTCGAGGCGTTGAGGATCGAAGCCGCGCCCGAGGCGATGTGCTGCTGCCCCCAGACGATCAGCGAAAACGGGATTGCGTTGTTCAGAAGCCCCATGCCGAAGAACGCCGCCCAGACCCGCCGGCCGCGCGGCAGCCGCTGGCCCCGCAGCCGCATGATCGTCAGCAGGATGACGGCCGCCAGCGTCACGCGGGATACGACCACGGTGAAGACAGGCAGTTCCCGCACCGCGATGTCATTGAAGAAGAACGACCCGCCCCAGACCGCGGCAAGGGCCAGCAGCATGGCCCATTCCAGGACGGTCATGGGGCGGTGTGGTGATGCGCTTCGCGGCATGGTCCCTCCGGCTTTCCGAGGGACGTTAGATCCGGCGACCACGGCGCGGGCGCGCGTTTCGGGCGTTTCATCTTGCCGAAGTCGGGACCATGCCGCGACCGGATGCAGACGCCCGTTCCGCTTCGGGGTCTTGCATTGCCAGGTCGCCACTTTGTGCGCGGCCCAACCTCGGGTCGCATCGACGCCGTGGGAAACCGAAGCCGTCATTACCATGACGATCGAACGACGTTTTACTTGACAATAGATGCGCGCCGCGACTGTTATCCGGACATGTTCAGGAAACCGACTCCTTGCCCTCTGCGCCGACGTCGCTGCACCCGCGCGGCGGTTCGACGGCTGCGTGTCGGTTTGTTCTCTTGGGCAAGGTGACCGCCTTACCGTAGGTCACACCTGCCGAAGCAGACCCGGCCCGCTTTTCCGAACCCCCGCAGCCCTCGCTTCGGGGGCTTTCTTTTGTCTGAAATCTGGAAGGACAGGACTATGAGTATTCGCGTCGGCATTGTCGGCATCAGTGGTTTTGGCGGCGGCGAGGCCCTGCGCCTGATCGCGAACCACCCGTCTTTCGAACTGGTCTACGCCGCAGGCGACAGCAGTGCGGGCAGCCGTTTGATGGACCGTTTTCCCGGCGTACCCGCCAAGCTGACCGAACTGGTGATCCAGAAGTGGAATCCTGACAGCTTGCCAGAGCTTGATGTGCTGTTCGCGTCGCTACCGACCGGAGCCTCGGCGGATGCGCTGGCACGGGTTTCGGAAAGGGTAAAGATCGTCGATATCGGCGGCGATCATCGCTATGCTGATGGCTGGGCTTACGGATTGGCCGACATCTGGCCAGCCCAGATCGAACGGCAGAACCGGGTCGCGAACCCCGGTTGTTTTCCTGCGGCGTCGCTGACCGCCCTGGCGCCGCTGCTGGCCAACAAGCTGATCCAGCCGGGCAATATCGTCATTGATGCCAAGACCGGCATTTCGGGCGCTGGCCGGGGCGGCGAAAGCAAATTCGGATATGCCGAAAGTAACGAGAATCTGGCCCCTTACGGCCTTCTCGAACATGTTCACCTGCCCGAGATCGCAAAGACGATTGAACGGTTGTCCGGTGGCAGTGCGGCAGGCCTGGTGCTGACAGCGCATTTGGTGCCGATGACGCGCGGCATCCTGGCGACCATCTACTGTCGAGGTCACGCCACGACAGGCCAGTGCGTCGAGGCAGCCCGCGATTTCTACGCCCGGCGGGGCTTCGTCCGTGTGGTGGACGCGCCGCCGCAAACGAAATGGGCAACAGGCTCCAATCTCGCGTTTGTAAGCTACGCCGCCGATCCCAAGCGGAACTTGGTGATTGCGATGGGTGTCGTCGACAATCTCGGGAAGGGGGCCGCAGGACACGCCGTGCAGAACGCGAACCTGATCTGTGGTCTGCCTGAAACCACCGGGCTGGAGGGCGCCCCTATCTGGCCGTGACCCCGCCCGCCGCAGGGCGGCTGATGGAACCCGGCCAGCCCCGATCCAAGGACCGGCCGGGCAGCGGCGTTACTGGTTTTCCTGCGGCCCGCCGGGGGTCTTGTCGGCCTTGGCGGGATTCATCACGTCGAATTCCTCGGGCGAATGCGGCACGCCCTCGTGTTCGCCCTGGCCGTTCCGGCGGGGCGGATCGGTGGCGGGATTGGGGTGTTTCGGGGTCTCTCGGGTCATGGCGGTTCCTCCTGGACCATCAACCCCGGCGGCGGCGCCCGCGTTCCCGCCGGGCGGGCGCAGCGTCTCTCTCTGCGTGATCAGCCGGGCCGAGTTCTGGCGGGACAGGAAGCTCCACAGCCAGTTGATCGCCACGGCCAGGCGCGAACGGACGCCGATCAGGAAATAGATATGGGCGATGCCCCAGATCCACCAGGCCAGCCGCCCGGTCAGCCGGATCCGGCCGAAGTCGATCACGGCGGCGTTGCGCCCGATGGTCGCCAGATTGCCGCCGTGGCGGTACCGGAACGGCCCCGGCGCCGGCTGGCCCGCCAGCCGCGCGCGGATCAGCGCGGCGCCGTAACGGCCCTGCTGCTTGGCGGCGGGCGCCAGGGCGGGCACCGGGGCGCCGTCCTGATCGACATGCGCGGTATCGCCCAGCACCAGGATCGCCGGATCGTCCGGCAGCGTCAGGTCGGGGCCGACAATCACCCGCCCCGCCCGGTCGGCCGTCGCCGCCAGCCAGGCCGCCGCGGGCGAGGCCTGGACCCCCGCCGCCCAGATCACCGTCCGGCAGGGCACCGCCTGGTCGCCGATGCTCACATGCCGGGCCGACAGATCCGTGACCGGCTGGCCGGTCAGCACCTGCACCCCGCGCCGTTGCAGCGCGGCCGCCGCGTAATCGGACAGCGCGGGGGGAAAGACCGGCAGGATGCGCGGCCCGGCCTCGATCAGCATGATGCGGGCGGTGCGGGTGTCGATGCGGCGGAATTCGCGCGGCAGCACGCGATGGGCCAGGTCGGCGAGGATCCCCGCCAGTTCGACCCCGGTCGGGCCGCCGCCGATGATGGCGAAGGTCAGGTTCGCGTCGCGTTCGGCCGGATCCTCGGCCAGTTCGGCGCGCTCGAAGGCCAGCAGCAGGCGGCGGCGGATGGTGGTCGCGTCCTCCAGCGTCTTGAGACCGGGGGCGTCCGCCTCCCATGCGTCATGGCCGAAATAGGCGTGGCGCGCGCCCGTCGCCACCACCAGCGTGTCGAAGGGAACCGGCGCCCCGTCCTCCAGCAGGACCAGCCGCGCCTGGCGGTCGATGCCGGTGACGCGGGCCAGCAGCGTGGTCACGTCGGGGCGGCGGCGCAGCACGCGGCGGATCGGCCAGGCGATCTCGGACGTGGCCAGCAGCGTGGTGGCCACCTGATACAGCAGCGGCTGGAACAGGTGGTGGTTTCTCTGGTCGATCAGCGTGATCCGGCAGTCCGCGCCGCGCAGATCCTGAACCAGTTGCAGGCCCGCGAAGCCCGCGCCCAGGACGACGACCCGATGCGTCACGGCCTGCCTCCTATGGCTGATCCGGCGCGATCCGCCAGAGGGTGTTCGACAGGTCGTCCGCCACGATCAGCGCGCCGCGCGGATCGACCGTCACGCCCACCGGCCGGCCCCGCGTGGTGTCCGCGTCCAGCAGGAAGCCGGTGACGAAATCGACCGGATCGCCCGCCGGCCGGCCGTCCCGGAACGGCACGAACACCACCTTGTAGCCGACCGGCCAGTCGCGGTTCCAGCTGCCGTGCATCCCCACGAAGACGCCCTCGGCGAAGTCCGCGCCCATCGCCGGGTCCGAGAAATCCACCCCAAGCGCCGCCACATGCGCGCCCAGGGCGTAATCCGGCACGATGGCCGAGGCGACCTTGCCCGGATCCTGCGGCTGGGCGCGGCTGTCGACATTCTGCCCCCAATAGCTGTAGGGCCAGCCGTAGAAGCCGCCCTCCTGCACGGCGGTCAGATAATCGGGCACCAGATCCGGGCCGATCTCGTCGCGTTCGTTGACCACGGCCCACAACTGGCCGCTGTCCGGCTGGATGGTCAGCGCGGTCGGGTTGCGCAGGCCTGTGGCATAGGGACGATGCGCGCCGGTCTGGGCGTCGATCTGCCAGATCATCGCCCGGTCCTCCTCGGCCTCCAGGCCGCGTTCGGTGATGTTGCTGTTCGACCCGATCCCCACATACAGGAACCGCCCGTCGGCACTGGCCGTCATCGCCTTGGTCCAGTGGTGGTTGATGACCGCAGGCAGTTCCGCCAGCGTCACCGGCGGGCCGCTGGCCTGGATCTGGCCGTCGGTATAGTCGAAGCGGACCACCGCGTCCTGGTTCGCGACATAGATGAAGCTGCCGATCTGCGCCAAACCATAGGGCGAATTCAGCCCGTCCGCGAATACCCCCTGCGTCTCATAGACCCCGTCGCCATCCGCATCGCGCAGCAGCGTCAGCCGGTCGCCGCCCGCCACCGGGCTTTTGCCCAGCGACTTGATGAAGCCCGCGATCATGTCCTTGGGACGCAGCGCGGGTGCGCCCTGGCCCTTGCCCTCGGCCACCAGAATGTCGCCGTTGGGCAGCACCAGCGTCTGGCGCGGGATCGCCAGATCGGTGGCGATGGCGGTGACGGAATAGCCCTCGGGCACGGTCGGCAGGTCGTCGCCCCAGCCCGCCGGGCGCGGGATCACCATGTCGGGCAGCAGCCCGCGCCGGGGTTCCGGAAGCACCGGATCGGCCCCGGTGACGGGCGAGGTGCCTTCGGGCGCCTGGCCCAGGGCGCCCAGCGGCAGGCCGAAAGGCAGGACGACAAGAACGGCGGTCGTCAGGACGCGGCGCATGGTCATGTCCAGCCCCCCGTCCCGTCCGCCCGGCGGACGCCGCCGAAGCCCAACCAGGACGCCGCAAGCGCCAGGATCGCCGCAAGCGCCGACAGCCACAGCCCCTCGGGCATCACGGCAAAGGCGTCCTTGGCATGGACCAGGGCATTCACCAGCCCCGCCGCCCACATCGCCAGCACCAGCACGAAATAGACGACCGGCCGCCGGTTGCCCCGCGCCCGGCGGCGGAACAGCCCGATCAGCGCCCACAGCAGCACGAAGGCGCCGACCAGCAGACCCCCGGCATTCAGCCATTGCGCGAAATTCGCCCATTGGATCTGGAAGCTGCGGGCATAGGCGATGTCGCTGGCCAGCGTTCCCAGAAACAGCGGAAAGGGAAAGGACAGCAGGATGGCGTGAAGCGGATGAATCGGCCTCAGGGGCACGGGGGCGGACAGGGCGACCACGGCGTTTTCCTTTTCTGCGGGCAGGCTTAAGGGTGAACGCAACTGGCGCGGGCAGGGTTTCGCGGAAACCGACGCCATCGCCCGATGGCGAAGGGCATCGCCACGCGATGTCCGTCCCGAACCGCCCGGTCAGCGCCCCCCCTTACTCCGCCCCCGCCATCGTGCCGGGCGCGATCTCCTCCCAGAATTCGGCGATGCGGGCGGCGTTCAGGGGCGACATCCAGCCATGGCGCTCGAAATCCTCGCGCAGCCGGGCATCGGGAAGCTGGCTGGAAAACAGCCGCTTGTCGGCGTCGCGCTGCGTGGGCGTGCGGGCCTTCACCGCCTCCAGGATCCGGCGCAGCCGTTCGGCCCGAGGCGATGCGGACGGCACGGCCGACGCCACCGGCTGCGCCGGGGCCAAAGCCCCCTGCCCCGCCGGTGCGGCCGCCGCCGAACCGTCAAGCGCCGCCGTCAGATAGCCGATCTTGCTGCGCACGCCGTCCTTGCTTTCGACATAGGCCAGCTTGGCCAGCACCTGTTCCTCGCCATGCAGGTTCAGCCATTGCCGCGCCAGCCGGTCGCTGACGCCAAGCGCGCGCAGCCGGGCATAGACGGGGCCGTGCCGCGCCCCCGCCCCGTCGTCCAGATCCAGGATCGCCAGCTGCGGATTCTCGGCGATCAGAAACCGGATGTCGGTGACGGCCCGGCCCGCCTTGCGCACCTCGGGCGTCACGACGATGTTGCTGGTCTTGTTCACCTCGGCCACGGCGGGCTTGATGATCTTGGCGTTCAGGTGCTTGAACGTCTCGTAATAGGCGGATCCGTCCACCCCCATCAGGCGGCGGAACAGGTCGATGGGCCACCAGCCCGTCGATCCGGTCCTGACGAAGCGATAGCAGTTCTCGTAAAGCGCAAGCGCATGCCCCGAGGTGAAGCGCCGCTGGATGTTCAGGTTGATCAGCGCGAAGACCTTGGGATCGTGCAGCTTTTCCGCCAGGGCCGGGGAATAGGCGTATTCGCACACGCCGCCGCGCAGCCGGGCAAAGGACAACAGGCTGGACACCCCCCATTCCTGCTGGCCCTTTTCGTCCAGCATGTCCCATTCCGCCACCGTTTCCGCCAGCCCCCGCAGCGACTGCTTCAGCGTGTCCATGTCGTTCGAATTGTAACCGATCATCAGGCACAGGGTGCGCGCGTCGATCTGGTGACGGGTGCTGGTGATCAGCGTGTCATAGGCATTGAGCAGCAGCACGTTCGACAGCTTGCGCTGCAACAGCGTCAGCTTGCCCGACACATGGATCGCCGCCACATGCTTCTTGACCGCGCCCCGGCGCAACGCGCCTGCCAGTTGATCGCGGGGAATATCCTGCATGGGCCGGTCCGGTCTGCCGTTGGAGTGTCGCCCGTCATCATGGCAACAAAGGTGCCTGCTGGCAATCCTGACACGGGCACCCGAACCGTTGCGAAATGCCGCGAAGCAACGTCCCGGAAACGGGTGCCTTACGGCATCGCCGGCCGCCAAAGGCACCCTTTTACAGGACGGCCCAGGGCGATCCGGCCCACAAAAGCCCGCATTATGGGGGTCGGAAGCCAAATAACGGCCGTTCCCGCGAATCGGTGCTTCCAATCCCGGAATCGGGCACCCATCAT
Organism: Paracoccus haematequi; assembly: GCF_900631945.1. Classification (GTDB taxonomy): domain Bacteria; phylum Pseudomonadota; class Alphaproteobacteria; order Rhodobacterales; family Rhodobacteraceae; genus Paracoccus; species Paracoccus haematequi_A. Next base: position 97,005 of record NZ_UZWE01000029.1, read on the forward strand.
CCTGTTTCCGGGTTCCTTTCGTCCCGGAAACGGGTGCCCTTCGTGGCGTATCCATTTGATATGATTTGAATAATCGTCCTTAAAGATCTTAAAGAGAATCATAGATCCTTAAATCGCTGGCGCCTTTTTCCTCAAGAAAGCAGGGGTTTCGCGGCGAAACTTGGCCTGCTGCGGCAACTTTCGGCTTTCCATGTGCGCAACTTTGCGAAAATACTGCGAACAGCAGCACATCCCTGGATTGGTGACATGTCCACTGGCAAAGACCCCCTACCCCCCTATTTCAACATCGACCCAGCCAAAGCCGCGCGGCGGCTGTCCGATCCTATCGACACCGCCCGATTCGCCAAAGCCGCCGCCTTCGCCGCCCGCGGCCGTCAGGATCTGGCCGAACGCGGCTATGCCCCCGACGGCCACAAGCGTCTGCGCCGCTTTTCCACATGGGAGGTCTGCCGCTATCTGATCCCCGTCGCGCCGGCCCATTTCCGCCGGGTGCTGCGCAAGTTCCCTGACCTGCCCCAAGGCACCGGAGAGGGCAATTCGAAATGGTTCAGCCTGGACGACGTGCTGCGCCTGCGCGACCATTTCGCGGCCGAGGGCGCGGCGGGCCGCGAATACCGCCCCTGGCGCCCAGAAGGGCTGCCCGCGAAGACCATCGCGGTGGCGAATTTCAAGGGCGGCGTCGGCAAGACCTCGACCGCGGCGCATCTGGCGATGTCGGCGGCGCTTGACGGCTACAAGGTGCTGGTCATCGACCTGGACAGCCAGGGCAGCATGACCTCGATCATGGGGGGCAAGGTCGGCGATGAATGGTCGACCGCCTTCCCGCTGCTGGCCAAGGACTATGCCCTGGCGCTTCAGGATGAAAACCGCGTGCGCGAGGCGGCGGGCCAGCCCCCCCTGCCCTTCGACGAGACCCTGACCGAGGCGCTGACCATCACCGCCCGCGACGTGATCCAGCCCACGCACTGGCCGAACATCGACCTGCTGGGGGCGCAGCTGAACCTCTATTGGGCCGAATTCCAGGTTCCCGTCTGGCGGATGGGCCTGCGCGGCTGGCCGCTGTGGGACGCGCTTGGCAATGCGCTGACCAAGGACGGGATCGTCAACGATTACGACATCATCATTCTGGATACGCCCCCCGCGCTTGGCTATCTGACGATCAACGCGCTTGCCGCCGCCGACATCCTGCTGGTGCCGCTGGGGGCATCCTTCCTGGAGTTCGATTCGACAGGCCGCTTCTTCGACATGCTCTATTCGACCTTCGCCAGCGTCGAGGACGGAGAGAACGCCGCCCGCCGCCGCGAGGGCCTGCCCGAGATGCGCTTCGAATGGGATGCGGTGCGGGCGATCATCACCCGCTTCGACGCCGCCCAGCAGACCGACCTGGCCAATGTCATCCAGGCCTATTTCGGGGATTTCATGACCACCTTCCGCCAGGAAGTCACCGCCATGATCGGCCAGGCGGGCGAACAGGTGAACGGCATCTACGAGGCCGATTACCGCGAATTCAACCGCGACACCTATGTCCGGGGGCGCGAGACCTTTGACCGCACCTGGGCCGAGGTCAAGGAACTGATCCTGGGGGCCTGGTGGCGCGATCTTCAGATGGAGCAGGCAGAGCAGGAGAAAGCCCATGGTTAAGCGCAGGCGGCTGGAAACCCCCAGCACCGACGACCTGTCCAGGATCGAGGCCGAGTTTCGCCGCGAAACCCATGGCCGCCCCTCGGTCGGGCCGGGGATCGCGCCCATCGCCCAGGTCGCGGCGGACACTGCGGCGCAGGGATCGCTGGAACCGGCCGATGCGCGGGCCGAACGGGCCCGCGACCGGGCGGATGCCGAGCGGTTGCGCCGCGCCGAAGGGCAGGGGCTGCTGATCGCCGAACTGCCGCTGGAGCAGATCGACGAGGGCGCCATGATTCGCGACCGCATGGTCATGGACGAGGCCGAGATGACCGAGCTGCGGCTGTCCATCGCCGCCAACGGGCTGCGCCTGCCGATTGAGGTGTTCGAGATGGAGAGGCCGGCCGGGCAGGGCGCGCGCTATGGCCTGCTGTCGGGTTATCGCCGCCTGCACGCGATGCGGGCGCTGCACGCGCTGACGGGATCCGAGGCCCATGCCCGGATCCGCGCCCTGATCCGCCCCCGCACCCAGTCCGACGCCGCCTTCGTCGCCATGGTCGAGGAGAACGAGGTCCGCGAGGAACTGAGCCATTTCGAACGCGGGCGCATCGCCGTGATCGCCGCCAATCAGGGGGCCTTCGCCAATGTCGAGGACGCGGTGAACCGGCTGTTCGCCACCGGATCCAAGGCCAAGCGGTCCAAGGTGCGGTCCTTTGCCCTGATCTTCGAGGAGTTGGGCGACATGCTGCAATTTCCCGAGGCGCTGACCGAAAAGCGCGGCCTGCGGCTGGCGACGGCCCTGCGCGACGGGGCCGAGGCGCGATTGCGCCAGGCCCTGTCCTCGGCCAGCCCCGAGGATGCCGAGGCGGAATGGCAGCTGCTGGAGCCGGTGATCGCCCGGTCGGAATCCGCCCCCCGCAGCCCGGCCAGGGGCGGGCGGCCGCGCAGCCAGGCGCCGGTGCAATACGGCTGGATCGACGGCCAGACGCTGCGCACCACCAGCGGGATCACCATCCGCCGCGCCCGCGACGGCAAGGCCCATGTGTTGCGCCTGGAGGGAGGGGCGATCGACGACGACCTGATGGACAGCCTGATGGCCGAGATCCGCGCCCTGCTGGACCGATGAGGTTTCGCCGCGAAACCCCATAAATGACGTAACGTCAACTTCGACGCGGCGCGGGAACCGCCGCGTCGGGGCGGGCGTTCGGAAATGGCCGCCGGCGGCCAGAACCGCGTGGAAATACCGGGCCAGGGACAAAACAGTGAACAAGAACAAAGAGTTGGCGATCCTTTCGCTGATCGTCGCGATGATTTGCGCGATCTTCGTGATGGATCTGTATGTGCCGTTGGGCACGGCGGTCTGGCTGATCTATATCATCCCGCTGGCGCTGTCCTTTACGGTCAGCCGGTCCTGGGCGCCCGTCGCGGTCGCGCTGACCGCCTGTCTGGCGATGGCCGGGGGATTCCTGCTGGACGGCCACGCCGGGATCGACCCGCGCGTCGCGGCGCTGAACCGCACCCTGGCAAGCGTCGTCTATCTGGTCCTGGGCAATATGGGCCGGATGCTGATCCGCAACAGGGGGATCCTGGCGCGCGAAGCCTGGGCCCGCCAGGGCGAGGTCGAGGTGTCGCAGGCCGTCCAGGGCGATCCGTCGGCCGAGGAACTGGGGCAACGGGTGCTGGCGGTGCTGGCCGAGCGGGCAGGGGCGCGGGCCGCGGTCGCCTATGATGCCCATGCGGGCGGGCTGCGGCGGCTGGCCGCCTGGGGGGTGGATGACGCGGGCCTGCCCGGCCCCGACCGGACCGCCCCCGGCGGGCATCTGGCGCGCAGCCTGGCCGAAAGCCGCGTGGTGCATCTGGACCTGGCCCCCGACCAGGCGCTTGGCTGGGGGTCGGGGCTGTCGCGCGGGCGCGCCGCCCATGTGGTGATCGTCCCGCTGCGCGAGGGAAACCGGACCGAGGGGCTGCTGGAATTCGGCTTCGACGGCCCGCCCCCGGCGCGGGTGGGCGATCTGCTGGACCGGGTGGGCGAACGCCTGGCCCTGGCGATCCGGTCGGTCCATGACCGCCACCGCCTGGAGGAACTGCTGGAGGAGACCCGCCACCAGGCCGAGGAACTGCGCAGCCATGCCGAGGAACTGGCCGCGACCAACGAGGAGCTTGAGGAACAGAGCCGCGCCTTGCAGGACAGCCAGCGCAAGCTGGAACAGCAGCAGGCCGAACTGGAACAGCAGAACAACCAGCTTGAGATCCAGACCCGCGCGCTCGAGGATCAGCGCGACGCCCTGGCCCGGTCGCGCCGCGACCTGGAGAGCAAGACGGTCGAACTGGCGCGCGAAAGCCGCTATAAGTCGGAATTCGTGGCCAACATGTCCCACGAATTGCGCACGCCGCTGAACGCGCTGCTGATCATGTCGCGGCTTCTGGCGGAAAACCGCAGCCGCACCCTGACCGACGAACAGGTCCGCTGGGCCGAGACCATCGAAAGCTCGGGCAAGGATCTGCTGGTGCTGATCAACGACATCCTGGATCTGTCCAAGATCGAGGCGGGCAAGATGGAGATCGCCGCCGACACGGTGGAACCCGGCACCGTCGCGCGCAAGCTGGTGCGCGCCTTCGAGGAGCAGGCCCGGTCCAAGGGGCTGGAACTGGGCTTCGAACTGGCCCCCGGCCTGAGCGCGATCCAGACCGACCGGGCGCGGCTGGAACAGGTGCTGCGCAACTTCCTGTCGAACGCGCTGAAATTCACCGAGCGGGGCCGGATCACGCTGCGCATCGCGCCCGCCCAGGGCGGCATCGCCTTTTCGGTCAGCGACACCGGCATCGGCATCGATCCCGACCAGCAGGACGCCGTGTTCGAGGCGTTCCGCCAGGCGGACGGCACCATCTCTCGCCGGTTCGGCGGCACCGGGCTGGGGCTGTCGATTTCCCGCGAGCTGGCGGATCTGCTGGGCGGCCGGATCACGCTGGAAAGCCGGAAGGGCAGGGGCAGCACCTTCACGCTGATCCTGCCCGACGGCCCGCAGGCGCAGGCGGCACCGGCGCCGTTGCGCGCGCCCGACATGGCGCCCGCCCCGGTCGCCGAGGACGCGGTCCTGGGCGCGCTGCCGGGCTTGTCGGACGACCGCGACCGGATCGAGCCGGGCGACCGGGTGATGCTGGTGGTCGAGGACGACGCGGCCTTCGCGGCCGTGCTGCTGGATCTGGCGCACGAACTGGGCTTCCGCTGCGTCTGCGTGGATCGGGCCGACGACGCGGTGCGGGCGGCGCGACGATTCCTGCCCCATGCGATCGTGCTGGACATCCGCCTGCCCGACCATTCGGGCCTGTCCGCGCTGGACCGGCTGAAACGCGACACGGCGACGCGGCACATCCCGGTGCATGTGATCTCGGCCGAGGATTACATGCACGAGGCGATGGCCCAGGGGGCGATCAGCTATATGCTGAAGCCGGTGGCGCGCGATCAGCTGGAAACCGCGATCCGCAGCCTGGAGCAGCGCCTGCAAGGCCGGTTGCGCCGCGTGCTGATCGTCGAGGACGATCCCGCCCAGATGGAGGGGCTGCGCGCCCTGCTGGCCAGCGACGCGGTGGAAACCGTGGGGGCGGGCACCGCCGCCGAGGCGTTCGAGATCTGCCGGACCCAGACCGTCGACTGCATCGTGCTGGACATGACGCTGCCCGACGCCTCGGGCTTCGACCTGCTGGAACGGCTGGACGCGGACGGCACGGCGGCCTTTCCGCCGGTGATCGTCTATACCGCCCGCGCCCTGTCCGAGGACGAGGAGCAGCGGCTGCGGCGGTATTCCAAGTCGATCATCATCAAGGGCGCGAAATCGCCCGAGCGGCTGGTCAGCGAGGTGACGCTGTTCCTGCATCAGGTGGTGTCGGAACTGCCCGAGAAGCAGCGCCGGATGCTGGCGGCGTCGCTGGGCCGGGACGCGCAGCTCGAGGGGCGGCGGATCCTGGTGGTCGAGGACGACATCCGCAACGTCTATGCGCTGACCGGGGTGTTCGAACCCCATGGCGCCACCGTCCAGATCGCCCGCAACGGGCGCGAGGCCCTGGAGGCCCTGGGCTGCATCGACGATGGCGGCGCGCCGCGCGTCGATCTGGTGCTGATGGACGTGATGATGCCGGAAATGGACGGGCTGACCGCCACCCGCGAGATCCGCAAGATAGACCGCTGGAAGACCCTGCCGATCATCATGCTGACCGCCAAGGCCATGGCCGAGGACCAGAACCGCTGCATCGAGGCGGGGGCGAACGACTACCTGTCCAAGCCCTTGGACGTGGACAAGCTGCTGTCGCTGACCCGCGTGTGGATGCCGCGATGACGGTCGCCCCGGTTCCCGCCGACCCCGCCGACATGGTGGAGCTGGATCTGTTCCTGGAAGCGCTGCACCGCCGCTGGCATTACGATTTCCGGTCCTATTCCCGCGCCTCGCTGGTGCGGCGGGCGGATCTTGCGCGCGAGCGGCTGGGCTGCGCCACGCTGTCGGAATTGCAGGGCCGGCTGCTGCGCGACGGCTCGATCTTGCCGGACGTGATCGACGCGATGACGGTGCAGGTCAGCGAACTGTTCCGCGACCCGCCCTATTACCTGGCGCTGCGCCGCGAGGTGGTGCCGCATCTGCGCACCTTCCCGTCGCTCAAGGTCTGGGTGGCGGGCTGCGCGGACGGAGAGGAGCTGTATTCCCTGGCGATCCTGTTCCGCGAAGAGGGGCTGTTCGACCGGACCCTGTTTTACGCCACGGAAATCAACCGCCGGGCGCTTCAACGGGCCGAGACGGGGGTCTATCCCATTGACCGCCTGCCGGTTTTTTCGCAGAACTATCAGCGCGCGGGCGGCACCGGGACGCTGGCCGACCACTATACCGCCGCCTATGGGCGGGTGGCCTTCGACCGGGCGCTGCGGGACCGCACGGTCTTTACCGAACACAACCTGGCCACCGACCAGGTCTTTTCCGAGGTGCATCTGGTGTCCTGCCGCAACGTCCTGATCTATTTCGACAGCCCGTTGCAGGACCGCGCCCTGGGGCTGTTCGCCCAGGCCCTGACGCGCGGCGGCTTCCTGGGCCTGGGGTCGCACGAGACCCTGCGCTTTTCGCCCCATGCCCGCCACTTCGCCGCCTTCGACGAACCCGATCGGATCTGGCGGCGCAGGGCCAGCCAGGAAGACGCCCATGCCTGACAGACCCATCCGGTTCCTGATCGTCGACGACATCGCCGAAAACATCCTGGCGCTTGACGCGCTGCTGCGCCGCGACGGGCTGGAGGTCGACCACGCCCATTCCGCGACCCAGGCGCTGGAACTGATGCTGGTCCACGACTATGCCCTGGCGCTGCTGGACGTGCATATGCCGGGAACCGACGGCTACGAACTGGCCGAACTGATGCGGTCCACGGAACGCACGCGCGGCGTGCCGATCATCTTCGTCACCGCCGCCGACCGCGACGAGGCGCGCCGGTTCCGGGGATACGAGGCGGGGGCGGTCGATTACATCGTCAAGCCGATCGACCCTGTGGTGCTGAAATCCAAGGCCGAGGTGTTCTTCCGCATCGGCCGCCAGGCCCGCGACCTGCAACGCCAGCACGACGAGATGCAGCGCATCGCCCATGACCGCGACCGCGCGGCCAGCATGCTGCGCGCGCATACCGACAATTCGCCGCTGGCCTTCGTGACGCTGGACCAGGATCTGGTCATCCGCGACTGGTCCAAGGGCGCCGAACGGATGTTCGGGCGCGCGGCCGAAGACCTGCTGGAACGGGCCGCCGCCGACACCGGCTGGCTGGACGAGGCGGGGGCGGCGACCCTGGCGGGCTGGCTGGCCCCCGGCGACAGCGCGCCGCGCCATTCGACGGAAATGGTCCTGGGCCATGCCGAGCGCGGCCCGATCCCCTGCGAGATCTATGGCTCGATCCTGGCGGGGTCCAGGCAGCGCACCCTGTCCTTGCAGATCCTGGACATCACCGAGCGCAAGCGCGCCGAGGAAGTGCGGTCGCTTCTGGTGGGCGAGCTGAATCACCGCATCAAAAACACCCTGGCCAATGTCCAGGCCATCGCCCGGCAGGGCCTGCGCCGGTCGGCGGATCTGGCGGATTTCGAACAGGGCTTCGTCGGCCGTCTTCAGGCCCTGTCGCGCGCCCATTCGATCCTGTCGGATTCCACCTGGGCCAGTGCGCCGCTGGATCAGTTGATCGACGACCAGATCCGGGTGGGCACGCTGGATGCCGACCGGCTGCGCCGCAGCGGCCCGCCGGTGGAACTGACCCCCGACACGATGCTGCGCATGGCGCTGACGCTGCACGAACTGGCGACCAATGCCGTCAAATACGGCGCGCTGTCGGTGCCCGGCGGCATGGTGCATCTGGACTGGGTGGGGCAGGGCAGGGGCATCGTGCTGACCTGGCGCGAGACCGGCGGCCCCGCCGTCATCCCGCCCGGCCATGGCGGCTTCGGGTCGGATCTGATCGCGGCCGTCGCTGGGGGCGAGGATGGCGCCGTGGTGGCCGACTGGCGCCCCGAAGGCGTCGTCTGGACCATCCGCCTGACCGAAGGGGTCACGCCGCTGGACGGCGCCGCCCCGTCCGCGCCCGACGGCCCCGACCCTGCGGCGGGGCCGGATGCGGTCCTGCGCGGCCAGTCGGTGCTGGTGGTCGAGGACGAACCGCTGGTCGCCCTGGACATCCAGGCGGAACTGGAACTGGCCGGGGCGGGCCGGGTGCGGATCGTCCGCAGCGTCGATGCCGCGCTGTCCGCCCTGGCCGAGGACCGCTTCGACCTGGCGCTGCTGGACGGCAATCTCAAGGGCCAGCCGGTCGATGCGGTGGCCTTGGGCCTGCGCCGGGGGGCGGTGCCGTTCTGTTTCGTGTCGGGCTATGGCCGCGAACATCTGCCCCAGGGGTTCGATGACGCGCCGCTGATCCAGAAGCCCTTTCCCCCGGCCTCGCTGTCGCAGACCCTGGCGCAGCTTCTGCACCCGCCCAGCCCCCGCGCCGCCGAATAGGGCGCGGGCCGGGGTTGTCCGGGTCAGCTTTGAAGGGTTCACGCGGGACCGCGCATCTCAGCCCTGGAATCAGAGCACCCCCGTTGATGTGGGCCGGACCATGGCCCCTGGGGCGGCGGCTGTCAACGCCCCGGATCGGCGGTCAGGAAATCGCGCCGGGCGGCGGTGAAGGGCGGCGGATCGGGACAGGGAAGCCGAAAATCCGGGCTGGCCGGAGGCGAACAACATCCCCTGGCAGGCGTGACGGCAAGTCGATCAACCATAGGTAGAGGCGCAGCGGATTTGCGGAACCGCCCGGTAAATTTGTCTTGAAGCGTGTGAACGGCAAGGCCATATCTCCGCGGATGCCGCAGCCGGAGTGCCTGAATGGCCAGCGAAGAAGCCGCCGCCACCCCCCCTGCGGCCGGGATCGCGCCCCCCCACCATCATCATGACCCGTCCCGGCTGACGCCCGCGCTTGTGCTGGCCTGCCTGGGGGTGGTCTATGGCGACATCGGCACCTCGCCGCTGTATGCGCTGCGGGAATCGCTGGTCCATGCCCACGAGGAAGGGCTGCCCGAGACATCCGTCATCGGCATCGTGTCGCTGCTGTTCTGGACAGTGGTGCTGATCGTGACGGTGAAATACGTCATCCTGATCCTGCGCGCGGACAACAACGGCGAAGGCGGCACCCTGTCGCTGGTCGCCAAGGCGCAGGGCGCGCTGAAGGTCGGCCCGCGCGCCCGGCGGCGGCGCCTGCTGATGCTGCTGGGGATCGTCGGCGTGTCGCTGTTCTTCGGAGACAGCATGATCACGCCCGCCATCTCGGTCCTGTCGGCGGTCGAGGGGCTGACCCTGGTCCAGCCGGATTTCGAACCCTGGGTGGTGCCGGTCACGCTGGGCATCGTCACCGCGCTGTTCTGGGTGCAGCGCGGCGGCACGGACCGGATCGCCCGGCTGTTCGGGCCGGTGATGCTGGTGTGGTTTTCCACCATGGCGATCCTGGGAATCGGCCATATCGCCGACGACGCGCGCATCCTCCAGGCGCTGAACCCGCTGCGCGCCCTGGGGTTTCTGACCCATTACGGCATCGCCGCGATGCCGGTCCTGGGGTCGGTCTTCCTGGCCGTGACCGGGGCCGAGGCGCTGTATGCCGACATGGGCCATTTCGGCCGCAGCGCCATCCGCACGGCCTGGAGCGTGCTGGTCTTTCCGGCCCTGGCGCTGTCCTATCTGGGGCAGGGGGCGATGGTGCTGGCCCATCCCGAAACCGTGTCGAACCCGTTTTTCCTGATGGCCCCCGACTGGTTCCTGGCGCCGCTGGTGATCCTGGCCACGGCGGCCACGGTGATCGCCTCGCAGGCGGTGATCTCGGGCGCGTTCTCGGTCGCGGCGCAGGCGGTGCAGATGGGCCTGCTGCCGCGGCTGCACATCATCTATACCTCGGACACGCAGGCCGGGCAGATCTATCTGCCCAAGGTCAACGCGATCCTGCTGCTGGGCGTGGTGTCGCTGGTGCTGGCCTTCGGATCCTCGGCCCGGCTGGCAAGCGCCTATGGCATCGCGGTGACGGGGGACATGGTGATCACCTCGGCCCTGGCGGTGATCGTGTTCCGCTGGGCCTGGGGCTGGGGCTGGCCGCTGATCGCCCTGGTCATGGTGCCGGTGCTGACGATCGAGCTGATCTTCTTTTCGGCCAACCTGATGAAGCTTCTGGACGGCGGCTATATCCCGCTGGTCTTCGCCGCCTGCGCCATCGCCCTGATGGTGATCTGGGTCGAGGGGATGCGCCGCTTGCAGGACAAGCTGGCGGAAGAAAGCATCAGCCTGGATCTGCTGGCCGGAAAGCTGGCGAAATCGCCCCCGGTGATCGTGCCGGGCACGGCGGTGTTCCTGACCGCCGATCCGATGGTCGCGCCCCCCGCGCTGCTGCACAACCTCAAGCACAACCGCGTGCTGCATGAGCGGAACTTCATCGTGAAGGTCGAAAGCGCCACCACCCCGCGCGTGCCGAACGACGCCCGGCTGCGTCTGGAAAGCGTCGCGCCCGGATTCTGGCGGGCCTGGCTGGCCTTCGGCTACATGGAACAGCCGAACGTCCCCCGCGCCCTGGCCGAGGCCAAGCGCGAGGGCCAGAAATTCGACATCATGTCCACGTCTTTCTTCCTGAACCGGCGGACGCTGCGGTCGGGCCGGGGCACCCTGATGCCCCACTGGATGAGCCGGATCTTCGTGCGCCTGTACCGATCCGCCGCCGAACCGACGAACTATTACCGCCTGCCCTCGAACCGGGTGATCGAACTGGGCCAGCAGAAGAACATCTGACGGGCGGGGACCGGGGCGCGTGTCCCGCAAGCGGGTGCCTTGACGGCGCGGCCCGTTTCACGGCTATTGCCAGGATGTTGCAGCCGCCCATGGACCTCATGACGCCCCCCGTTCCCGCCGACGATCCCTTTGCCTTCCTGGGCCATACCGGACCCGCCGCCCGGCTTGTCCGCGACTTCGACTGGGGGCGGACCCCGTTGGGCCGGGTCGAGACATGGCCGCAATCGCTGAAGACCGCGACGGCGCTGCTGATCCAGTCCCCGGTTCCCATCGTCATGCTGTGGGGCGAGGAAGGCGTGATGATCTATAACGACGCCTATTCCGTCTTTGCCGGGCACCGGCATCCGGCGCTGTTCGGGTCGAATGTCCGCGAAGGCTGGCCCGAGGTCGCGGATTTCAGCGACAACGTCATGAAGGTCGGCCTGGCGGGCGGCACCCTGGCCTATCAGGACCAGGAACTGACGCTGCATCGCAAGGGCTATCCGGAACAGGTCTGGATGAACCTGGACTATTCGCCGGTGCTTGACGAAAGCGGCAAGCCCGCCGGCGTGATCGCCATCGTGATCGAGACGACCGACCGCGTTCTGGCCGAACGCCGCAACCGGGCCGAGTTTCAGCGCCTGCAAGCCCTGTTTTCCCAGGCGCCGACCTTCATGACCATGGTCAGCGGTCCCGAGCACGTCTTCACCCTGGTCAACCCGGAATACCGCAAGCTGATCGGCGGGCGCGACGTGATCGGCCTGGCTGTCCGCGACGCCCTGCCCGAGGTCGCCGACCAGGGCTTTCTGGACCTGCTGGACCACGTCTACAGCTCGGGCGAGGCGGTAACGCGCACGGCGCAGCGCATCCTGCTGCGGTGGCGCGACCAGGGACCGCTGGAGGAACGCTTCCTGGATTTCGTCTATCAGCCGATCCGCGACGAGGACGGCACCGTCGCGCATATCTTCGTGCAGGGATCGGACGTGACCGAACGCGTCCGGGCCGAAAACCACCAGCGGCTGCTGATCAACGAACTGAACCACCGGGTCAAGAACAGCCTCGCCGCCGTGCAGTCGATCGTCACCCAGACCCTGCGCCATGCCACGACGCCGAAGGACGCGGCCCAGGCGATCACCGCGCGGATCATGGCGCTGGCGGGCGCCCACAACGTGCTGACCCGCGAGAACTGGGACGGCGCCGATCTGCGCGCCCTGGTCGAAAGCGCCATCCACCCGTTCTGCGGCCCCGGACCCGACGCCTTCCGGCTGTCCGGCCCGGACATGCGGGTCGGCCCCTATGCCGCCATCTCGATCGCCCTGGCGCTGCACGAGCTGGGCACCAACGCGGTCAAATACGGCGCCCTGTCGGTGCCCGCGGGCCGCGTGCGGATCGGCTGGTCGGTGGGCGGGGACCAGCTGTTCCGGCTGGACTGGACCGAAGCCGGGGGGCCGCCCGTGGTCGAAAGCGGCCGCCGGGGCTTCGGATCGCGGCTGATCCTGCAGGTGCTGCCCGACCAGTTGCAGGGCCAGGCCTGGATCGACTATCGGCCGGACGGGGTCGCCTTCACCCTGACCGCCTCGGTCGAGGCGGTCCGCGACGAGGCGACCTGACCCCATGGCGCGCATTCTGATCGTCGAGGACGAAGTCCTGATCGCCATGCTGCTGGAGGATATCGTGACCGACCTGGGCCATCACCCGGTCGGCCCGGCGATGCGCCTGCAACCCGCCCTTGCCGCCGCCGAGCACGAGGATTTCGATTTCGCCATCCTGGACATCAACCTGGCGGGCCAGCAGTCCTTTCCTGTGGCCGACTGCCTGCTGCGGCGCGGCATCCCCTTCATTTTCGCCAGCGGCTATGGCCAGGCGGGGCTGAACGAGGACTATGCGCGCATCCCGGTGCTGCAAAAGCCCTATGATCCCGGCCAGATCGCCCGGATGATCGAGGGATCGGCGCCGTCTGTATGACGAAGAGCGTCAGTCGCCGCTTAAAGCCTCGTTCAAGGCTTCGGTGATCCCGTTTTCGGTCCGATAGGCAAGGATCGAGTGCTGCGCGCCCTCGGCCAGTCCCGTCGTCTGCTTCTGCATCAGGGCCAGATACCGATCGCCAAGATCAGTAAAGGTTATCTTGGCAAGGATCAGAGCATCATAGCCGGACAGGGGTGCCGGCGTCCGGGAGATGACCTCGACGGTTATTTCGGGGTGTTTCAGGGTATATGCCGGGCATTTCTCCTGGTGCTTTTCCAGGGCCATCGCGGCTAGCCAGTAGTTGCTTCGCACGACCGTATCCAGAAATCCGTCCAGATCCTCGAGCGTCGGACATAGATGAAAGATCGCGTCGGACGCCGGCCTGAAACTGAGAAGATCGGTATCAGAAAACTGCGCCGTCGGAGCGGAGCCGCGATTCATCGCCCAGTGGGTCGCCACTCCGACAGCCATAACGGCGCAACCGGCGATCACACCCAGAAGGATAATTACAAGGATGCGCAGATTCTGCATTTTCAGCCCGCCATGGAAAAAGGAATCGAACCGGCATGACGATAATGATCCCACAAGCTTGAAAAAACAAATCCGGAAGCGAAAACATCCGCTTTCCATGACCGAGTTCTGCCGGTTAACTTGGGTCATCGTCACGAACCAAGGTGAGGGGAATTGTCACATGAGCGATTGGTTCATTGCGGAACCTGATGGCAACAGGCTTGGACCCCTGTCATTGGACGACATCAAGGCACGGATCGCTGCGGGCACGCTGGCACCGGAAACGCCTGTGTGGAAACAGAGAATGCCTGAATGGCAGGCGGCGAAGGATACCGAATTGGGGGCGGAATTCCTAAACGTGCCGCCGCCTGTTCCCCTAGCCATGCGGCCTGCCTTCATGCCTTCGCCCGATCCCCTGGACAAAAACTCCGCCGGAACAGGTGCCGACGCATTGCGCTTTTCCGAATTGGAAAGCTCAGGTTATGCAGCTCCGCCTCGGGGTCTCATCGATGCGGTTGCCCTCTGCCTGTCGAAATATGCGACATTTAGTGGCCGGGCGAGCCGATCAGAATACTGGTATTGGACACTGTTTTCGACTTTGTTGCAGCTTGCGATAGGTTTTCTTGAAGGCTTTTTTGCCGGTCGCGAGACTGCTTTCGGATGGATCGTGACGCTTGCTCTGTTTCTACCCGGCATTGCAGTTCAGGCGCGCCGGTTGCACGACATCGACCGCTCCGGCTGGTGGCAGTTGCTGTTGATTGTGCCCATCGTTGGGTGGATCATCCTGATCGTCTGGAACTGCAAGCGCGGCGTCGATTATTCGACCCGCTTCAGTTGAACGCCGCTTTGCGTCACGCCGCGCTTGCCAGCAGCCCGGCCACATGGTCGGGACTGGCGGGGACGATGTCGGTTGGGTTAAGGGCCTTGATCGAATAATAACCTGCCCGTCGAGGTTCCGGTCGGCCGGGCCGATCTTCTGGTCGACCGGCTCAGCTATGTCTCGCCGGGACAGGACGCGCCCTTGCTGCGCAATATCGGCTTTGCAATCGGGCCGGGGGAAATGGTCGGCGTGATCGGTCCTTCGGGGGCGGGGAAATCGACGCTGGCCCGGCTGATGGTCGGTCTTCGGGCGTCCCCGGCTTCTGGTGCTGGACGAACCCAATTCCTCGCTGGATGCCGAGGGTGAGGCCGCGCTGATCCAGGCGGTGGACCAGGCCCGCGCCTCGGGCGCCGCCGTGCTGATCGTGGCGCAGCGGATGTCGATCCTGAACAAGGCCGACCGCCTGGTCCTGCTGCGCGACGGCGCGGTGGCCCATTACGGCGACAAGGCCGAGGTGCTGGCGGCCCTCGGACCCCGCCGCCGCGCATCCGCCGTCGCAGAAAAGGCGCGCCTGTCATGACCGCGATCCCCGACGACGACACCCTGCCTGCCTATCGGCCGATGTTCCTGACGGCGCTGGCGACGATCCTGTTCCTGGTCTGCACGCTGGGCGGCTGCCGGTCGAGGTGGCGATCCAGACGGGCGAACGGCGCGCGGGCGATTACCTGCTGGAACCGATCCTGCGGCATCTGCGCAGGGCGATGCGGGATGAGTGAATTCTTAACCTTCCTAGGCGACAATCGGATCGGGAAACAGGGGGAACGAGAATGAACGAAGGCACCTTCACGCTGAAACACGCCGATCTTCCGGCGCTAGACCGGGCGGGCCTGCGCCTTCCGGGACTTCTCCAGACGGGGCGGCTTGCCGCGGGATCGCGGATCGAAGGTCCGACCTCGATCATCGCGGCGGTGTCGCAGGGGGCGTTCATCGACATCGGCGCCTTCTGCAATCTCAGCGGCGGGACGATCAACAATGTGCGCTTCGGGCGCTATTGCTCGATCGCCTCGGGGGTGATCATCGGGACGCACGAACATCCGACCGACTGGCTGACGACCTCTCGCACGGCCTATTTCCCGCAGGTGAACGGCTGGCGAGACCTTGTCGCCCCGGACCGGCAAGAGGAAATCCGCCGCGGCCTGCGCCCCTTCAAGGCAAGCTGCCCGATCATCGAGATCGGCCATGATGTCTGGATCGGCCAGGGCGCCTTCATCAAGTCGGGCGTGACGATCGGAACGGGGTCGATCATTGGTGCGCGGGCCGTCGTGCTGCGCGACGTTCCGCCCTATTCCATCGTGGTGGGAACGCCGGGCCGGGTGGTGCGCCTGCGCTTCCCCGAGGAGGTGGTCGCCCGTCTGCTGGCCCTGCAATGGTGGCGCTATTCGATTTTCGACCTGTTCTCGGCGCCGCTGGACGATATCGGCGCGGCCCTGGACCGGATCGAGGAACTGGCCGGGATTGGGCAGCTTGCGCCCTACGATGGGCCTGTCGTGACGGCGGATGCGTTGCGCGATCCGCAGGGCCTGGCCGCCGATCTTGCGGCGCGCTTCTCGCGGCCTTTGGCGCAGGCCAGCTGAATGAGGACAGCGGCGCCTGCCGGGCCGGTGGATTGGCTTGCGCCATTTCCTGCGCCCCTGGGTAAGCCTCGGTGGTGAACGGTTCGGGCGCGGATGCCGGCAGATGGGCCTGAGGCGCGTTCGCTGTGCCACGGCGGGCGGACATGACGAACCGCGCCCCCGGATGCCGGGGGGCGCATCAATTGGATCTCGAGGATTCCGGCATGTCGCGTTGCCGGGCCGCATCGTCACAAGGATTGCCGGATGACAGACCAGACGCCTTTTCCGCAGGCCGCGAAGGAACCCCGGCTGTATGGCGTGATCGACGTATTGCGCGCCGACCGCGTGGCGGGTTGGGTGATCGACCGGACCGACGCCGCCCGCTGCGCGACGGTCGAGCTGCGCCGCGAAGGGCGGTTGGTCGGGACAACGACCGCCAACCGGCCGCGCAAGGATTTGGAACGCCAGGCGGTCGGCACGGGGGCCTATGGCTTTGCCTTCGCCTTCGACCCCCCGCTGGAAGAGGGGATGGACTTCACGGTCGCGGTCACGGCCAGGTCGCATGACGGGATCGCGCTGCCCTTGCACCCCGTGGGGGGCGCGGCGAGGCCGGTTTCGCCCGAAAGGAAGGCGCTTGGTCTGATCCTTGCCGAACTGGCCGACCTGCGCGACCAGATCGCCGGCCTGCGCGCGGAGGCCGCGTCGGCTGAGGGGGACCGGGCGCAGTTCCAGGACCGGCTGGAACTGGTGCAGCTACGGCTCGAAAGTGGCATCTCGGCGGTGGATGCCCCCGCTGGTCGCGCGCCCGGATGGCTGGCCGCTGTGGCGCTGTCGGGCGCCGTCATCGCGGTCGGATCCCTGGCGATCGGGCTTGTTTCGCTGTGGGGCGGCTAGAGGAGAGTGAACGGCGCCTCTGACAGGTTTCTGAAAATCATCCTGGGGTCGTTTCGCGATGGAAATCTCCCCCAAACTCTTGGATTCGCAGAAAATCGCGCCAGGCGGGGCGTGTTCGGACCGATTTTCCGGCTTCCGCATGAGATCAGGCCCGGCACGGCTTTTCACCGACCTTCTAGAAGCGGAAGCGGGCCGAGCGGGTGTGCCTTGCGCTGCTGCGGCGGTATCCGGGCAATAAGATCGGCGAAGGAAAGGTTTTCTGAGGGCGCGTGACAAGCGGGCAGTTTCCGCTTGATTCTCTGGCCGCGTTCGGGCCGTCCTTGCGGTGTTCTGGGCGGGAAATCATGCAGCGTGGCCGTCGAAGTCGCGCCGAGCAGGCACTCTGTCACGGCGGTTTCCGCGTCCGGGCCTCTTGTCCGACGGGTTTTCTATCAGAAGCGTCGCCTTGGGCGAGACCGGCATCCATGGCGCTATGGCGCGGGCAGTGGGACTTTCTTGCCGGGGCGCCAAACGGTGGGACCATCAAGGGTCCACGGTGGCGCAGCCGACATCGTGCTTCGGCCACCCCCAACCCCGATCCCCATTACCGCCGGTCCGGCGAAACGCCGATGCAGCCCGCTTGATGCCCGTCGCCACCCTGCGCCTCGGTTTGCTATCGCTTCAGGATCGACACCAGATCCAGCCCCGTCGTCACCTTGTTGCTGAGATCGAGGTCGGTCTTGATCTGCTGGAGATGGTCCTGCATCAGCCGGGCCGCCCCGTCGGCGTCGCGGGCGCGGATCCGGTCCACGATGCGGGAATGGTCGTGGTCGCGGCAGTCGGTCATGTCCTGGGCGCCGAAGATGCCGATGATCAGCGAGGTGCGGGTGATCATCTCTTTCATGATCCGCATCATGGTGGGATTGCCGGCGACCTGCGCCAGCAGCCCGTGGAACTGGCCCGACAGGCGGATCGCGTCGCGCCGCCGCCCGGCATGGTGGGCCTGATGTTCGCGTTCGATGTGATCGGCCAGCAGGGCGATTTCCGCATCCGTCGCCCGCGTCACCGCCAGCCGCGCGATCGAGGGTTCCAGCATCAGCCGCGCCTCGAACACCTCGTGCGCCTGTTCGCTGGTGGGGCTGGCGACGAAGGCGCCGCGATTGGCATGAAGCTCGACGATCTGGCGGCTGGCCAGAAGCAGCAGGGCGCGGCGGATCCGCATCCGACCCACGCCGAAGGCGTCGCACAGGGCCGATTCGGAAAGTTTCGTTCCGGGGGGCAGGCGCTGTTCTATGACTGCCTCGAAAATATGCTCGACGATGTCTTCTTCGCCAATCTCGGCGGCTTCTGCTGCTGCGTCCGCTGCGTCCATCGGCGATCGTTTCCCTGCAATTTGCTGTCGTTCCCCCCGGAAATAGGGTCAGGACCAGGTTACAGCAAGACAAGCCGCCCTTCCAGATTGTTAACAAAAATGTTGACATCTGTGTTAACTGGTCCAGCATGACAGGATGAAAAGCGCCGCCGGCGGGTTCGGGCCGCCGGGCAACAAGGCGCATCCGAACAGGGAGCCATTCATGCTGCGTCGTCATGTCCTGAAATCCACCGCCCTGGCCTTCGCCGCCAGTCTTGTCCTGACCCCCGCCGCCCATGCCCAGAACCCCACGCTGAAGATCGGTTTCGTGGGCGTCACCTCGGGGCCTGCGGCTGCCTGGGGCATCTCGAACCAGCGGTCGCTGGAAACACGCGCCGCCTGGCTGAACGAACTGGGCGGCGTCCAGATCGGCGACACCACCTATGACATCCAGATCGTCGCCTTCGACGACCAGAAGGATCCCAAGCGCGCCATCGCCGGGATGGAGCGCATGGCGCAGGAGGGGGTGCATTACGTCGTCGGTCCCAATGTCGACGACGGCGCCGCCGCCGTCCGCCCGGTGGCCGAACAGAACGGCATCATCTATTTCCCCTATGCCTTCCCCAAGGAACTGTATGTCGCGCCTGCCTCGAACGCGATCCTGGGGATGGTGGCGAATTACCAGTCCGGCCCGGCGATCTACAAATACCTCATGGACAACAAGGGCGTGCAGAAGGTGGCCTTCGTCGCCGCCAACGAATCCGACCCGCTGAGCCAGCGGGATTCCGGGATCGAGGCCGCCAAGGCCCTGGGCCTCGAGGTGGTCTCGGACAAGGTGACCTATCAGGTGGACACCACCGACTTCACTCCGGTCCTGCTGCCGGTGCTGCAAGCCCAGCCCGACCTGCTGGTGCTGTCGGGCGTGTCGCCCGCCAACGCGCCGCAACTGATCCGGTCGGCCCGCGAACTGGGATACGAGGGGCTGATCTCCACCGAGACCGCGCAGGATGCCAGCGTGCTGGCCGAAGGGGCGGGCGATCTGGCCGAGGGCTTCATCTCGGTCGGCGGCGCCTCGACCCCGGAACTGGCCTCGGACACGATGCGGGAATTCGTGGACCGCTATACCAAGATGTTCGGCGAATATAACGATGAATCGAACACCAAGGTCTATGCCCTGGAATACATCATCGAGACGCTGAAGGCGAACCCCGCCGCCATCGACGACGTGGAGGCCTTCAAGACCACCATCGACACGTTCGAAGCGCCGAACCCCTTCATGGTCGGCGACGCCAAGCTGCGCTATGTCGGCCAAAGCTCTTTCGGGCAGAAGCGCCAGATCGCCGTGCCGCTGGTCGTGAACGAATACCGGGGCGGCAAGTTCGAGACCCTGTTCGTGGCCGAGGTCGACTGACCGCGCATCATCCGGGGTCCGGGCAGCCGGACCCCGCCTTTCAACGACAGCGGGGCGGCGGGATGGAACAGATCATCGCAAACGGGCTGTATCTCGGCGCGCAATACGCGCTGATCGCACTGGGCCTGACACTTATCTTTTCACTGATGAACGTGCTGAACTTTGCCCATGGGCAGATGTATGTGTTCGGCGGCTTCGTCTGCTATACGGTCGTGGCGCAACTGGGAATGCCCTTCATCCTGGGGCTGGTCGCATCGGCCCTGGTCCTGGGTGTGATGGGCGCGCTGATCGAGCGGTTCCTGTTCCGCCCGGTGATCCGGCGGTCCAAGCGCGACGAATCGACCATGCTGCTGGCGGCGGGGATCGCGTTCTTCCTGGACGCGGTGATCCTGCTGCTGTTCGGCGAAAAGCAGCGCGGCGTGCCCAAGATCGTGAACGGGGTGTTCAACTGGGATTTCCGGCTGATCATGCCCTATGACCGGATCCTGATCGGGGTGCTGGCCATCGCGCTGATCGCGGGCTTCATCCTGTTCATGCAATATTCCAAGGCGGGCCGCGCCATGCGCGCGCTTGCCCAGGACCGCATGGCCGCGCAGCTGATGGGGGTCGATGTGGACCGCTATTCGATGATCGGCTTCGCCATGGGCGCGATGCTGGCGGGGCTGGTCGGCGCCTTGCTGGTCACGATCACCGGCGTGAACCTGGGGATGGGCGGGCCGACCTCGGTCAAGGCGTTCCTGATGATCATGATCGGCGGGGCGAGCGTCATCTCCGGCGCCATCGCCGGGGGCTTCATCCTGGGGATGATGGAAAGCGTCGGGCTGTCGGTCCTGTCGTCCTATGGCGATGTCACCTATCTGGTGATCTTCGCCACGCTGATGGTCTTTCTTGCCATCCGGCCGCAGGGCCTGATGGGCAAACCCTGGGGCTGAGCGATGGATACGCAAACACAGGCTTATTCGGGGCGGGCGCCGGACCGGACCCGCCGGTCCACGCGGCAGGTGCTGGGCGTGGTGCTGTTCCTGGCCTTCGTCTTCGGCGTCGTGCCTGCCTTCATCGCGGCGACGGGGCGGTGGGATTTCTATTACACGCTGACCTCGGTGGCGCTGCTGTCCGTCGCGGCGGCGGGGGTCTGGCTGACCTTCTATATCGGCCGGATCAACATCGGGCAGGGCGCCTATGCCCTGGCGGGGGGCTATGTCTCGACCATCCTGATGACCCAGGGGGGCGTCAGCTTCTGGCTGACGCTGCCGCTGGCGGGGCTGTTCTGCGCCTTGATCTCGGTGCTGATCGGCTGGCCGATCCTGCGGTTGCGCGGCGTCTATTTCGCGATGGTCACGCTGGTCCTGACCGAGGTCGCGCGCCTGACCGCCCTGGCGCTGCCGATCACCAACGGCGCCAAGGGCATCACCTCGATCCCGCTGCCGGGGGGTGTCTCGGTGATGGGCGTCACCCTGATCCCCGATTTCGCCACGCTGGAAAACCCGCGCCAGGCGTTTTACTTCGTGGCTGTCACGGTGATGGTGCTGGTCTATCTGGTGCTGTGGCGGATCGTGAATTCGCGGCTGGGCCACCTGTGCCGCAGCCTTCAGCAGAACGAGGAACTGTCGGCATCCATCGGCGTCAACACCGCCTGGCTGCGGGTGCTGGCCTATGCGATCTCCAGCTTTTTCGGGGGTGTGGCGGGGGCGATGTTCGTGTCGATCTCGCAATCCATCTATCCGTCGTCCTTCGTGGTGCAAGACAGCGTGAACTTCATGCTGTACTGCTTCGTCGGCGGCCTGGGCTATGTCTTCGGGCCGATGCTGGGCACGCTGCTTCTGTATTTCGGCTGGGATCTGTTGCAGGTCGCGGGCCAGTACCAGTTGCTGATCTACTCCGGCACGATGATCGCGCTGATGCTGGTGCTGCCCAACGGCGTTCTCAGCCTGTTCGACAGGAAGGGGGCGGGGAAATGACCGCGATCCTGGAAATCCGCAACCTGACCAAGAAATTCGGCGGGCTGACGGCTAACAACGACATCAGCTTCGATGTGGCGCAGGGGGAAATCCTGTCCGTGATTGGCCCGAACGGGGCGGGAAAATCGACGCTGTTCAAGCAGATCGCCGGGTTCGAACGGCCCACGGCGGGCGAGGTGCGCTACAAGGGGGACCGCATCTCGGGCCTGCCGCCGCACAAGGTGGCGCGGATGGGGGTGGTGCGGACCTTTCAGGAAACCACCATCTTCAAGTCGATGACGGTGCGCGAGAACGTCATCGTCGCCCATCACCTGCGGTCCCGCGCCAGCCTGCTGGGCTATTTCCTGAACAGCGCCCAGGCCCGCGCGGACGAGGCCGATTTCGCCCGGTCCGCCGACGACATCATCGGCTTCCTGGGCTTGGTCGAGATCCGGGACGAACTGGCCTCGAATCTGCCGCAGGGCCATCTGCGCGCGCTCGGCATGGCCATCGGGCTGGCCACGCAGCCGCAGGTTATCCTGCTGGACGAACCCTTCGCGGGCATGAACCACGACGAGACGATGCGCATGGTGGCCCTGGTGCGGCGGCTGCGCGACGAACGCGGTGTCACCGTGCTGCTGGTCGAACACGACATGCCGGCGGTGATGAAGATCTCGGACCGGATCGTCTGCATCAATTTCGGCCAGAAGATCGCCGAGGGCGGCCCGGCCGAGATCCAGGCCGATCCCCGCGTGATCGAGGCCTATCTGGGGTCGGAAGATGCGGCAATCGGGATATAGGCGGTGACACGGATGCTGGGTTTCGAGAATGTCGAACTTTACTACGATCACGTCTATGCCCTGAAGGGCGTGTCGCTGGACCTGCACGAGGGCGAGACGGTGGCCCTGATCGGCGCGAACGGCGCGGGCAAGTCCTCGATCCTGCGGGCGATCACCGGGCTGCGGCCGATCCGGTCGGGCCGGATCACCTATCTGGGCGACCGGCTTGACGGGTCGTCCCCCGCCGAGATCGTGCGCAAGGGCATCGTCATGGTCCCCGAAGGCCGCCGCGTCTTTCCGCTGATGAGCGTGCGCGACAACCTGCTGATGGGCGCCTTCACCCGCAGCGACAAGGCGGGCATCGCGCAGACGCTGGACGCGGTGCTGGAGCGGTTTCCGCGCCTGCGCGAACGCATCGGCCAACAGGCCAGCACCCTGTCGGGGGGCGAACAGCAGATGATGGTGATCGGCCGCGCGCTGATGGCCAGGCCGCGGCTGCTGCTGCTGGACGAACCCAGCCTTGGCATCGCGCCGAAGCTGGTCCAGGACATCGCGCGGGCCATCGTGGCGATCAGCCGCGACGAAGGCGTGTCGGTGCTGCTGGTCGAACAGAACAGCCGCATGGCGCTGTCGATTTCGAACCGGGCCTATGCGCTGTCCACCGGCCAGGTGGTGCTGTCGGGAAATTCGCGCGCGCTTCTGGACGATCCGCGCGTCAAGGCCGCCTATCTGGGCGGAGAGGTGTGAATGCGCATCCTGGTCCTGAACCCCAACACCACCGCGTCGATGACCGCCAAGATCGGCGCCGCCGCCCGACGCGCCGCCGCGCCGGGGACCGAGATCCTGGCCCTGAACCCCGCCCACGGCCCCGCCTCGATCGAGGGCTATTACGACGAGGCCATCAGCCTGGCAGGGCTGCTGGGGGTGATCCGCGACAATCCCGACGTGGACGGGGTGGTGATCGCCTGTTTCGACGATACCGGCCTGGACGCCGCGCGCTGCCTGACCGACAAGCCGGTCGTGGGCATCGGCGAGGCCGCCTATCACATGGCCTCGATGATCGCCAACCGCTTCTCGGTGGTGACGACGCTGGCGCGGTCGGTCCCGGCCCTGGAACACAACCTGCACCGCTATGGCCTGTGGGCGCGCTGCGCCCGCGTCCGGTCGTCCGAGGTCGCGGTGCTGGAGCTGGAGGAACCGGGCAGCGACGCCAGCACCCGCATCAGCGCGGAAATCGCCCGTGCCATTGCCGACGACCGGGCCGAGGCCATCGTGCTGGGCTGCGCGGGCATGACCGATCTGGCCGGGCGGCTGTCGGCGGACCATGGGATCCCGGTGCTGGACGGGGTCAGTTGCGCGGTGGCGCTGTGCGAATCGCTGGTGCGGCTGGGGCTGCGCACGTCGCGCCTGGGCGGCTATGCCCCGGTGCCGCCGCACAAGCTGGCGTGACAGGGGGCGGGCCGGTCCCGCCCCCGGGAAGCGGTCAGCCCAGGCCCAGCTTGCCGCGCAGGGTCGCCAGATCCTCGGCCAGGGTGTTGACCTTGGCCGACAGCGCGGTGCGGTCGGCATCGGTCAGTTCCTCATAGGACACGAAGCCGCCGTCGGCGGTCCTGTATTTCGCCAGCACCTCGTCCACGGCCGCGAAATTGCCGTCCACCTTGGCCACGAAATCGGCGTTGTCGGCTTCGATCAGCGGGCGGAACAGGGTATAGATCTTTTCGGATCCTTCGAAATTCGCGTCGAAATCCCACAGGTCGGTGCGGCTGTAGCGGTCCTCCTCGCCCGAGATCTTGGTGGCCGCGACCTCTTCCATCAGCACGGCGGCGCCGCCCACCACGACTTCCGGCGGGAAGGTCAGCGCGCTGATCCGCGCGTCCAGATCCTTGATGTCGGCCAGCAGCTTGTCGGCATAGGGATCCAGCCCCTCGGTCGAACCCTGCGACCACAGCCCATATTCGATGCGGTGAAATCCGGTGAAGGCGGGATCCTGTTCGGCCTTTTCGTAATCGTCGGCGCGCGCGTCGATCGACACGTCCAGATCCGAGAACAGTTCGGCGATGGGTTCGATCCGTTCATAGCTGGTGCGGGTCGGCGCGAACAGCGACTTGGCGCGGTCCAGGTCGCCCGCCTTGATGGCGGCGACGAAGGCTTCGGCATCCGTCACCAGCTGCGCGGTGTTTTCGGCCACGAAAATCTTGTAATCGGACAGCGGCCCGACCAGTTCCAGCGATGGTTCGGCGGCAAGCGCGGCGGTGGCAAGGCCAAGGCCCAGGGCGGTGCCGCGAAGAAGGGTTGCGATCATCTCAAGGTCTCCTCGTGATCGTCGGGGATGGGTTGGCTGGGCGTCACGTCCGCCGGGCTGCGTCGACAAGCGCCCGGCCCAGGTAATCCGCATCGTCGCGGACGCCGGGCAGGGCGAAGAAGTAACCGCCGCCGATGGGCTTGATATATTCCTCGAGCGGCTCGCCGTTCAGGCGGTTCTGCACGGCGATGAAGCCCGCCTCCAGGTCGGCCTGCCAGCAGATGAACAGCAGGCCCTGGTCCAACTGGCCGTTTTTCAGCGCGCCGCGGGAATAGTTGAAGGGACGGCGCAGGATCAGGTTCTTCTGGCTTTCCGCGTCGCGCGGATTGGCCAGCCGGATATGCGATTCGGCGTCGGTGACGCGCCCTTCGGGATCGGCGGCATAATCGGGAACCTGCTGTTCGGTCGCGTCCGGGCCGCCGTCCAGCGGCGCGCCGGTCATCTTGCGCCGCCCGAAGACGCGTTCCTGTTCGACCAGGGCCGTGCGGTCCCAGCGTTCCACCATGTTGCGGATGATCCGCGCCGCCTGATAGCTGCCGCCCTGCGCCCAGTCGGGTTCATGCGCGCCATGGGTCCAGACGATCCGGTCCATCAGCGCGGCGTCGTTGGAATCGGGATTGGCCGATCCGTCGCGGAAACCCAGGAAATTCCGCGCGCTCGGCGTGGCGCCTTTGGCATCGGGGACGACCGGGGGCACGTTGCCCTCGACCATCCAGCGCAGCACCAGGAATTCCGGCAGGGTCTTCACGATGTCGCGCAAGGCATGGATGTTGGTGTCCTGAAGATTGGCGCAGAACTGGATCGACAGGTCGCCATGGCACAAAGCGGGATCCAGGGCGTCGTTCGGAAACCGCGCCATGCGTTGCAGGGTCGCGGGTTTCAGGCCCGCCAGCCAGGGCCGGTCGTCGAACAGCGACGCGCCCAGGGCCACGGTGATGGTCAGGTTGCCGGGCAGGATCACCGGCCCCAGCAGCCCCGACCCGGCGGGCGGCAGCACCGGATCCAGGTCGGGGACCGGACCGCCCCCGGTCAGGAACCGCGCGCGGTCGGTCAGCAGCCGCAGCATCCGTTCCAGGTCGTCGACCGATCCCGCCACCACGTCGAAGGACGCGAGGATGCCGTTTTCCGGGCGCGGCGTGGTGATCCCCGCCTGGTGCGGGCCGTGGAACGGCACCCGCTGCGCGGCGGTCCCGGCATCGGCGGGGGGCGCGTCGCTGACCTGGGGGGCGGGTTCCCCGGCGCGCGCGGCAAGCGCCAGGCCGCTGGCCCCCAGGCCCAGAAGGACGGCGCGGCGGGTCGGGGCAAGGCGCATCTCAGTCGAGTCCGATCACGGGTTGCAGCCGGTCCAGCACCGCCTGGAAAGCGGTCAGGGAAGCGGCCAGGCGATGCCGGGCATCGTCCGGCACCTGGTCATAGGCGGGCCAGCCCCCGCCCTGTTTCAGCGCCGCCAGATCCCGTTCGACCTGGGCCTGCGCCGCGCCGATGTCGTCGTCGAGGGCCGGATCGACCCCCGCCGCCACCGACCGCAGCAGTCCGGCCAGCTTGCCGATCCCGTCCAGGCTGGCCTGCAATTCCTCAAGGTCGTTGCCGGCATACAGGTTCTCGCCCGCGGGGACATGGGCGGTGGCAAGCTGGCCCGCCGCCGCGCCGGGCAGGGCGGTCAGCAAGGCGGGGTCCAGGTCCACCGCCTTCAGCCGCGTCGACAGGTCTTGCAGGTCGGCTATCAGGCGGTCGGCGACGGGCAGCAGCCCGTCTGTGCCGGCCTGCCCGAACAGCCCGTATTCCAGCCGGTGATAGCCGGTGAAGCCCGGATCCGCCTCGCGCCCCGCCAGATAGGCGGCATTGGGGTCGATGGCGTTTTCCAGATCCGACAGCCGCGAGGCCAGCGGCTCGATATGCCGATAGGGGATGCGGGCGGCCTTCCACGCCTGTTGCGCGCCGGGCAGGTCGCCCGCCGCGATGGCGGTCCGCAGCGCCTGAGCGGTCTTCACGGCGGCATTGGCCTGCATCACCAGATAGACGCGGTATTCCGACAGCGGCCCCAGGAACTTGCGCAGCGTGACCTGGGACGCGGCGGCCGCCGCCTCGTCCGAGGCGGTGACATGCAGGCTGCCGCGCGGGTTCGACAGCAGCCCGCAGGTGATCGCGTAATCGCCGGGCGCCAGTTGCACGGTCAGGGTCTGGCGAAAGCCGGGGGCGATGTTCTCGCGCTCGGCCACGACCATCACGCCGTCCAGGATCTCCCATTCGATGGGGCGATCCGAATTGTTCACGATTTCGAAGCTGCGCCTGCCGCCTGCGACGGTGATGTCGCCGGGATCGCAGCTTTGCGCGTCGACGCTGACGGTGATGTCGGCCACCGCGCCGCTATTGGCGGCGGCGTTTTGCCGCGCGGCATACCAGAAGGCGCCGCCCCCGGCCACGGCCAGCAGGGCGGCCAGGGCGGCGGCAAGACCCAGGCCCGCGCGGGAAGGAGCGTCGGTCATGTCAGATCCCGGACAGAGTGGCGGCGCGGCGCGGCGGCCGCGTCGGGGCGCAGGAACAGGACCAGCATCACCGTCAGGAAGGCTGCATACACGACGACCTCGCCCAGGGTGGGGGCGTCGCGGTATCCCAGGACGCCCGCCAGCACCGTGCCCAAGGGGCTGGTTTCGGGCAGGATGTGGCTGATGTCATAGACGCGCGCCTGCAAGCCGTTCCAGACGCCCGCCTCGTGCAGGGCCTTCAGCGATCCCGCCAGCAGCCCGGCGGCCACGAACAGGATGAAGACCCCCGTCCAGCGGAAGAAGCGCGCCAGATCCAGCCGCAGCGCGCCCGCATAGATCCCCCAGCCGATCCCGGCCGAGACGGCGACCCCCAGGGCCGCGCCCAGCGGCGCCATCGCGTCGCGGCTTTGCTGAAGCACCGCCAGCAGGAAGAAGATCGATTCCAGCCCCTCGCGGGCGACGGCCAGGAACACCATGCCGATCAGCGCCCAGGCCCCGCCGCCCACCGCCGCCTCGACCGAGGCGTGCAGCGTCGACTTCATCGACCGCGCCGCGCGGCGCATCCAGAAGACCATCCAGACCAGCACCGCCACGGCGACAAGCCCGATCACGCCTTCGAACAGTTCCTGCGCCTTTTGCGGGAACGAGGCGCTTGCCAGTTGCAGCGCGGCGCCCGCGAACAGGGCGGCGGCGATGGCCAGGAACACGCCGATCCAGACGGCGGGCAGCCAGGCCGCGCGCCCCGTGCGGCGCAGGTATCCCGCGATGATGCCGACGATCAGCGCGGCCTCCAGCCCCTCGCGCAGCATGATCAGGAATGGTGCAAGCATGGCGTTTCCCCTGCTCGGTGCCGCGATTCGATCACTACGCCACCCATGCGCCGAGTCAATCCAGATTATTTGGGTCGGATATTCTGTCGCAGTCCGCGACGGGGCTGTGGGGAAAGGCGGGTTCGTTCCGGCACATCCTTTGGATGAAATACGAAGCCATTGATCATCCCAGGGGCGTGGTCACTTCGATGGCGATTAACTGTTTTGCCACAGAATGAATTTGTCCCTGACCTGTCCCGTCGCCCAGGTTGCCCGCAAGGCGGATCATGGCGGGATGCCCGTCATCCGCATCCGCCGCCTGTCGACATCGTGCCGGTGCCGCCGGTGCGCCAGAATCATGGGATTGAACAGCGATGATGATGGACTTCCTGCTGCGCCAGAACGCGGCCTCGATCTTTGACCTCGGCGATCTTTACCCTGGCGCGACCGGGTTCGAGATCACCACCTCGGACGCGGGCAGTGCGACCGCCACGATCCAGGACGGCGTGCTGACGATCGAGCCGGGCGCGCTTGGCCATGCCGACCTGACGCTGACCTTCAAGGATGCCGAGGGCAACAGCGTCACCGACAGCTTCCGCGCCATCGTTGCGGGTCCGAATGCCTACAGCTTCATCGCCGTGCCGGACACGCAAAGCTATACCTCGACCACGGACCCGGAAATCCGGGCCATGTTCGCCGAGATGATCCAGCATATCGCCGCCCACAAGGACGCGCTGAACATCGCCCATGTGTTGCAGGTCGGCGATGTGACCGACAACAACTATGACCATCAGTGGCAGATCGCCAAGGACGCCTGGAGCCATATGGACGGCGTCATCGACTATACGCTGGCGGTGGGCAACCACGACCAAGGCGACGGCGGACATGCGCAGGACTTCACCTCGAAGATCGACGATTACTTCACGCCCGAACAACTGGGCGTGGACGGCACCTATGACGGTTACGACCAGCCTTCGCTGCGCAACAGTTACAATACCTTCACCAGCCCGGACGGGCAGGACTGGCTGATCCTCAGCCTGGAATTCGGCGCCCCCGACGACGTGCTGCGATGGGCGGGCGAGGTGATCGAGGGCCATCTGGACCACCGCGTCATCCTCAACACCCATTCCTGGAACGGCGGCGACAAGCGCGTCGATCCCACCACCGAGGCGCTGACCGGCGAGAACGGCGGCTGGGGCTATGGCATCCGCGACGATGTCCGCAACGTCAACGACGGTGAGGACATGTATCGCGAGCTGGCGTCGAAATATCCCAACATCAGCTTCACCTTCAACGGCCACAACTTCCTGGACGGGGCCGAGACCGTGGTCAGCCAGACTGCGGGCGGCAACACCCTGTATCAGATTTTCGTCAACTATCAAAACGGCATCGCGGATGAGATCACCGGCGGCGGCGACGCCTCGCTGGGGGGACGCGCGGGCAACGGCGCCTTCCGTATCGTCGTGGTCGACCCCGACAACGACCGCATCACCACGCACACCAAGTTCAGCGGGCTGGACAAGTTCTTCGACCGCGTGGACCATCAGGAAACCTTCGAGAACGCCGGGATCGGTGCCCCGAAAGAGATCGCCATCGCCAAGGCTGGCGCGGATCTGGTTCTGGCGGCCGATGCCGATGGGTTGGCGGACGTGACGCTGGATGCCTCGGGCACGATCCTGCCGGATGACGGGCGCGCGCTGACCTATCGCTGGTATGACGCGCAGGGCTTGCTGCTGGCCGAGGGCGACAAGCCCGGACTGTCGGTCGAACTGGGGCAGGGCACCAACCGTCTGGTGCTGGAGGTCAGCGACGATCGGGGTAACGTCAGCCGCGACGAAAAGACCGTCATCGTCGAGGGCCCGCGCCACTTGCTGACCGAGACCTTCGACGACGGCAAGGCGCAGGGCTGGACCACGCCTGACGCCGCCCGCCCGCCCTTCCGGATCGGCACCGACACGGGCTTCCAGAAGCCTGCCGTGAACGATGGCGAAACGATCTCGCTGAACCTCTCGTTCGATTCGAGCTTCCGCCCCTATGACAAGATGACCGGCGATGTCATGCTGTCCTATGACGGCGGCGCGACCTGGAGCGTGCTGAAATCCGTCACCACCGCCAATACCGGCGGCAACAGTTCGCTGGATCACGTCAACGAGCGCGTCTCGATCGATTTCGAAGCGCCGGTGTCGGCGGAATCGGTCAGCTTCGGCTTCCGGCTCGGCGGCGCGGACAATGACTGGTGGTGGGCCATCGACGATGTCGAGGTCAGCGTGGACACCCCCGAGGGGCGCAAGCTGCTGCTGTCGGAAAGCTTTGACGGGCTGACCGACAAGCTGCAACCGGCCGCCGATGAAAACATCCCCGCCGACCGGCTGGGCTGGACCCACGAGACGCCCGAGGGCTGGGACCGCGAGAATGCCGAAGGCATGGCCCCCGGCACCACGGAATGGAGCGGCTGGAGCTTTGCCACGCCCGAATTCTGGACCTCGGCCGACCGGCAGGAGCGCGATCA
Organism: Paracoccus haematequi; assembly: GCF_900631945.1. Lineage (GTDB taxonomy): Bacteria > Pseudomonadota > Alphaproteobacteria > Rhodobacterales > Rhodobacteraceae > Paracoccus > Paracoccus haematequi_A. The sequence goes on from NZ_UZWE01000029.1 coordinate 127,280, forward strand.
CTTCAAGCTGGGCGACGGTGTGATCGCCATCGCCGATGCCGACGAATGGGACGATTACAACGGCGGCGCGCAGGGCCGCGCCGACAGCTTCGACAGCCGTCTGAAGACCCCGGCCATCGACCTGCGCCCCTATGGCGGCGGCCAGCCTGCGGCGGAACCGGCCAGCGTGGCGCGGATCGCCGCGCTGCAACCCGATCAGGGCATTCTGGTCAAGCCGGATGCGACCGGCCAGATCCTGGACTATACGCTGGTCCTGGACATCCTGGCGGACCGTCCGGCCAAGGGTTGGGCGGGCCTGTTCCAGACCGATGTGACCAATACCACCGATGCCGATCTGTATCTGCAAGACGATGGCGGGCTTGGCACGCTGGGCGTCTATGGGGGCGAATTCAAGTTCGGCCAATGGAACCGCGTGACCATCAGCGTCACGGTCGAGGACGGCGCGCATGTGATGCGCAAATACATCGACGGCACGCTGGTCGGCACGCAGACGGTCGACGGCAACGTCGCCGATGGCAGCCGCTGGACCATCGACGCGGACAAGGGTTTCCTGCTGTTCGCCGACCGCGACAACTATACGTCGGAAATGTTCGTGAACGCGGTGGCCTTTACCCCGGAACGGCTGTCGGATGCCGATATCGCCGCGATGGGCGGGGTCGATGCCGACGGTCCGCTGGCCGGATCGGCCACCCAAGGCGCCTTCCAGATGAACTTCGACGGCGCGCTGGATCGGCTGGATTTCGGCAAGGCCGCCATCGGCACGCTGGCGCCTGCGGACAATCCGGGATCCTTCCTGCTGAAAGGCTCGATCTTCGGCAATCCCGATGGCGAAGGCGAGGGCGCGCTATACGCCCAGACCAACGGCGGGAACGAACTGCTGGTCTATCAGGGTAATCCCGATGCCGACTGGACCGATTACGTCTTCGACATGGTGGTCCATCCCGCGGACAACGACACCATCGGCGCGGTGTTCTATTGGCAGGATGAAGACAACCACTACGAACTGGCCATCGACCAGCAGAGCTTCACCCGACAGCTTGTCCGCGTCCAGAACGGCGAACGCACGGTCCTGGCGCAGGAATCGGGCGCCTATCGCCACCACGCGGATCAGGATCTGCGCATCGCGGTCGGCGACAACGGCATCATCGTCACGCTGGACGATCAGCTTCTGTTCGGCGGCCCGGTCGTCGATGCCGATCCGCTGTCGGGCGGCACGGTCGGGATCCTCAGCCGTTCGATGGACCGCGCGTCCTTCGACGAGGTGTCGGTGAACGGCCAGGTGTTGTCGGCCCGCGCCCTGGGCCAGACCTGTGCCATCGATCTGGACGGCGACGGGCGCGAGGGCATCGCCGTCACCGCTGCCGCGACCATCAGCCCCGCCGCTGTCGCCAGCTATGAATGGCTGCTGGGCGGCAAGGTTGTCGCGACCGGCCGCGACGCGGTGATTGCCGCGGGCGTCGGCGAATCGCAGGTCACGCTGCGGGTCACGGATGTGAACGGCAAGGTCTCGCAGGATCGCGTCGATCTTGAGGTGACGGGCCGCGACAAGCTGCTGTTCGCCGACGATTTCCGCAGCGGGTCGCTGGACCGTTATACCATCGTGGACAACGGCACGAACATGCCCTCGGACTGGCGGATCGTGGATGGCGTTCTGGTTCAGGACAGCGATATCGGATCGGGCCAGCAGGGTCCGGGATGGGGGGCCTGGTCCAAGGGCGGCGAGGGCGCCTATATCCTGCGCGACGGCACCTATGCGCTGATCGAGGGCGGGCGGGACTGGACCGATTACGCGGTCGAGGTGGACGTGACGCCATCCGATGACGATGCCCTTGGGGTTCTGGTCCGCTATGTCGATGACCAGAATTACTACAAGGTCGAACTGGACGATCAGGCGGGACTGGCCCAGATCATCCGCGTCGAAGACGGCTACGAGACCGTGCTGGCGCGCGGCTGGCACAACTATGCCCAGGACCAGACGATGCGCCTGCGTGTCGAGGCCGAGGGGGACCGCCTGTCGGTCAGCGTGGACGGGATCGAGGTCTTCGAATCGCTGGTCGCCGACACGGCTTTCGCCAAGGGGGGCGTCGCGCTTTACAGCTATGCCAGCACCGGGCTGGGCTTTGACAACCTTGCCGTGGTCCGGCTGGACGACGCCCCCTCGATGAACATCGTGATGGGCACGGCGGGGCGCGACCGGCTGCAAGGCACGGACGGCGCCGACCTGCTGATCGGCGCGGGCGGCAACATGGATCAGCTGACCGGCGGTGCCGGGGCCGATGTGTTCCATTTCGGCTTCGAGGCCCTGGACGGGGTGCGGGCGCGGACCACGATCACCGATTACGAGGTCGGCGTGGACCGGATCTCGCTGGCCGAGGGCGTTTCGGTCGCGCGGATCCAGCAGGCGGGGGCCACGGTCGTCGCCTATCTGGACGATCCCCAGGGTCAGGACGACGCCATCTATATCCGCGGAACGGGCGTGACCGCCGACAGCATCGTCTTCTTCAACGATGATCCCCTGGTGTTCGCGTAAGCGCGGCCGCCCTCGCATTCAGAAAGGCATAGCCATGTTCAAACCCCTTCTTGCCGCGCTGCTGATGGCGCTTCCCCTGGGCGCGGCGGCGGCGCCCGTCGCCGCCCCCGTCATCGACGTTCCGCAGGCCAGCGGATATTTCCTGGCCCACGAGGGCACCGGCGACTTCCTGGCCTTTGACGCGCTGGCGGTGGTCGATGGCGTGGCCACGGGCGACAGCCTGCTGGCCGATCTGTCGCTGACCTTCGATCTGGCGGATCCCCATGCGGACGCCAGCGGCGCCTTTTCGCTGCGCGACGAGGACGGCTGGCTGGTCGATGGCGTGCTGGACCGGATCAGCGCCAGCGACGGCGTGCTGTCCCTGGTCTTCGGCGATCTGACCGGCAGCATCGCGGGCCTGTTCGGCGACAGCCTGACCGTGTCGCTGGCCTTCCTGTCGCTGTCCGACTCGGATCCGCTGCGGGCGCTGCGCGATGGCGAAACCTATGACATCGCCTATTGGGCCGAGGGGGCGTCCCAGCCCGCGCCGGTGCCGCTGCCCGCCGGGGCGCTGCTTCTGGTGTCGGGTCTGGGGATGCTGGTGCTGCGCCGGTCGCGCCGCGCGATGGCCTGACCGCCCGGCGGCCGGGGCGCGATGCCCCGGCCGTCATGAAACCGCCATATCCCCGCAGTAATCCGGCCGTTCGCAGACGGTTGGGTGACTCGTGAATTTTTCGCATATCCGGGCCTTTCATGCCGTGGCGCGCGAAGGCGGCGTGGCGCGGGCGGCGCTTGTTGTCGGCGTGTCGCAATCCACGCTGTCCCAGCAGATCCATGCGCTTGAGGCCCGCCACGCCCTGCGGCTGTTTGAAAAGCGCGGGCGCAGGCTTGCGCTGACCAATGCGGGCCAGAACCTGTTGCAGGTCACCGAACGGCTGATGGAGGTGGTGGACGAGGTTCAGGTCACCCTGCGCGGCCCCGGTGCGCTTGTGGACGGCCATCTGTCGATCATGTCCGACAGCACGGCGCTTGCGGTCGAGCTGATGCGCCGCTTTGGCGAACGCCATCCGGCGGTGTCGCTGATGCTGGCCATCGCCTCGGTCGACGATATCGGCCAGGCCGTGCGTGACGGCAGCGCCGATATCGGCATCGCCATGAACCCGCCGATCGGCGATGTCATCACCGCCGAGCCGCTGATGCGCGAACGCTTCCACCTGGTTCTGGCGCGCGATCACCCCCTGGCCCGCCGCCGCGCCGTGGCCTTCCCGGATTTGCAGGGCGAGACGATCATCATGCGCGAACCGGGATCGCGGACCCGCGCCTTCGTCCAGCAGATGCTGGAGATCGAAGGCGTGCGGGCGGGGCGCGAAATCACCATCCGCGAACGCAGCGCCATCCGCGAGGCGGTGGCGCGCCGCATGGGCGTCGCGTTCTTCGTGATCTCGGAAGTGCCGCCGGACCGCCGCCTGACCACCCGCCCGCTGATCCCGTCGCGGGCCCGGCTGGAACTGGACGAATACCTGCTGATCCGCAAGGACCGTCGGCACAAGCCCGTCGTCGCCGCCTTTCGCGATGTGGTCAGCGGCTTCATCGCCGAGAAACTGCCCGCCGAAGCCCTGGTCGGGGGCTGACGGTCTTTATCGCTGGACCGGAACGGCCATCGGCTGCGGGGCGATCACCCGCCGCGCCTCGGGAAACACGTCCGGCGGGCCGACCACCACGATCGTGGCGCCCGTTTCGGCGCGCAGCCTTGCGATCAGCGGGGCCTGGTCGGGGCCGAGCGCGGGGTGATCGACCACGATCAGGTCGGGCTGCATCAGCGCCGCGCGGGCCAGGCCCAGGGCCAGTTGTTCCTGGGTGGACAGGCTGCCCGCCGCCTCGGGCAGCGCCTCGCGGGTGCTGCCGACCCGGTCCAGAACCTGCCGCAACCCATAGGCGCGGGCCGCGGCGCGGATCGCCCGGCCCTTGGGGCGGGGGGTGACGCCCAGCGTCAGCGTGCGGCGCAGGCTGCCTTTCAGGACCAGCGGCGCGGGACCGATATAGGCGATGCGCGGCAGGCCCTCGTGGGCGCCATAGGCGATCCGGCCGGACCTCGGCCGGTCCTGCGCGGCGATCAGGCGGGCGAGGTCGCTTTTGCCCGATCCCGGCGGTCCCCAGATCACGGCCAGGGCGCCTGCGGGGATATCCAGTTCCGCCGGGCGGTCCAAGTGGGTGCGGCCGGTGAAGCGCACCGGCACCGGGCCGCGACGCGGGGCGATGCGGCGCAACCGGCTGGGCCGGGCCAGCAGGCGTTCGCAGGCCTCGCGGGCGATGCGCCAGGCGCACCAGCGGTCCCAGATCGAGGCAAGGTCGGTCAGCGGCATCACCAGGATCGACAGCACCGCCAGGGCCGCCGCCGTTTCCGCCGTCGGCAGGCCGCGCTGCGCGGCGGTCCAGATCACCGCCGCGCCGCCAAGCGCCGCGCCCAGCTGAGGCAGCAGGCGCAGCACTTCGCGATGCAACCGCCGCGCGGTCGCGTCGCGCGCCAGGGTCCGGCCCGCCTGGTCCAGGCGGGCCAGTTCGTTGGCGGTGCGCCCGGTCAGGTCCAGTTCGGTGGCCAGGGCCAGACGCTCGATCACCGACATGGCGATGCCCGCGCGGCGGCTGCGCAGATGGCGGTGCCGCTGGCCCAGGCCGCCCGCGAACAGCGCGGCGGGGATCAGGGCGGCGCAGACCGGCAGCAGCGCCGCGACGGCAAGCGCGGGTTGCAGCAGCACCAGCGTCAGCAGCGCGCCGGACAGGATCGCCAAGGCGGGGATCGCCTGGGCGATGCCGCCCCCGGCCCAGTTGCGCGCCGCCGACAGATCGCCCACGAAGCGCAGCGACAGCCCGCCCTGGCGCCGCGCGGCCAGGTCCGAACGGTTCATTCCGGCGATATGGGCATAGAGCCGGTGGCGCAGGCTGCTGGCGAAGCTGTGGCCCACCGACTCGGCCTGGACGCGGGCGGCCATCCGCAGCAGGCCCACGCCGATCCCGCCCGCGATCAACGGCACGAAGGCCGCGGCCCCCGGCATCTCGCCCCGGCTCATGGCGCCGAAAGCGGATCGGGTGGCGAAGGCCACGGCGCCCAGGGCGGCGGCCTGGCCGATTCCCAGGCAGGCGATGGCGCACAGCCGCGCCATCCGCCCATCGGCCCCGACCCGGGGCAACCCGCCCATCAGGCCGCCCGGTCGGTCGCGTCGGGGCGGGCGCCGCGCAGGAACCCGGCGACCAGACGGCCGGCCACCTCGGCCGAGGCCAGTTCCTCGCGCGCGTAATGCGCGATGCCGGTGGCGGCGACGGCCTCGGTCTGGCCCAGGGGAGAGCAGGTGACCATCCCCGAGATGGCGAAGGGCCGCAGCCCGTGGGCGCGCAGCACCTGGGTTCCGCCCAGGGCGCCCAAGGCGTCGGGCGCGGCGAACAGGATGCCGTCCAGACGCGACCTGATGCGGGATCCGCGCAGGATCGAGGCCGTTTCGGCCTGGAAGACGCCGTCGGCGATTTCCACCACGACGATCTGGGCGCCATCGGCTGCGGCATTGCCGACCAGGGCCTCGAAGCCCGCCTCGATCCGGGGCAGGGGCATCCGATAGGTGGTGGGCATCCCGGCATCGGTGAAATCGGTGGCGGGCACGCCCGCATCCTCGAAGGCGTTGAAATCGCCGAAGGCGCCGGTGCCGGTGGCCTTGACCCCCGCAACCCGGTATCCCGCCGCCGCAAGACCATGCGCGATGCTGACGGCGGCGGTGGTCTTGCCGGAATTCATCGAGGCCCCGAAGACGCCGATCACCGTCACATGGTCGGGGATGGTCGCGGCGGGCAGGGCGTAGTCGGCGACGTTCATCCGCCGGCCCGAAGCGTCGATCAGGATGCCGACCGGCTCCAGCCGGGTGGGGGGCGCCATCCGGCTGTGGGCGCGCTCCATCCGACCGACGATGCCGCCGCCTGCCAGAAGATCGGCGACGGGGCCGTCCAGGACCGCGCGCCCCTCGAACTGGTCGGGGGCATAGCGGTCGCCCAGGCACAGCACGACCAGATCGCCGGGATACAGCTCGGACGTGCGGCGGCCTGCAAGCTGAAGCTTGCGGTGCTGGCCCAGCCCGGCAACCCGGCACAGGACCAGATCGCCCGCCACGGCTGCGGCGAAATCGGCCGACAGTCCGGCCAGGGCGTCCTGGTCCACGCGGCGGGTGGTGAAGGCCCATTTCAGGGTGTCGGGCGACGGAAATTCGTTCAGGGCAGGCATTGCGCATCTCCTTTGTAGCGCGGTTGCACGAGGATTACGGCGCGGCGCGGCGGTTATTCCCGAGGGCGGGGGAAAAAGTGGCGCAGCAGGGCGCCGGACCGCTGACCACAGGCCCCTTGCCGCCTTTCCGCCGCGACTGGAGAATGCCGCCCGGATCGGATAGCACCCGAAAGGCTGCCGCCTTGCGGGGCGCGGCGGGGTGAAACTGAAAGGCCATGAATGCACGCCAATCCGGCAGCCACGCTTGAGCTTGAAGGCGTGTCGCGCCATTTCGACGGCCGTCCGGTGCTGTCGGACATCTCGCTGGCGATCCCGCCCGGCAGGATCACCTGCCTGCTGGGGCAATCGGGCTGCGGCAAATCGACCCTGCTCAGGATCATCTCGGGCGTGGACCGGCCCGATCCCGGCAGCCGCATCCTGATGGACGGCACCCAGCTTGTCGGCCCCGGCCGCTTCGTCGAACCCGAGGACCGCCATATCGGGTTCATGTTCCAGGACTATGCGCTTTTCCCGCATCTGACGGTGGCCGAAAACCTGGCCTTCGGCCTGCGCCATCTGCCCCGCCCCGCCCGGCGCCAGCGGGTGGCCGAGGTGGTGGACCGGATCGTCGGCCTGGGCCATCTGCTGGACCGCTATCCCCATTCCCTGTCGGGCGGCGAACAGCAGCGGGTGGCCCTGGCCCGCGCCTTGGCCCCCAAGCCCGCCGTCCTGCTGATGGACGAGCCGTTCTCGAACCTCGACCAGGGCCTGCGCGAACGGGTCCGCCAAGAGACGGTCGCGACCCTGCGCGAAGCCGGCACGACCGCGATCATGGTCACGCATGATCCGCAAGAGGCCCTGGCCGTGGGCGATCTGATCGTGCTGATGCGTGACGGCCGGATCGAGCAGGCCGCCTCTCCGTTCGAGATTTACGACCGGCCCTGTTCGGCCTATGCGGCGGAATTCATGGGCCCCTGCAACCGGCTGACGGGCATCTGGTCGGACGGCCGGATCGTGACCCCCATCGGCACCTTCCCGGCCGATCTGGATCTGCCCGATGGCGCGCTGGCCCTGGCCTGCATCCGCCCGCAGGCGCTGTCGATCGGTCCCGACGAACAGGGGATTTCCGCCCGGATCGTCGGCAAGACCTTCACCGGGGAAAGCGAACAGATCGACATCATGGTCCACCCCCTGGCCCAGACGCTGCGGATGCATTCCCATGTCCGCATCCCCATGGCCATCGGCGACAAGGTCAGCCTGCAACTGAACGGCGCCCAGATCCATGTCTTCCCCGAGGATCCTTACGGCGGGCAGGATCCCCTGGATCAAAGCTGAGAAAAATAATAGACTATCCCGCGCCCGTGACGTATGACCCTGCGGAAACATCCATGGGTTATGGGAGGTCACATGAAATCCGCACCGTTCGTTCTTCGCGCCGCCTTGGCATCGACAGCCATTCTTGCCGCGACGGGCGCCGCCCAGGCCCAGGAACTGAACCTTTATACCTCGCGCGAGCCGGGACTGGTCGAGCCGCTGCTGGCCGCCTTCACCGAATCCACGGGCATCACGGTGAACACCGTCTTTCTGAAGGACGGGCTGGCGGAACGCGTGGCGTCCGAGGGCGAAAGCTCGCCCGCCGACCTGCTGATGGCCGTCGATGCGGGCAACCTGGCCGATCTGGTGGACAAGGGCCTGACCCAGCCGGTCGAATCCGAGGTTCTGGCCGCGGCAGTGCCGGAAAACCTGCGCGATCCCGGCAACCAGTGGTTCGCCCTGTCGATGCGCGCGCGCGTGATCTATGCCGCCAAGGATCTGGACACCGACAGCATCACCTATGAAAGCCTGGCGGACCCGGAATGGAAGGGCCGCATCTGCATCCGGTCGGGCCAGCATCCCTATAACACGGCGCTGTTTTCGGCCTTCATGGCCCATCACGGCGCGGCCGAGACCGAGGAATGGCTGACCGGCCTCAAGGCCAATCTGGCGCGGCAGGCGGGGGGCGGCGACCGCGACGGGGCCAAGGACATCCTGGGCGGCATCTGCGACATCGCGGTGGCGAATTCGTATTATGTCGGCCTGATGCAGTCCGGGAAGGGCGGCGACGAACAGCGCGCCTGGGGCGATGCGATCAAGGTGATCCTGCCCACCTTCGAGGATGGCGGCACGCATGTGAACATCAGCGGCGCGGCCGTCGCCAAGCACGCCCCGAACCGCGATCAGGCGGTGCAACTGCTGGAATATCTGGTCTCGGACGAGGCGCAGAAGATCTATGCCGAGGCGAATTACGAATACCCCGTCAAGCCCGGCGCTGCGGTCGATCCGATCATCGCCTCGTTCGGCGAATTGCAGGTCGATCCCACGCCGCTGACCCGGATCGTGGAGAACCGCAAGGAGGCCAGCGAACTGGTCGACCGTGTCGGCTTCGACAACTGAGACGGCGGGCGGGGCCTCGCCCCGCCGCCTCCTGTCTGCGGCGGTCCTGTCGGCCGCATCCGTCCTGCGTCTGCGCGGCGGGTTCTGGGTCTGGGCCAGCCTGCTGATCGCGGCCCTGGTCCTTGTCCCCGTCCTGGCCCTGGGCTGGCAGGCGGCCCAAGGGTCCGAGGGCCTGTGGTCCCATCTGGCGCGGCATGTGCTGCCCCATGCCCTGGGCCAGACGGCGATGCTGATGGCCGGTGTCGGCTGTCTGACGGCGGTGATCGGGATCACGGTGGCATGGCTGGTCACGGCCTATGACTTTCCCGGCCGCCGGATGCTGGAATGGGCGCTGCTGCTGCCCCTGGCCGTGCCGACCTATATCATCGCCTATGTCTATCTGGACATGCTGCACCCGCTTGGCCCGTTCCAGTCGCTGGTCAGGGCGGTGCTGGGCTTCGACAGCCCGCGCGACTTCCGCTTGCCCGACATCCGGTCGATGACCGGCGCGATCCTGCTGCTGGGCCTTGTCCTTTACCCCTATGTCTATCTGCCGGTGCGGGCGATGTTCATGACCCAGGCCGCCAACCTGGTCGAGGTCGCCCATACCCTGGGCACCTCGCGGCGGCGGATGCTGTGGCGCGTCGCGCTGCCGTTGGCGCGCCCGGCCATCGCCATCGGCACCAGCCTGGCGCTGATGGAGGTTCTGAACGACATCGGCGCCTCGGAATTCCTGGGGGTCCGGTCGCTGACGATCTCGGTCTATACGACCTGGGTCACGCGATCCGACCTGGCCGGTGCGTCGCAGATCGCCCTGGCGATGCTGCTGCTGGTGGTCGCGCTGATCTCGCTTGAGCGGTGGGCGCGCCGCAAGCAGCGTTACTCGGTCAGTGCGCAGCGCGCCCGCAGCATGGCGCGCCACCCCCTGAAAGGCGCGGCCCGCTGGGCGGCGCTGTCGGTCTGCCTGTTGCCCGTGGTGCTGGGCTTCGTGCTGCCCGCCCTCTATCTGACGACCGAGGCCTGGAAGCGGTTCCAGTTCGCGGGCCTGTCCGCCCGCCTTCTGACCGAGGCCTGGAACACCTTCGCCTTGTCCGCCCTGGCCACCGCCGCCGTGCTGGCCTGCGGCCTGATCGTCGCCTATGCCGCGCGCCTGTTTCCGCAGCGGGGGATGCAGGCGGTCCAGCGGGCCGCGTCGCTGGGCTATGCGATGCCGGGCACGATCCTGGCGCTTGGCATCCTGATCGCGGCGGGCGGTCTGGACCGCTGGATCGGCCGGACGGCCAGGGATCTGCTGGGCATCGATCCGGGGCTGGTGCTAATCGGGTCGGGGCTGGCGCTTGGCTATGCCTATCTGGCGCGGTTCCTGGCGATCTCGGTCGGTTCGGTCGAGGCCGGGCTGACCCGCATCCCGCGCAGCTATGACCAGTCGGCGCGCACCCTGGGCCATGGCATCGGCAGCACGCTGCGCCGTGTCCACCTGCCGCTGTCCAGGGCGGCTCTTGCCGCAGCCGGGCTGCTGGTCTTTGTCGACTGCATGAAGGAACTGTCCGCGACCCTGCTGCTGCGCCCGCTGAACTTCGAAACCCTGGCGACGCATCTTTACGGAGAGGCCGCGCGCGGAACCTATGAAGAGGCCGCCATCGCCGCCCTGGCCATCGTCCTGGTGGGGATCCTGCCGGTGATCCTGCTGGCGCGGGTGGGCCAGAGGAACGGCTGAACGCGGACGCCGCCGGGCTGCGGCAAGAACCGCCACAAATCCGCAGCGCCAGCGTCATGATCGGGCTGCACACAGCTGTGACCGCAAGACGGGAACAGCGACGTGCAAAAACTTGCGCTTCCGACCTCGGCGACTGCGCTGGCTTCCGCGACCTGATCCCCGATCTGAAACGGGGCGGTGGCTATGTTGTGGACAAGGTTCGAGGGCTTTGCCGTCGACGCGGCAGGCGAAGGCCGGGTCGTCACCGACAACGACGGCGTGGACGACAGTTTGGGCAAGGCGCTGTTCCGGTCCGTCGGCCCCGTCGCCGCCGCGCAATGGCAAGGAAGGGCGCCCGCCAGACGGGCGCCTTTTGGCAGACGGCTTACCGATTCAGAAGCGCGTCCCGTTCCTGCTCAAGATCGACCAGCAGCGGCGTCTTGGCGCGCCATTCCTCGTACCAGGTCTCGACCGCGTCGCCGAAGACATCCGGCCCGACCTCTTTCAGCGGGGCGCCCGCCTCGACCAGCCGGGCGCGATAGTCGGCGTCGATTCCGGGATAGGCGGCGCGGATGTCGGCGGTCGTCTGCGCCATCAGCCCGGCGATCAGGGCGCGGTCATCCTCGGAATAGGTCTGCCATTTGCGGGCGGACGCCACGGCGAACATCGGGAAGATCATGTGCCGGGTGTCCAGAACCTGGGCCGAATGGTCGTGGAAACGGTTGTTCCAGGTGCCTTCAAGGTCGATCTGCATCCCGTCGATCTGGCCGTTGGTATAGGCGTCGAACAGTTCCGGCAGCGGCAGCGGCGTGGGCGCGGTTCCGGCGCGGGTCCAGAAATCCAGTTCCTGCGCCAGGGGCACGGTGCGGATCTTGCGGCCCGCCAGGGTCTCGCCCTCGGCCACCGGGCGCGAGACCAGCACGATCCGCATCCCCGCCATCCCCAGGCCCAGCCCCTTCAGCCCCAGCCCGCCCAGTCGGTCCTGCAAGGCGGCGGCCGTATCGCCCTCCAGCAGACGTGCGGCGGATTCGGCGTCGGGAACCAGATAGGGCGCGACCAGGATGCCGAAATCGGCGTTGCGGTTGGCCAGTTCGCCCACCGTCAGGAAGGCGAAATCCAGCGCGCCCGCTTGCAGCTGTTGCAGCATCTGCGCCTCGTTTCCCAACTGCCCCGAGGGGAAGACGCTCAGCGTCAGTCGGCCGTCGGTTTCGTCGGCCAGCCTTTCGGCCAGCTTCTGCGCCGACAGGGTCCACTGGTGCGGCGGCGGCGTGACCATGCCGATGCGCAGCGTCTCGGCGAAGGCGGGCGCGGCAATCATCAGCAGGCAGGCCGCGGCGGTTTTCAGGATCTTCATGGGTCAGGCTCCGGCTTGGAAGGCGGCGACGATGGACATGCCCGCCAGGACGGCCAGCATGGCGGCGAAGAAGGGCATCAGCAGCCAGGACAGCCGCTCGGCCCGGACCCCGGTCAGCAGCGAGGCGGTGAACAGTCCGGCGCCGACCGGGGGCGACAGCAGCCCCAGGGCCAGGTTGGCGCAGAGGATCACCCCGAAGGCCAGCGGGTCGATGCCATAGACCCCGGTCGAGATCGGCAGCAGGACCGGCGCGGTCAGGATGATGGCCGGGATCGGCTCCAGCACGGTGCCCAGCAGCAGCAGCAGCAGGTTCAGCAGGATCAGGAACATCAGGGGCGTCGCGGCCATGTCCTGCACCCAGGCGGCGGCCTGGGCGGGCAGGTTGCCGAAGGTCAGCACCCAGGCCAGTACCTGCGCGGCCGCGACCAGATACAGCACCGCGCCCGAGGTGACGGCGGTGCGCACGAAGGCGGCGGGCAGGTCGCGGGGCCGCAAGTCGCCATAGATCGGCCCGCCCACGACGATGGCCGCGACCGAGGCGACGGCGGCGGCCTCGGTCGGGGTGGCGATGCCGCCGATGATCGAGCCGATGGCGATGGCGGGGACCACCAGGGCGGGCAGGGCGTCGGCGGCGGCGCGCAGCCGCGCGGGCAGCGGCTGGGACGGAACGCGGGGCAGGGCGTGGCGCCAGCCCAGCCAGCCGATCACCAGGGCGAAGGAGGCGGCCAGGGCCAGGCCGGGAATGACCGAGGCGATGAACAGATCCCCCACCGGCACCTGCGCGATGGCGGCATAGACGATCAGGTTCATCGACGGCGGCAGGACCGGCGCCAGCAACCCGCCCGCCGCCGTCACCGTGGTCGCCAGGTCGCGGGGATAGCCCGCGCGCTCCATCTCGGGCACGGCAAGCCGGGTCATCACGGTCAGTTGCGCCACCGTGGACCCCAGGATCGAGGCCATCATCAGGTTCGCCAGCAGGTTCACATAGGCCAGCCCCGCCCGGACCGGCCAGATCAGCGCCTGCGCCAGGACCAGCAGGCGCCGCCCGATGCCGCCGACGCCCATCAGTTCGCCCAGCAGGATGAATAGCGGCAGCGACAGCAGGCTGTAGCTTTCGATGCCCGCGAACAACTGCTGGCCGAAGCCTTGCAGCAAGGCGGTGTTGCCCTGGTTCACGATCAGGATCAGCGCGGTGGCGATCATCGCAAAGGCGATGGGCGCGCCGATCGCCAGCAGCGCCAGGAAGGACAGGCCCGCCGTCACCGCCGCAGCCCCCGCAGGTCTGTCAGCAAGGCGGCCAGGCAATGAATCAGGGCCGTCGCGCAGGTCAGCGGCAGGGCCAGCCAGAACCAGATCTTGCGCAGGCCCAGGGTGTTGGTCGGATCGCTGTAGACGAAGTTGAAGCTTTCCTGGGCCAGGGCCGCGCCCGATCCGGCGCGCAGCAGGCCCGGCAGGTCGAACCACCGCCACAGGATCGCCGCCAGCACCAGCAGGAAGGCCAGCACCGCCAGGTCGGCCAGCAGCGCCAGCCGGGCGCGGCCGCGCGGGTCCAGCCGGTCGGGCAGCAGGCCGATGGCCATGTGCCCCCGCATGGCGATCCCCAGCGAGGCGCCGACGAAAGCCAGGATCACCATCAGGTGGACGGCCAGTTCGTCCGTCCAGATCAACGGCCGCCCGGCCGCGCGGGACACGACATTCGCCAGCAGCAGCGCCAGGATGGCGGCCACGAGGATGCCCCCCGCCGCGGCTTCGGCCCGCATGACGGCGCGGCTTGCCCGCTGCAAGGCGTGTTCGTCGGACGCGGACAAGGCCTCAGCGCCGCCCGGCCATGCGCTTCAGCGTGCCGTCGCGCCACATCGCCTGGTGGACGCCCACCATCGCCACATGCCCCGCGACGACGGCCAGCAGCAGCCAGGCCAGCTCTCCGTGCAGGGCGCCGGCCAGGGCGGCGGTCCATTCGACCGGCGGCGACTTGGGTGCGAAGATCTGCGCGCCGAACAGGGTCAGGCCGCGTTCGGACCCCCAGGCCCGCAGCAGGCCCAGCGACGGGATGGCCAGCATCAGCAGATACAGAAGCCCGTGCCCGGCGGCCGCCGCGCGGCCTTGCCAGCCGTCGCCATGCGCGGGCCGGGTGCGGCGATTGGCCAGGGCCCACAGGATGCGCAGGATCACCAGCACGAACAGTGCGGCGCCCACCGGCGCATGGCTGCCGACAAAGGGCGCCAGCCAGTCCTGGCGGCCATAGATCGCCCGCAGCCCCATCCCCAGGAACTGCCACAGGATCAGCGCGGCCATCAGCCAGTGCAGGATTCGCGTCACGGCTCCATAGACATGCGGCGTGTCTCGCAGCGGCACCCGCAAGGGGATATGGCTCATGGCTGGACCTCGGGCTCCGGGGGACGACCGGCGGATGGCTGCGATGGCTGGCTTTCCACGGGTCTTTCCCGCCTCTTAGCGGGTCGGACGGGCCTGTCCAAGCCCGTCGCGCGAAAAGTTGACGATTTAAGTCAGGGGGCTTATGCCGCAGGCGAACCGACCCGGAAGGCCAGCGATGTGACCCAGACCCAGCCCATCCCCCAGCAGATCTGGCCCGACGACCTGGCCGCCCGCTATCGCCAGCGGGGATACTGGCGGGGCGAGACGTTCGGCCAGATGCTGCGCGACCGCGCCGCCCGGCACCCGGATCGGCTGGCGGTGGTGGACGGCGCCAACCGCTGGACCTATGCCGATCTGCTGGCGCGCGCCGAATCGGCCGCCGGGGGTTATCTGACGCTGGGCCTGCGTCCGGGGGACCGGGTTCTGGTGCAGATCCCCAATATCGCGCCGTTCTTTCCGGCGGTCTTCGGGCTGTTCCTGGCGGGGCTGATCCCGGTCTATGCGCTGCCCGCGCACCGCCAGACCGAACTGATCCATTTCGCCGCCCGCTCGGGCGCGAAGGCCATGGTGATCGCCGACCGGCACGAGGGCTTCGACTATCGCCCGCTGGCCGATCTGGTCCGGGCCGAGGCCCCCGGCATCGCCCATGTCGTGGTCATCGGCGAGCCGGGCGGCGGTCATGTTCCCTTCGACAGCCTGCAAGCCGGTCCCGGATTGCCGCAGGTCGATCCGTCCTCGGTCGCGTTTCTGCAAATCTCGGGCGGGTCCACGGGCCTGTCCAAGCTGATCCCCCGGACGCATGACGACTATATCTACAGCTTCCGCGAAAGCGCGCGGATCTGCGGGCTGACCGGCGACAGCGTGTATCTGTGCGCGCTGCCCGTCGCCCATAACTTCCCGATGAGCTCGCCCGGCGTCTTCGGGGCGCTTCATGCGGGCGCGCGGGTGGTGATGGCGCCGAACCCGGCTGCGGAAACCGCCTTCTCGCTGATCGCGCGCGAAGGGGTGACGATCACCGGCGTGGTGCCGCCCGTGGCGCTGCTGTGGATGGCGGCGGCGGCCAAGACCCCGCACGACCTGTCCAGCCTGCAAGTGTTGCAGGTCGGCGGCGCCAAGTTCATCCCCGAGGCCGCCGCCCGCGTCCGCCCGACCCTGGGCTGCACGCTGCAACAGGTCTTCGGCATGGCGGAAGGGCTGGTGAACTATACCCGCCTGGACGATCCTGAGGAGATCGTCACCGGCACCCAGGGCCGCCCGATCAGCCCCGACGACGAGCTGCTGATCCTGGACGACAACGGCGATCCCGTGCCCGAGGGCGAGCCGGGCCATCTGCTGACGCGCGGCCCCTATACGATCCGCGCCTATCACAACGATCCGTCGGCCAACGCGCGCAGCTTCACGCCCGACGGCTTCTATCGCACCGGCGACATCGTGAAGCGGCTGCCCGGCGGCTATCTGGTGGTGCAGGGCCGGGCGGGCGATCACATCAACCGCGCGGGCGAGAAGATTTCCGCCGAAGAGATCGAGGATCACCTGCTGGCCCATCCGGCGGTCTTCGACGCCGCCGTGGTTTCCATTCCCGACGAGTTCCTGGGAGAACGAAGCTGCGCCTTCGTCATCGCCGCCGAGGGCGCCAGCCCGCGCGCGCCGGAGCTGAAGGCCTTCATGCGCGGGCGGGGGGTTGCCGACTTCAAGGTGCCCGACCAGGTGGTCTTCGTCCCCGAATTCCAGACCACCGCCGTCGGCAAGATCAGCCGCAACGTCCTGCGCGCCGAATTGCGAAGCCGCTATCTGAAGGAAACCACATGACCCTCACGCTGGACCGGATGCGCGCCGATATCGCCAAGGCCATCCATATGGACCCTTCCGAGATTCGCGACGACGACCATCTGGGCGACCTGGGCCTGGATTCCCTGCGCCTGATGCGCCTGGTCCTGGCCTGGGAGGAGGCGGGCCTGACCGCCGATTTCAGCCTGTTCGCCGAATACGAGACGCTGGGCGACTGGTGGACCCATATCGTGGCGCCCGCTCAAGGTGCCTGACATGCGCCCCCTGACCGAGGCGCAGGAGGGGTTGTGGTATGCCCAGGCGCTTGACCAGACCAACCCGATCCTGAACACCGGGCAGTATCTGGACCTGCGCGGCCCGGTCGATCTGGAGGCTCTGCACCAGGCGCTGACCAGGACGCTGAGGGAAACCGAGGCGTTGCGCCTGCGCTTCCGCCAAGGCCCGCACGGCCCGGAACAATGGCTGGATCCCGCGCCGATCCTGCCCGCCCTCGTCCGCCCGGCCGACGAGGCCCAGGCCCATGCCGCCATGCGCGCCGACAGCGGCCGCGCCATCGACCTGGCGGCGGAACCGGCGGCGGCTTTCACGATCTTCGCTCTCGGTCCCGACCGGGTGCTGGTCTATGAACGCATCCACCATCTGGCGATCGACGGCTATGGCATGGTGCTGGTGACGAACCGGATCGGGGAACACTACTCGGCCATCGTGACCGGCGGCCCGGCGCCGTTGCCCTTTCCGCCGCTGGACCGCGCCCATGACGAAGATGCGGCCTATCGCGCATCCGACAGGCGCGCGCAGGACGCGGCATGGTGGCAGGCCCGGCTGGCGGGCCTGCCCGAGGTGACGGGTCCGGCGACCGGGACCGCCGTCAGCGCCCATCATTTCCTGCGCGAAAGCCGCTGGCTGGACGCGGGCCTGCTGGCGCGGCTGGCCGATTTCTCTGACACCCATCGGCTGGGCTGGCCGGACGCGCTGACCGGGTTGACCGGCGCCTATCTGGCCCGCTGGACGGGCGGCAGCGCCGTGATCGGCGTTCCCTTCATGGCCCGGATGGGGCGCAAGATCGCGCGCCTGCCCTGCATGGCGATGAACGTCCTGCCGCAGCAGGTCACCCCCGACGAGGAGGCGCCGCTGGCCGACTGGCTGTCGGGCCTGGCCCGCGACATGGCCCAGGCGCGCCGCCACGGCCTGTATCGCAGCGAATATCTGCGCCGCGACCTGGGCCTGATCGGCGGATCGCGCAGGCTGTACGGCCCGCTGGTCAACGTTCAGCCCTTCGACCGCGCGCCGCGTTTCGCGGGTTTGCAGGTCGGCCTGCATATCCTGGGCGCGGGGGCCGTGGACGACCTGACCCTGACCTTCCGGGGCGATCCGCAATCGGGCCTGCTGTTCGAGGTGGACGCGAACCCGACCCTTTATTCCCCGCAGGACGTGGCCGGTCATTCGGCCCGCCTGCCCGAATTCCTCGCCGCCGCCCTGGACGCCGCGACCCTGGCCCCCGTGCCGACCGCCAGCCGGGCCGAGATCGCCGCTGCCGCAGCCGTCAACGCGACCGACCGTCCGATCCCCGACACCACCCTTGCGGCGCTGATCCAGGCGCAGATCGCCGCGACCCCCGATGCGCCCGCCGTGACCTTCGGCGACAGCACGATCAGCTTCGCGGATCTTGACCGCCGCAGCGCCGCATTGGCGGCGCATCTGGCCGGGATGGGGGCGGGTCCGGGGCGGATCGTGGCCGTCGCGCTGGAACGGTCGCTGAACCTGCCGGTGGTGCTGCTGGCGATCCTGCGGGCGGGCGCGGCCTATCTGCCGCTGGACCCGGATCATCCGCCCGACCGCATCGCGCGGATTCTGTCGATGGCCCGGCCGGTTGCGGTGATAACCTCACTCGATCTCAAGGCGCTGTTCCCGGCCGATGCGCCGCTGCTGACCGACTGGCCGGACCACGGGACCGCCCCGGCCCGGCCCGCACCGGACGACATGGCCTATGTCATCTTCACCTCGGGTTCGACGGGGGAACCCAAGGGCGTGGTCATCGATCACCGCGCCATCGTCAACCGCCTGCTGTGGATGCGCGATCACTACGGCATCGACGCATCCGACCGCATCCTGCAAAAGACCCCTGCCACCTTCGACGTGTCGGTGTGGGAGTTCTTCCTGCCGATGATCGCGGGGGCCGAACTGGTGATGGCCCCGCCCGGCGCGCATCGCGATCCCTCGGCCATCGCCGCGCTGATCCGCCGCCACGCGATCACCACGCTGCATTTCGTGCCCTCGATGCTGTCGGCCTTTCTGGCCGCGCCCGCGTCCCAGGGTCTGGCCCTGCGCCGGGTCTTCTGTTCGGGCGAGGAACTGACCGCCGATCAGCGCAGCCGGTTCCACGCCCGCATCCGGGCAGAGCTGCACAACCTCTATGGCCCGACCGAGGCCGCCGTCGATGTCAGCTTCTGGCCCGCCGGGCCGGAGGATGCCTCGAACCCGCTGCCCATCGGCTGGCCGGTCTGGAATACCGCGCTGCATGTCCTGGACGACCGGATGCGCCCGGTCCCGCCGGGGCTGGCGGGGCATCTGTATCTGGGCGGGGCGCAGCTTGCGCGCGGCTATCTGGGCCGGGACGACCTGACGGCGCAGCGCTTCATCGCCGCGCCGGACGGGACGCGGCTTTACGCAACGGGCGATCTGGCGCGCAGGCGGCATGACGGGGCCGTGGTCTATCTGGGCCGGTCCGACCATCAGGTGAAGATCCGCGGGCTGCGGATCGAGCTGGGCGAGATCGAAGCCGCCGTCATGGCCTCGGGCCTCGCCCGCGAATGCGTCGTCCTGGCGCGAGAGGATCGGGCAGGCGAGAAGCGCCTGGTGGGCTATGTCGTGCCCTCGGGGGGCGATCCGGCGGGGCTGTCCGCGCATCTGGCCGCCAGCCTGCCCGCCTATATGGTTCCCGCCGCCTGGGTCATGCTGGACGCCTTGCCCGTCACGTCGAACGGCAAACTGGACCGCAAGGCGCTGCCCGCGCCGGAATTCTCGGCCGCCGGGCGCGCGGCGCAGACGGAGACCGAACACCTGCTGTCCCGCCTGTATGCCGAGGTTCTGCACCTGCCCGACCTGCCTGGCGCCCAGGCCGATTTCTTCGCGCTTGGCGGCGATTCCCTGTCCG
Source organism: Paracoccus haematequi (assembly GCF_900631945.1). GTDB lineage: Bacteria > Pseudomonadota > Alphaproteobacteria > Rhodobacterales > Rhodobacteraceae > Paracoccus > Paracoccus haematequi_A. Next base: position 146,812 of record NZ_UZWE01000029.1, read on the forward strand.
CCGTCCGCCTGTGCCTGCGGATCGAGGAGGAAACCGGCCGCGATCCCGGCCTTGGCACGATCTTCGAGCATCCGGTGCTGGAGCTTCTGGCCGCCGCGTTTGAGAAAGCACATCAGGATGACGGCCTCAGCCCCTTGATCCTGCTTGCAGATGGCGATCCGGCGGCATCGCCGCTGTTCCTGATTCATCCGGCGGGCGGCATCGCCTGGGGCTATCGCCACCTGGCCCGGCTGATCGCGCCCGCGCGGCGGGTCTGGGGGGTGCAGCACCCGGCGCTTGACCTGACGGTGCCGCTGCCCGACAGCCTTCAGGCCCTGGCGCGGGACTATGCGGCGCGGATCGCGGCGGTGGCCCCTGACGGGCCGGTCCATCTCGCCGGTTGGTCGGTGGGCGGCATCCTGGCGCAGTCCGTGGCCATCGAGCTTGCCGCGCATGGGCGGCAGGCCGGCCTGGTCGCCGCGTTGGACAGCTATCCCGCCGATGTCTGGCGCAATGAGCCGGAACCCGATCCCGTCGCCGCCCTGCGCGCGCTGCTGGCCATCGCGGGCCACGACCCGGACGCGCATCGGGATCTGGACACGCGGCAAAAGGTCGTGGCCTTCCTGCGCGCGGGCGACACCGCGCTTGGCGCGCTGCCCGAAGCCGTGCTGGACGGCGTGGTCCGCACCGTCACCGACACCAACCGCCTGGTGCGCGGCCATCACCACCGGCATTGGCCCGGCAGGCTGACCCATATCCGCGCGGGTCTGGACCACCGGGACCGCGACCTGCGCGCCGGGATGTGGCGGGCCTATGCGACCCATGTCGAGGAACTGTCGGTGCCGTTCCTGCATCCCGCCATGACCTCGGCCGCCGCCTCGGCGCTGATCGCGCCGATGCTGGCCGCGCGGATGGATCAGGCTGACGCGGCGGCGAAGGGCAGCGCCAGCGGCAGGGATCCGGCGATCGTCTCGATGTGAATCAGTCCCGGCAGGACGTGGACCTGCGGCGACAACCCGTTGCGGTCGCGCAGGTCGGCCACGAACTGCATCGTCGCGGGGGCCGGGCCGTCGGGTGGCGGGCCGTCGCTGCCCGACCGCTTTTCCCGGTCGCCCAGGGCAACCAGCAGGGGCGGCGGCGCCGTCATCCGCTCCGCGCGGTCGGCCACCCGCCGGATCAGCGCCTCGTCCCACCAGATCGACGGGCTGATCGCGGCATATCGCGCAAAGGCATCGGGCCGGGTCAGCAGCGCATACAGCGTGAACAGCCCGCCGAAGGAATGGCCCCACAGCGCGCGCCGGGCCGGATCGACGGGGGCCGCGCTTTCGGCCGCCGCGCGCAGCGGGCCGGTCAGCCGGTCCAAGAACTGCGCCGCGCCCCCGGCCATGCGGCCCGGATGAACCGGATCGGGGCGGATGCCGTCGCCCGTGCCCCCCGATGCGGAAAAGTCGGGCGCGGTGAAGTCCAGCGTGCGCTGTTCGCGGGCGAATTGCCGGTCGGTGTCATAGCCGACGCCCGCCAGAATCAGCCCCGGCACCATCGCCAGGTGATCGGGCGTCAGGAAGTCGAAGGCGGCGTTGCCGTCCAGCAGATACAGGATCGGCCAGCCCGCCGCCGGGGGCGTGCCGCGCGGCACGGCAAGAAACAGCCGGTGCCCCGGACCCGCGTTCACGACAGTTTGCGACAAAGAATGTGTCGGCACCTCGGCATCGAAAATCCGCAAGCCCGCGTGCTTGCGCGCATGGTCCGGCCCGACTTTTCCGGTGTTGTGCATTCGATCCCTTACCATTTTCCTGGCGGACAAGGTTGACAAACTTCGTCGGGAATATACTGCTGCCCGCGATCGAAGCCAGCCCGGATGCCGGACAAGCCTGAAAAGCGATCCATTCTTCAAGGAGATCACGATGGCAACCCTTTCTCGCCGCCCCGTCCGCGCCCTGTTCGGCGCCTCTGTCCTGGCCCTGATGCTGGCCGCAGGCCCCGTCGCCGCCGAAACCATCTTCACGCCCACCTCTGACGGGTTTGTCGGCGATGTTTCCGCCTCGGCCCCAGAACGCGCGCCAATCTATGCGGGCACGAAAGTCACCATCTCGGGCGAGGATCTGGCCCCTGGCCAGCAGATCACCCTGATGCGCGGCACCACGGTGCTGAACGCCGACGGGCCGCTGACCGTGGCCGAAGACGGCACCTTCAGCTTCGACGTGACCGTGGACGAGGAAGCGGCCACCGGCCTGCAACCCATCGTCGTCATCGGCGAAAATCCGGCGGCGGCGACGGTGGTGGACCTGAAGGTCTCGCCGCAGATCCCGGTGTCGGGGGCCGAACAGTTCACCATCCTCAGCCAGCCGGTGACGCGCGGGCTGTATCAGGTGGCCTACAGCCCGAAATCCGACGCGCTGTTCGTCACCGCCGCCGTGGGACGCCCGCCGGTCAAGGAATCGGCGCTTGTGAAGGTGAACCCGGACACGCTGGAAACTGTCGCCTCGGTCGCCCCCGAGGCCGCCCCCGCGCGCGAGGATGGCAGCGACGGCGGGGTCTTCGCGGTCTATGGCGTCGCGGTCGATGACGCGAACGGCACCGTCTGGGTGACCAACACCCGCCAGAACACGGTGGCGGTCTATCGGCAGGACGATCTGTCGCTGGTCAAGCAGTTCGAACCCGGCGCCGCCACCCATGGCCGCGACGTGGTGATCGACGAGGCGAACGGCCGCGCCTATGTCAGCACCAGCCTCACCCCGGAAATCCTGGTCTTCGACACCAAGACGCTGGAGCCGCTGGACCCGATCACCGTGCAGTCCGCCATCCGCGGCGAGGATTTCGGGACCATGGCCCTGGATCTGGACGCCCAGTCCGGCAAGCTGGTCACGGTCAGCCTGAACACGCCCGAAGCCGCCGTCATCGACCTGAAAAGCGGCGAGGTGAAGGTGATCCCGGCGAAAGGCGCGCAGGGCGCGTCCGGCGCGGCCTATGACGCCCAGGACGGGCTGATCTTCGTCGCCTCGCAACAGACCGACAACCTGCTGATCCTCAAGGCCGACACGGGCGAGGTTCTGCATGATGTCGAGGTCGGCGCGGGTCCGCTGAACGTCACCTTCGAACCCGTCAGCCGCCGTGCCTTCGTCGCCAATCGCGGGTCGGGCACGATCACGGTTGTGGATACCCAGGGCCAGATCGTCGCCAATCTGGATGCGGGCAGCTTCCCGAACCAGTTGCGCGCCGACGGCAAGGGCAATGTCTATGCCGTGAACAAGTCGCGCGGCGAAAACGACGAGGCGGGCGACCGCGTGTGGCGCATCCACGCCGCCGACTGATCCGAGACCGGCGCGGGCAGCAAAGCCCGCGCCATCAGCTTAAGGAAAGCCCATGCTTCTGCGTTCCCTTGCCCTTGCGGTCTGCACCGGCCTTGGCTTTCCGGCGTTTGCCGACATCACCGTCACCGACATCCTGGACAGGCAGGTGACGATCCCCGAACCCGCCCATCGGATCGTCCTGGGCGAGGGGCGGCACCTAGCGGTCCTGGGCCTGATCCACGACGATCCGGTGTCGCTGGTGGCGGGCTGGCGGCTGGAACGCGCCCTGGACGAGCCGACCATGGCCGCCTATCGCGCGAAATTCCCGGCCATCGACGCGATCCGGACGGTCGGCGGCGGCGCCCGCAGCATTTCCGCCGAAACCGTGATCGCGCTGCAACCCGACCTGCTGGTCATGTCGCTGATGGACGCGAACGACCCCGCCATGCAGCGGGCCCGCGACCAGATCGAGGCGGCGGGCATCCCGGTCGTGCATGTGGATTTCTTTTCCCATCCGCAGGAAAACGCGATCCCCAGCCTGTGGATCCTGGGCAAGCTGACCGGGGCCGAAACGCGGGCCGAGGAGTTCGCGCAGTTCTATCAGCAGCGCCTTGACCGCGTCCGCACCCGTCTGGCCGATCCGGCGATTTCCCGGCCAAGCGTGTTCTTTCACGTCCACGCGGCGCCGCAGGGATGCTGTTCCACGGTTGGGCAAGGGGTGTTTCACGACTTCATCGCCACGGCGGGCGGGCGCAACATCGCCGACGCCGCCACGGGCGTGCAGGCCAATGTCAGCCTGGAATACCTGATCGGCGCCGATCCAGACTTCTACATCGCCACCGGCGGCACGCACATGGCCGCGCGCGGCGGGCTGGTGCTGGGGTCGGGCGTCGGCCCGGATCAGGCGCGCCGGACCTTCGGCGCGCTGATCGGGGCGCCCGGCTTCAACGCGCTGTCCGCCGTCCGCGACGGCCGTGCGGCGGGCGTCTGGCACATGTTCAACGACTCGCCGATCCACATCGCGCTGATCGAATACCTGGCCAAGACCTTTCACCCCGACCTGTTCGCGGATCTTGACCCCGCCGCCACATTGGCCGAGATCGAGGCGCGGTTTTCGCCGGTGGCAGTGGACGGGACGTGGTGGATCGACAATCGGCAATAGGCGGCGTCCTGCTGGATCGCTATCACCGGCAGAACCGGCGGCGCGCGGTTCTGCTGGGCGTGATGGTGGTGATGGCGGCGGTTGGCGTCGTGATGGACCTGATGACCGGCCCCGCGGGCCTGCCACTGGCCGATACGCTGCGCGCCCTGACCGGGGCCGAGGTTTCGCGCGCGACCGAGGTGATCGTCTGGCAGGTCCGCCTGCCCGTCGCCGCGATGGCCCTGTTGGTCGGCGCCGCCCTGGCGCTGTCGGGGGCGGAAATGCAGACCGTGCTGGAAAACCCGCTGGCAGAGCCGTTCACGCTGGGCGTGTCGGCCTCGGCCGCCCTGGGTGCGGCCACGGCGGTCGTGCTGGGCATGACGCTGCCCTTCCTGCCCGCGCAATGGTCGATTTCCGCCAATGCCTTCCTGTTCTCGCTTGGCGCCCTGATGCTGCTGCAACTGCTGGGCCGGTTGCGCGGCGGCGGACCCGAGGTGCTGATCCTGTTCGGCATCGCGCTGAATTTCGCGGCGGGCGCGTTCCTGTCGATCCTGCAATTCGTGGCATCCGCCGATGCGTTGCAGCAGCTGGTGTTCTGGACCATGGGCAGCCTCGCCTCGGCCACCTGGCAGGGGGTCACGGCCCTCGTCCTGGTGCTGGCGGCGTGCGTCCCCTTTTCGATCCGCGCCGCCTGGCAGCTGACCGCCCTGCGCATGGGCGAGGATCAGGCCCGCAGTTTCGGCGTCGATGTCGATGCCCTGCGCCGCTGGGCGCTGCTGCGGGTCGGGCTGCTGGCCGCGACGGCGGTGTCGCTGGTGGGTGTGATCGGCTTCGTGGGCCTGGCCGGGCCGCATATCGCCCGGATGCTGGTGGGCGAGGATCACCGCTTCTTCCTGCCCGCCAGCCTGCTGACCGGCGCCCTGGTCATGTCGCTGGCCTCGACGCTGTCCAAGATGGTGGTGCCGGGCGTCCTGCTGCCGGTGGGGCTGGTCACGTCGCTGATCGGGCTGCCGATCTTCTTCTGGCTGATCCTGCGCGGGCGGGCGCGGCGATGACCGGCTTGCGCATCCGCGATGTCAGCCTGCATTACGGCAGGCGGCCCGTGCTGCGCGGGCTGAGCCTGCCCGAATTGCGGGCGGGCGAGGTCACGGTTCTGGCCGGTCCCAACGCCGCCGGGAAATCGACGCTGCTGCGCGCCATCGCCCAGCTTGCCCCCTATCGCGGCCGGATCACGCTGGACGGCGAGGATCTGGCCCGGATGCCGATCCGGCGCCGCGCCCGGCTGATCGGGGTGATGCCGCAGGCGCTGCCCTCGGGGTCGTCGCTGATCGTGCTGGAAAGCGTCATCGCCGCCCTGCGCGCGGGCAGCGACGGGTTCGGCGCCCAGGCGGACGCCCAGGCCATGGCGGTGCTGGACCGCCTGGGCATCGCCGATCTGGCGATGGAGCCGATGGAGCAGTTGTCGGGCGGCCAGCGGCAGATGGTCAGCCTTGCCCAGGCCATCGTCCGCGACCCGCGCGTCCTGCTGCTGGACGAACCGACAAGCGCCCTGGATCTGGCCCGGCAGGTGCGGCTGCTGGGGGAGTTGCGCGCCCTTGCCGCCGAGGGCCGGATCGTCGTCGCCGTGCTGCACGACCTGGCGATGGCCGCGCAATGGGCGGACCGCATCGTCCTGCTGCATCGCGGGGAGTTGCACGCCAGCGGCCAGCCCGCCGCCGTCCTGACCCCTGCCATGCTGGCCCAGGTCTATGGCGTCAGCGCACGGGTCGAGCGGTGTTCACAAGGCCGCATCACCGTCCTCATCGACGCCGAGATCTGAGGCGGGCAGCGTGATCCGCGCAGCCGGCCCGGCCCCCCGTCGCGGACGGTGACGGTCACGCAGCCGCCGTCGCGGGCCACCGCCCCATCGGCCCCGCCCGCAGCGCAACGCGTTGTCGATCAGCTTTCCGATCGCGCGCCATGGCCACCCTGCGCACCGCCGCCACGGCGGGCGGGGCTGCTGATCTGGGAGGCCGCCGCAGGCCATGAAGTGGACCTGGATCTGGCATTCCCGCGTCAGGGCAGCACGCCGCGCCTGGAATCGCCCGAAGGCGATCCGACGACCGGCACGCTGGTCAATGTCTCGCGCGGCTCGGTCGTGGACGACCCGGCGCTTACGGCACTGCCCAATGGCACGCTGTATCCCCACCACGCCAGCGGGACCAAGGAAACCCGCGGCCGCATGGCGCAACTGACGCGGGACAACCTGGACGCGTTCTTCGCAGGCCGCCCGCTGCCGACGCCGATTGCGGTTTTCGTGCCCGCCGCTAGTCTGGCCCGCATGACCGTGCCCCTGCTGACAAATGCCGATGCGCGCCGGCTCTTCCTGGACCGCCACCTGCTGCTGGGGCAGGGGTCCGGCCCGGCCAGGGGCGCCGATCTGGCCGGGGTGCTGGATGATCTGGGCTTCGTGCAGGTGGACAGCGTGAACACGCTGGCGCGGTCCCATGACCTGATCCTGTGGTCGCGGCGCGGGCGGTATCGGCCCGCTTCCCTGGATCACCTGGTCGCCCGCCATCGCGCCGCCTTCGAACACTGGACCCATGACGCGGCGATCGTGCCGATGCGGTTCTATCCGATGTGGCGGCTGAAATTCGCCCGCGACGAGGCGCGGATCCGGCGACGCTGGCCCGCCTGGCAGGGCGAGGGCTGGGATCGAGAGATCGATGCGGTCCTGCAACGCATCGCCGATCACGGCCCGGCCAGTTCGCTGGAGGTGGGCGACGACGCGCCGCGCAAGGGGGCAGGGTGGTGGGACTGGCATCCCTCGAAGGTGGCGCTGGAATATCTGTGGCGGTCGGGGCGGCTGGCGATCAGCCATCGCAGAGGTTTCCGCAAGGTCTACGACCTGGCCGAACGGGTGATCCCCGCGCAGGTCCGCGATGTCCGGCTGGAGGCGCCCGAGGTGATCGACTGGGCAATGTCGGCGGCCATGGACCGGCTTGGCTTTGCCACCAGCGGCGAACTGGCCGCCTTTTTCGAAATCGCCACCCGCGACGAGGCGCGGCAATGGTGCGCCGACGCCCTGTCCGCAGGCCGTATCACCGCCGTGGATGTCGAGATGGCCGACGGATCGCGGCGGCGCAGCTTTTCCACGGCATCCCTGCTGGACGGGCTGGCGTCGCTGCCGCAGCCCTCGGGGCGGGTGCGGCTGCTGTCGCCCTTCGATCCGGCGCTGCGCGACCGGGCGCGGGCGGAACGTCTGTTCGGCTTTCGCTACAGGATCGAGATCTTCGTGCCCGCGCCGCGACGACGCTATGGCTATTACGTCTTTCCCGTCATGCAGGGCTGCCGGTTGATCGGGCGGCTGGATGCGAAGCGCGAGGGCGGGGTGCTGGCGGTCCGCGCCTTCTGGCCCGAGGCCGGGGTCCGCATGGGCCGCGCCCGGCAGGCGGGGCTGACCGCCGAATTGCAGCGCATCCTGCCGCTGGCCCGGACGGCCGAGATCCGCTTCGCCCCCGACTGGCTGCGCGCCTGAACCGCCCTTACCAGGCGGACAGGACAAGCCAGCCGGTGACTTCGGTCGCCAGTTGGACGGCGCCCAGGACATCGCCGGTCTGGCCGCCCAGCCGCCTGCGCGCCAGGGCGGCGGTGCCGAAGGCCGCCCCCGCGCCGGCCGCCAGGATCCAAAGGCCCGGCCATCCCGCGACCGCCGCCAAGACGACCGACAGGACCAGCCCTGCGGCCCAGACCGAACCGGCCTGACCCGCCGCGCCCCGGCCCAGCCCGTCGGGCCGCGCGGGCGGCAGCAGGATCAGCGCCGCCAGCATCGCCTGGCGCGACCAGACCGCCACCAGGACCGCCGCCGCCAGGGACAGGCCATCGGCGATCTCGGCCAGGGCGGCGGCGCTTGCGAAGACGGCCAGGATCAGCGCCAGGGCGCCATAGCTGCCGATCCGGCTGTCGCGCATGATCCGCAGGCGATCCTCGCGGTCCTTGCCGCCGCCGATCCCGTCGGCGACATCCGCAAGCCCGTCGTGATGAAGCCCCCCCGTCGCCAGCGTTGCCGCCCCCAGGCCGATCAGCGCCGCCGGCAGCGGCCCCAGCCCGACCGCCATGGCCCCGTGCAGGACCGCCCACAGGATCGTCCCGACGATCAGCCCGACCAGCGGAAAGGCCCATCGCGCCTGGGCCAGCGAGGGCACGGGTTCGCGCAGCCGCCCCGCCGGGATGCGGGTCAGCAGCATGATCGCCAGCCGCGCCTGGTCGATGCGGCGCAGCAGGGTTCCGGTCATCCGATTCCAGCCTCGGCAAAGGTCGCCATGCCGTCGTGGCAGGCCAGGGCGCCGCGCAGGATCGTCAGCGCCAGGGCCGCGCCGGTGCCTTCGCCCAAGGCCAGGCCCAGATCCAGGATCGGCTGCTTGGCCATCGCGGCGCACAGCCTTGCATGGCCCGGCTCGGCGCTGCGGTGCCCGATCAGGCAGTGGTCCAGCAGATGCGGGTCGGCCCCATGCAGCGGCGCCACCGCCGCGGTGCAGATATAGCCGTCCAGCATCACCGGGATCCGGGCCATGCGCGCGGCCAGCACGGCGCCGCACAGCGCCGCCTGTTCCCGCCCGCCAAGCGCGGCCAGCAGATGCAGCGGCGGCAACCCGGCATGGCGGGCCACGCCCTGCGCCACGACCCGGCTTTTCAGCGCCAGCCCGCTGGCGTCGCTGCCGGTTCCGCGTCCCACCCAATCCTCGGGCGCGCCGCCGCAGACCGCATGGGCCAGGGCGGCCGAGACGGTGGAATTGCCGATCCCCATCTCTCCCAGGATCAGCAGGTCGGCCCGGTCGTCCACGGCATCGGCGCCGCGCAACAGGGCGTCCAGGCATTCGGCCTGCGACATCGCGGGCGCTTCGGTGAAATCGGCGGTCGGGCGGTCCAGGTCGATCGCCACGACGCGCATGTCGGCGCCCGCCACCCGGCACAACTGGTTGATGGCCGCGCCTCCGGCGGCGAAATTCGCCACCATCTGCGCCGTGACCGATTGCGGGAACGGGTTCACGCCCTGCGCGCAGATGCCATGATTGCCCGCGAAGACCAGGGCCTGCGCGCGGTCGATGCGGGGGCGGTCGGTCCCCCGCCAGCCCGCCATGAAGACGGCCAGATCCTCCAGCCGCCCCAGCGATCCGGGGGGCTTGGTCAGTTGCGCCTGGCGGTCGCGCGCGGCCTGCGCGGCGGCGGTGTCGGGACCGGGCAGGTCCAGCCGCAGGATGTCGTCAAGCGCGGTCAGCGCGGAAATGGGGGTCATTGCGGTTTTACCTTCAGGGGATGGCCGGCGACGCACAGCCACAGTTCGTCGCAGGCGGTCGCGATCCGCTGGTTCGTCAGACCGGCGGCGTCGCGGAATGCCCGCGCCAAGGCGTTGTCGGGCACGATGCCGGATCCGACCTCGTTGGTGACCAGGACCACGGGCGAGGCCAGACGCGGCAGCAGATCGGCCAGTTCCTGGACCGCGGCCTCCCAGTCCTGGCCCGCCAGCATCAGGTTCGACAGCCACAGCGTCAGGCAATCGACCAGCCGGGGGGCCTGGCCGTCGCTGTCGCGCAGCGCCTGTGCCAAGGCCAGCGGTTCGGCCAGGGTGGTCCATTCGCCGCCCCGGCGGGCCTGGTGGCGGGCGATGCGGTCGGCCATCTCGGCGTCGCGCGGCTCGGCCGTTGCGATATAGATCGCGGTCGGGCCCAGCGACAGCGCAAGGCGTTCGGCCAGGGTGCTTTTGCCCGAACGGGCGCCGCCGGTAATCAGGATCGACTTCGTCATGGTGGCGTGAAAAAAGCAGGTTTGCCGCAGATTGGAAAGCCGCGATGTTGCCTTTGGCCTGTGACGAACTGGTCCTGATCCGCCACGCCCCCGCCGACAGCGAGGGGCGGATCTGCGGCCGTCGCGACGTGGCCGCGCGGCTGGGCGATCCGGCGGCGATCGACACCCTGGCGCGCAGGCTTGCGCCCTGCGCCCTGGTCGTCGGCAGCCCCGCCCTGCGCTGCCGCCAGACCGCCCGCGCGCTGTTTCCCGGCCGCGAGGTTCCGACCGATGCGCGTCTGTGGGAACAGGATTTCGGCGCGCATGAAGGGATGCCCGCCCAGGAACTGCCCGATCTCGGCCCGTTGGACCGGGCGTCGCTGGCCGCGCTGTCGGCGCCCGGCGGCGAAAGCTTCGCGGCGATGGCGGCCAGGGTGACGCCCGCGCTGGCGGATCTGGCGGCCAGGGCGCGCGGGGGCGGTCCCGTGGCGGTCGTCGCCCATGCCGGGACGGTGCGGGCGGGGCTGGCCCTGGCCCTGGGCGACATTCCGGCCGCGCTTGCCTTCGAGGTCGCGCCGCTGTCTCTGACCCGGCTGCGCTGCCTGCCGGACGGATTCTCCGTCATCTGCGCGAACGCCGTCTGAGCGATGGTGTTCGTCGCGGGGCATTTCGGCGAATGGCTGCAAGGCCGGGTCGGCCCGGCGGCCCAGGTCGCCCTGGTCACGATGGCCTGCCCGGCCTTCGGCGTAAGGGCGCGGCGCGACGACGCCGACGGCCTGGCCGTCGCGGGTGGGCTGATCGGCCCCGACCGCTGCGGCGCCTTTCTGGACGCGCTCGGCCTGCCGTCGCGTGGATGGTTCCACGTCGCGGCGGACCTGCCGCCCGGCGGCGGGGCAGGGATGTCCACCGCTTCGCTGGTCGCCCTGGCCCGCGCCGCCGGGGCGGACGAAGGCCGTATCGCCGCTGCCTGCCTGTCGGTCGAGGGGGCGACGGATCCCTTGATGCTGTCGCGCCCCGATGCGGTCCTGTGGGCGCCGCGCCGCGCGCAGGTCATAAACGACGCCCCGCCGCCGCCCGAGGCCGAGATCCTGGGCGGGTTCTGGGGTCCGATGCAGCGCACCGACCCGGCCGACCACGATTTTCCGGCCATCGACGATCTGGTCGCGGCCTGGATGGCAGGCCCGGATCTGCCCCAGGCCGCCCGCCTCGCCGCCCGTTCGGCCCGTCGCACCACCGCCCTGCGCGGCCCCTCGGACGACCCGACCCAGGCGATGGCCCGCGCGCTTGGCGCCCTTGGCCATGCCCGCGCCCATACCGGCCCGGCCCGCGCGCTGATCTTCGCGCCGGGCACCGTCCCCCCCGGCGCCCAGGCTGCGCTGGAATCCGCCGGCTATTCGACCTGCCTGCGCTTTCGCACCGGAGGCCGGGGATGAGCCTTGCCGCGATGATGGCCCTGGCGCTTGCCGTTGATGCCCTGGTCGGCTGGCCCGCGGGGCTGTATCGGCGCATCGGCCATCCGGTCGGCTGGATCGGCGCCCTGGTGTCGCTGCTGGACCGGCGCTGGAACAGGGGCCGCCCCGGACGGCGGCGGATCGCCGGGGCGGCCTGCGTGCTGGCGGTGCTGCTGGCCTGCGTGGTGCCGGCCATGGCGGTGCAGGCGGCCTTGCCCCAGGGACCGGCGGGCATCCTGGCCGGGGCGATCCTGGCCTGGCCCTGGATCGCCGCCCGGTCGCTGCACGACCATGTGGCGGCGGTGGCGGGTCCGTTGCGGCGGGGCGACCTGCGGGGCGCGCGGGACGCGGTGTCGATGATCGTCGGCCGCGATCCCGCCCGGCTGGATCAGGCCGGGGTGGCGCGCGCGGCGCTGGAGAGCCTGGCCGAGAACGCTTCGGACGGGGTGGTGGCGCCGCTGGTCTGGGGCGCGGTGCTGGGGCTGCCGGGGCTGGTCGCCTACAAGGCCGTCAACACGATGGATTCGATGATCGGCCATCGCAACGACCGATACGAGGATTTCGGCAAGGCCGCCGCGCGGCTGGACGACCTGATGAACCTGGTCCCGGCGCGGCTGACCGGCGCGCTGCTGGCCCTGGCCCACGGCAGCCCGCTGCGGCCGCTGCGGGTGATGCTGCGCGACGCGGGCGCGCATCGGTCGCCCAATGCAGGCTGGCCCGAGGCGGCGATGGCTGGCGCCTTGGACATCCGGCTGTCCGGCCCGCGCCTCTATGGGCAGCGCGTGGCCGATGAGCCCTGGGTGAACGCGACGGCCCCCGACCCGGCCCCCGATACGCTGCGGGCGGGCCTTGCGCTGTATCGCCGGGCCATGGTCCTGTGCGGGCTGGGGCTGCTTGCCCTGGGGTTGATCTGAAGGGGAACCATGCGCGATCACGGCGGCGATCTGGACCGGGCCAGGGCGGTCCATGGCGACGGCGACTGGCTGGATCTGTCCACCGGCATCAACCGGCTGGCCTATCCCCTGCCGGACCTGCCGCCCCATGCCTGGACGGCGCTGCCCGTGGCGGCGGATCTGGCGGGGCTGGAGCGGGCGGCCGCGCGGGCCTTCGGGACCGGCGGGCCGGTGGTGGCCCTGGCGGGTGCGCAGGCGGCGATCCAGCTTGTGCCCCGCCTTGCGCCGCCCGGCCGCGCCGCAGTGCTGGCGCCCAGCTATAACGAACATGCCGCCGCCTTGGCCGCGCAGGGCTGGACGGTGGATCACGTCCCGGACCCGGCGGCGATGGAGGGCGCGGATCTGGCCGTCGTCGTGAACCCCAACAATCCCGACGGCCGCTGCTGGACCCCCGGCGACCTGCGCAGCCTGGCAGGCCGGGTCGGCCGGCTGATCGTGGACGAGAGCTTTGCCGATCCCCACCCGGATCTGTCGCTGGCGCCCCGGCTGGGCGACCTGGGCGAAGGCGCGGTGATCCTGCGGTCCTTCGGCAAGTTCTATGGCCTGGCGGGGCTGCGGCTGGGCTTTGCGCTGTGCGGGCCGCAGACGGCGGCGCTGCTGCGGAGGCTGGCCGGACCCTGGGCGGTGGGCGGCCCCGCCATCGCGGTGGGCACCCTGGCCCTGGGCGACGAGGATTGGAAACGCGCCACCACGAGGCGGCTTCTGGCGGATACCGCACGGCTGTCGGCGCTGCTGGACGGCGCGGCGGGCTGGCCCACCGTGGGGCGGACTGCGCTGTTCGTCACGGCCCGGACGGGGGATGCCGCCGCGGCCCAGGCCCGGCTGGCGCGGGCGCATATCTGGACGCGGCGTTTCCCCTATGATCCGGGCTGGCTGCGGCTGGGCCTGCCGGGCACCGAGACCGAATGGCGCCGCCTTGCCGCCGCCCTGGCGGGCTGATGCCCGGCCCGTTCAGGCCCGGCCCGTTCAAGCCTGTCGGCGGCGGGCGAAGGCCCCGGCGGCGACCAGCCCCGACAGCAGCATCGGCCCAGCGGCTGCCGCTGCCCAGGTTCTGGGTGCCGATCAACTCGCCATTGGTGAACTTGCGCATGACGGTGTTGCCGTCCTCGACCGTGACCAGGCCCCGGCCGCGCTTGTCGAACAGCCTGACGCCGTGGCGTTCCTCCGACCCCTTCAGGTGCTGGGACACGGTGGGACGCCCATGACCTCGGCCGCGCGGCGGACGCTGCCTTCCAGGGCCACCAGATGAAAGGCCCGGATCTGTAGGTAATTCATGGGACTGCCTGACGGGACGGGTCGGGACGAAGGATATTTCCATCCAGATCCCCAGGGCTAGCCCCCCTTTCTTCAGGCGCCGCGACCCGTGCCGGTGTCATGGGAATTTCACCTGACTGTCGAAGAACTGAGACACTGCCGACCTATCAGCCCCCCTCGAGGTCAGCGGAGAGAGCGAGTGCTGGAAGTCAGGAACGTCACGCGGGTTTTCGGCCAGAAGGCTGCGGTGGACGATATCAGCTTCACCGTCGAAGGCCCCGCCTTCGTCGGCATCATCGGCCGTTCGGGGGCGGGCAAATCGACCTTCCTGCGGATAATGAACCGGCTGACCGATGCCAGTTCGGGCCAGATCCTGGTCGAGGGGCGCGACATTCTGGCGCTGCGCGGATCCGCCCAGCGGCAATGGCAAAGCGACTGCGCGATGATCTTCCAGCAGTTCAACCTGGTGCCGCGCATGGACGTGGTGTCGAACGTGCTGCACGGCATCCTGAACCGCCGCTCCACCGTGCAGACCATGTTCAACCTGTGGTCCCAGGCCGACATCCTGCGCGCCCTGTCCATCCTGGACCGGCTGGGCATCGTCGAACAGGCCCCGAAACGGGCCGAGGCGCTGTCCGGCGGCCAGCAGCAGCGCGTCGCCATCGCCCGCGCGCTGATGCAGGATCCGAAGATCATCCTGGCAGACGAACCCATCGCCAGCCTGGACCCGATGAACGCGCAGGTGGTGATGGACACGCTGAAGCGCATCAACGTGGAAGATGGCCGCATGGTCATCGCCAACCTGCACACGCTGGACACCGCGCGGCGCTATTGCGACCGGGTGATCGGAATGCGCGACGGGCGGATCGTCTTCGACGGAACGCCCGCGCAGCTTTCGACCGGCGTGGCCCGCGACATCTATGGCGCCGACGCGAGCTTCAACGAGGCCGCGACATCGACCGCCATCCCCGCCGATCACGGCCCCGACGACGCCTATGCGGCGAAGATGCTGGCCTGAACCCCACGTCTTACGATCAACCCACGGAGAGACCATGAAAGCCCTTGTCCTGGCCCTTGCGGCCGCCACCGCCCTGACCCCGATCGCCGCCGCCGCGCAAGAGATCACCCAGTTCAACATCGGCATCCTGGGCGGCGAGAACGCGCAGGACCGCATGAACTCGAACGAATGCTACCGCGTCGCCATCGAAAGCGCCCTGGGCGTTCCGGTCAAGATCTTCACCCCCGCCGATTATGACGGCGTGATCCAGGGCCTGCTGGGCGGCACGCTGGACATGGCCTGGCTGGGCGCGTCGGGCTATGCCAAGATCTACCTGACCGACCCCGAGGCCGTGACCCCGGTTCTGACCAAGCAGAACATCGACGGCTCGACCGGCTATTACTCGATCGGCCTGGCCCGCAAGGACAGCGGCATCACCTCGATCGAGGATGCCAAGGGCAAGCGCTTCGCCTTCGCCGACCCGAACTCGACCTCGGGCTATCTGGTGCCGGGCGCCGAGCTGACCGAAGAATTCGGCCCGCTGGACCAGTATTTCAGCGAAGTCCGCTTCTCGGGCGGGCATGAGCAGACCATCGTCGGCGTCGCCAACGGCGATTTCGACGCGGGCGTGACCTGGACCGACGGCCTGGGCGACTGGGAAGACGGCTACAACTCGGGCGCGCTGCGCAAGGCCGTCGATGCCGGTCTGGTGGACATGAACGACATCGTGGAGATCTGGAAATCGAACCTGATCCCGGAAGGCCCGATGGTGGTGCGCAACGCCCTGCCGCAGGACGTGCGCGACAAGGTCACGCAGCTGACCGCCGACCTGCACGAGACCGACAAGCAATGCGCCTATGGCGTGGCCCATGGCGAGGCCAAGGACTTCGTTCCGGTCGAACACAGCGCCTATGACGGCGTGGTCGCCGCCCGCAAGCTGGAAGAATCGAACAGCTGATCCGCTGACATCCATCCGGCCGCGCCCCCATCGGGCGCGGCTTTCCGTTTGAAGGGGGTTTCATGGCCGATACGGCATTCGGACCGCATCCCGACCGCGGCGTCCGGCAGGTCGAGACCGCCTATCTGGATCTGGTCCGCCGCCGCCGCATGTATGGCGGCATCCTGCTGATCGTCTTCGTGGCGATGATGGCGGCGGGCTTCGACCTGGCGCAGTCGCGCAATGCGGGCCGCGTCATCGACGGTCTGCCGATGGTGCTGTCCTTCCCGTCCGAGGTGATTTCCGAGGCCTGGGACAAGCGCGGCAACATCCCCGCCTTGCTGGCCGAGCATCTGCCCTCGCTGATCGAGACGGTGAACATCGCGGCCGTGTCCACCCTGCTGGGCGGGCTGGCGGCGATGGTGCTGGCGCTGCTGTCCACGCGCGGACTGGCCCGCTGGCCCCGGCTGACGCCCGTGTTCCGCCGCCTGATGGACGCGACCCGCGCGATCCCCGAAATCGTCATCGCCTTGATGCTGATCTATATCCTGGGCGGCGGGCCTGTCCCCGCCGTCGCGGCCATCGCCCTGCACACGGCGGGCGCCCTGGGCAAGCTGTTTTCCGAGGTGGCCGAGAACGCCGACCTGAAGCCGGTCGAGGGGCTGACCTCGGTCGGCGCCGGCTGGGGCCAGAAGATGTGGCTGGGGATCATCCCGCAGGTGGCGCCGAACTGGCTGTCCTACGGCCTGATGCGGTTCGAGATCAACGTCCGCGCCAGCGCCATCCTGGGCTTCGTGGGTTCCGGCGGGATCGGCTATGACCTGAAGATCGCGATGCAATGGGGCCAGGGCCGCTATGATCAGGTGGTGGCGATCTTCCTGTTGCTGTTCGCGACCATCGTCGCCATCGACCGCCTGTCCGACCACGCCCGCGCCCGCCTGGTGAAAGGCCGAAACGCATGACCGGCGCCACCCTGATGCCCCCGGTCCGGCCCGCCGCGCCGATCCTGGCGGCCTTCGCCCGCCGCCGCCTGATCGCCTTTGCGGTGCCGCTGGCGATCCTGGCCTATCTGGTCTATGCCGCGATCTCGTTCGATCTGGCGGGGCTGGCGCAGCGGGCGCGGATGGACAATGCCGCGATCTTGTTTTCCGATTTCTGGCAGCACAAGACCCATGTCACCCGCGACAACCGCGACGGCGCCCTGACCGTCGCGGTCGAGGGCGAGGCCAAGGGCACCTATCCCCAGGGCCGCCTGCCCGATTACGTCACCGTCGCGGGCGATACGACCAGCATCGACCTGGGCGACGGCCATCTGGTGACGTATTTCCCCGGCGGCGCGCGCTATGCCGTGCCCGATTACGGCACCATCGAGATCCGGCAGACCTCGGGCGGCCTGGTCCTGACCGCGCCCCAGCCGCGCCCCGACTGGATCAACGCCTCGGACAGCCGGGTCAGCGTCACCACTCCGGCCGGGCGCTTCGCCTATACCCGGTCCAAGGTGGAAACCTTCCGCTATTCCCCCGGCTGGCCGCTGTTCTTCTTCACGCTGGACAGCCCGTTCGCCTATATGACCTGGCCGGAACTGGCCGCCTCTGCCCTGTGGGGGGAACGGGTCGACCCCGAGCGTCCCAATATCGCGGCGATGGCGCATGACTTCTGGACCAATGCGATGTGGCGGCATGGCGATGTCGCCTGGGCGATGTTCGAAACCGTGCTGATGGCCTTTCTAGGCACGATGGGGGCGGCCATCCTGTCGCTGCCGCTGGCCTTCGTGGCGGCATCGAACATGAACCCGGTCGGTCCGTTGCGGTTCGCGCTGCGCCGGATCTTCGATTTCATCCGGGGGGTGGACGCGCTGATCTGGACCATCGTGCTGGCCCGCGCCTTCGGCCCCGGCCCGATGACCGGATCGCTGGCGATCCTGCTGACCGACACCGGCAGCTTCGGCAAGCTGTTCTCGGAAGCCTTGGAGAATATCGACGAAAAGCAGGTCGAGGGCGTCCGCTCGACCGGGGCGAACCGCCTGCAACGCGCCCGCTTCGGCGTGATCCCGCAGGTGACGCCGGTGCTGCTGTCGCAGGTTTTGTATTTCCTGGAATCGAACACGCGCGGCGCCACCGTGATCGGCGCCATCGTCGGCGGCGGGATCGGGTTGTTGCTGACCCAGGCGATCCAGACCCAGAAGGATTGGGAGGACGTGGCCTATTACATGGTGCTGATCGTCCTGACCGTGATCGCGATGGACAGCCTGTCGGGCTGGCTGCGCCGCAAGCTGATCAAGGGTGTCTAAGGGCTAGTCCGGGCTGACGGTCAGCGTCACCCGATCCCCCGCGAACCATGTGGTGCCGTATTCGACCGGCACGCCCTGCGCGTCCACGTTGACCGCCACGGACCGCAGCACCGGCGCGCCCTGCGGCAGTTCCAGCGTCAGCGCCATCGTCGCCGGCGCGGTCTTGGCGGTCAGCCGGGTCTCGGCGCGGGTATAGTCGGCCAGCCCGCTCTGTGCCAATGCACGGGTCACGGAAGGCTCGGCCTTCAGATGCGCCAGCAGGCCGGGAAAACGCATCGCGTCGAAGACCGACCGGAACACCGCGACCGGCTGGCCATCGACCAGCGACACGCCCTCGACCACGTGGACCGGGGCGCCGGGGGCCAGGCGCAGCGCCTCGGCCTCTTTCGCGTCGGCCGCGCGGGTGTCCAGCAGCGTCACCCGGCGCGAGGCGGTGCGCCCCGAGGCCGCGACGTTCTGGTGGAATCGCACCCGCCGCCCCAGCGGATAGTCGGTCGGGGCCGAGGCGACGAAGACCCCCGCGCCGCGCCGCGTCCGCAGCACGCCGGTTTCGGCCAGCGAGGCGATGGCGTGGCGCACCGTGTGGCGGTTCACGCCGAAGCGGGCGGCAAGCCCGGTCTCGGTCGGCAGGCGGTCGCCGGGGCGGTAATGGCCCGCCGCGATTTCGGCCCGCAGGCTGTCGGCGATGGATTTCCAGATCGGCTGTCGTGTCATCGAAAATTCACATCTTCGTCCTTGAGCCAGAAAGCGGGTCGCGGTATCACTTGTCTAGTTGTATAGTAATCTAGACAAGCTGGCAAGATGTCGAGGCCCGGAATGTCCGAAACCACCCCCCTGCGCCGCGACTGGATGTCGCTTCTGGCCAAGGCGCCGCCCGCGCAGCTGGCGGAACTGGCCCCCGACCTGCCGCCGCACGACCTGCTGCGCGCGCCCGAGATCGGCGCGATCATGCTGGAGGGCCGGATCGGCGGCACCGGCGGCCGCTTCAATCTGGGCGAGATGACGGTGACGCGCTGTTCGGTCCAGGTGGGCGGGGCAGTGGGCCATGCCTGCGTGCAGGGCCGCGACAAGGACCACGCCCGCCGCGCCGCCGTGCTGGACGCCCTGATGCAGGGCGAGGGCGCCGCGCGGATCCGCGACGCCATCCTGATGCCCCTGCAAGCCGAGGCCGCCGCCCGCGCCACCGCCCGCGCCGAAAAGGCCGCCGCCACGCGGGTCGAATTCTTCACCCTGATGCGCGGAGAGGATTGATGAACGCCCCGCTTCTGACCGGCGGCTTCGCCGATCCCGCCCGCGACAGCGCCCGTGCCTTCCGCGCCGTGCTGGAGGCGACGGCCCGCCCCGGCACCATCCAGACCGTCGCGGGCCATGCCGCCCCCGGCCTGTCGCCCGCCGCCTCGACCCTGCTGCTGGCGCTGACCGACCAAACCACGCCGCTGCATCTGGCCGGGCCGCTGGACACCGACGACCTGCGCGGCTGGATCGCCTTTCACACCGGCGCGCCGCTTGCCGCCGCCCCGGACGCCGCTTTCGCGCTTGGCCGCTGGGCCGATCTGCACCCCGTGACGCGGTTCCGCATCGGCGATCCGTCCTATCCCGATCGCTCGGCCACGCTGATCGTGGAATGCGACCGGCTGGCGAATGACGGCCCGCGCCTGACCGGCCCCGGCATCCGCGACAGCGCCCGCCTGTCGCTGCCGGAAACGGCGGCCTTCCGGGCCAACCGCGCGCTGTTCCCGCTGGGCTTCGACACGATCCTGACCTGCGGCGACCGGCTGGCCGCGCTGCCCCGCACCACCATCGTGGAGGACAACTGATGTATGTCGCCGTCAAGGGTGGCGAACGCGCCATCGACGCCGCCCACGCCTGGCTGGCCCAGGAACGCCGGGGCGATCCCGCCATTCCCGACCTGACCGTGCCCCAGATCCGCGAGCAGATGGCGCTGGCGGTGAACCGGGTGATGGCGGAAGGCTCGCTTTACGATCCCGACCTTGCCGCGCTGGCGATCAAGCAGGCGCGCGGCGATCTGATCGAGGCGGTGTTCCTGATCCGCGCCTATCGCACCACGCTGCCGCGCTTTGGATCGTCGCAGCCGATGGATACGGCGGCGATGGCGGTGGACCGGCGCGTCTCGGCCACCTTCAAGGATCTGCCGGGCGGGCAGGTGCTGGGGCCGACCTTCGATTATACCCACCGCCTGCTGGATTTCGCCCTGCTGGCCGAGGGCGAGGTGCCCGCCGCCCCCACTGTGCCCGCCGATCCGGCGCCGGTCCCCCATGTCACCGGCCTTCTGGACCGCGACGGGCTGATCCAGCCCGAGCCGCCCTGCGACGCCGCCCCCGCCGACCTGACCCGCACGCCGCTGGAACTGCCCGCCGACCGGGCGCTGCGCCTGCAAGTCCTGGCCCGCGCGGACGAAGGCTTTACCCTGTCGCTGGCCTATTCGACGCAGCGCGGCTATGGGCGCACCCATGCCTTCGTCGGCGAATTGCGCATCGGCCGCGTGCCGGTCAGCGTCGAACTGCCCGAACTGGGCTTCGCGGTCGAGATCGCCGAGGTCGACTTGACCGAATGCGAGACCGTCAACCAGTTCACCGGATCGAAGACCCAGCCGCCGCAATTCACCCGTGGTTATGGGCTGGTCATGGGCCAGTCCGAACGCAAGGCCATCTCGATGAGCCTGGTGGACCGGGCGCTGCGCTGGCAGGAACTGGGCGAGGATTTCACCGGCGCCCCGGCGCAGGACCAGGAATTCGTGCTGTCCCATTGCGACACCGTGCAGGCGACAGGGTTCCTGGAACATATCAAGCTGCCCCATTACGTCGATTTCCAGTCCGAACTGGAACTGGTCCGCCGCCTGCGGGCCGAGGCGATGGCGGCGACCGCCATGCAGGAGGCTGCGGAATGAACATCGTCTTCGACATCGGCAATGTGCTGGTCCGCTGGGACGCGCGGGCGGCCTTTGCCGCCCTGGACTCGGCTGCGGCGGATGCCTTCCTGTCGCGCGTGGGTTTCGCGGCGCTGAACCTGCGCGGCGACGGCGGCGAAACCTTCGCTGACCTCGCGGCCGAAATCGCCGACCCGGCGGACCGCGACCTGTTCCTGTCCTACCTGCCGAACTATGCCGCGACCATCGCCGAACCGATCGAGGGCACCTGGGCGCTGATGGACCGGCTGCGCGACCGGGGCCATGCGATCCACGCCATTACCAACTGGTCGGCGGAAACCTGGCCGCTGGGCCTTGCCGCCCATCCCCGGCTGGGCACGGCGTTTGCCACCACCATCGTTTCGGGGCACGAGCGTGTGGTGAAGCCCGACCCGGCCATCTTCGCGGCGCTGTGCGACCGCGCGGGCATCACGCCCGAAACCTGCGTCTTCATCGACGACAGCGAACGGAACGTGGCAGGCGCGCGGGATTTCGGCATGGACGCGATCCATTTCACCACGCCCGAGGCGCTGGAAGCCGCCCTGACCGAAAGGGGCCTGCTGTGAGCGATTACACCTTCGCCTATCTGGACGAACAGACCAAGCGCATGATCCGCCGCGCGCTGCTGAAGGCCCTGGCGATCCCCGGATACCAGGTGCCCTTCGCCAGCCGCGAGATGCCGATGCCCTATGGCTGGGGCACCGGCGGCGTGCAGGTGACGGCGGCCTGCCTGACGCCCGACGACCGGCTGAAGGTCATCGACCAGGGCGCCGACGACACCACCAACGCGGTCTCGATCCGCCGCTTCTTCCAGCGGACGGCCGGGGTCGCGGTGACGGAATCGACGGCGGATGCCTCGATCATCCAGACCCGCCACCGGATCCCCGAACATCCGCTGACCGAGGGCCAGATTCTTGTCTATCAGGTGCCGATCCCGGAACCGCTGCGCTTTCTGGAGCCGCGAGAGACCGAGACCCGCAAGATGCACGAGCTTGAGGAATACGGGCTGATGCATGTCAAGCTGTACGAGGACATCGCCCGGCATGGCGAGATCGCGACCAGCTATGACTATCCGGTCAAGGTCGAGGGGCGCTATGTCATGGACCCTTCGCCCATCCCGAAATTCGACAACCCCAAGCTGGCGGGCAATCCGGCGATCCAGCTGTTCGGCGCGGGCCGCGAAAGCCGCATCTATGCGGTGCCGCCCTATAGCGACGTGATCAGCCTGGATTTCGAGGATCACCCCTTCGTCGCCTCGAAGGCCGATCACGACTGCGACCTGTGTGGCGCGTCCTCCAGCTATCTGGACGAGGTGATCATCGACGACGCGGGCAGCCGGATGTTCGTCTGCTCGGACACGGATTTCTGCAACTGCCGGCAGGCCGCAGGCCATCGCGGGCGCCTGTCGCCGGAGGTGGCGTGATGGACGGATCGGCTGTGACCATGCCGCTGCTGGCGGTCCAGGGGCTGACGAAACGATACGGCCCGCGCATCGGCTGCGCCGATGTCGGCTTCGAGCTGTGGCCGGGCGAGGTGCTGGGCATCGTCGGCGAAAGCGGTTCGGGCAAATCGACGCTGCTGTCCTGCCTGGCCGGGATGCAGCACCCCGACGAAGGGTCGATCCTGTGGGACGGCCGCGACGTGCTGGATTTTTCCGAGGCCGAACGCCGCCGCCTGCTGCGCGGCGACTGGGCCTATGTCCACCAGAACCCGCGCGACGGGCTGCGCATGGGCGTCAGCGCCGGGGGCAATGTGGGGGAACTGCTGATGGCCGTGGGTCAGCGCCACTATGGCGCGATCCGCGACACCGCGACCGACTGGCTGGGCCGGGTCGAGATCGCGGCGGAACGCATCGACGACCGCCCCTCGGCCTTTTCCGGGGGGATGCAGCAGCGCCTGCAGATCGCCCGCAACCTGGTCACCGGGCCGCGGCTGGTCTTCATGGACGAACCGACCGGGGGGCTGGATGTCAGCGTGCAGGCGCGGCTGCTGGATCTGCTGCGCGGGCTGGTGCGCGATCTGGGTCTGTCGGTGGTGATCGTCACCCATGACCTGGCCGTGGTGCGGCTGCTGGCCGACCGGCTGATGGTGATGAAATCGGGCCGTGTGGTCGAAACCGGCCTGACCGACCAGGTGCTGGACGATCCGCAGCACGCCTATACCCAGCTTCTCGTGTCATCCGTTTTGCAGGTGTAACGCCATGATCCGTATTGAAAACCTGTCCAAGACCTTCACCCTGCACAATCAGGGCGGCACCATCCTGCGGGTGATGGAGGGGGCGTCGCTGGCCGTCGCGCCCGGCGAATGCGTGGGCCTGACCGGGCAATCGGGGTCGGGCAAATCGACGCTGATGCGGATGATCCACGGCAATTACCTGGCGGCCTCGGGCCTGCTGGAGGTCGCCGGTCTGGACATCGTGACGGCCCAGCCGCGCCAGATCGTCGCGCTGCGCCGCGACACGCTGGGCTATGTCAGCCAGTTCCTGCGCGTCGTCCCCCGAGTCCCGACCATCGAGGTCGTGGCCGAACCGCTGCTGCGCCTGGGCGTCGCGCCCGATGCCGCCCGCGCCCGCGCGGCCGACCTGCTGGCGCGCCTGAACATCCCCGAACGGCTGTGGGGCCTGTCGCCCACCACCTTTTCCGGCGGCGAGCAGCAGCGGGTGAACATCGCGCGCGGCTTCGCCCATGCCTTCCCGGTGATGCTGCTGGACGAACCCACCGCCAGCCTGGACGCCGCCAACCGCGAGGTCGTGCTGACCCTCATCGAGGAAGCCAAGGCGCGCGGCGCCGCGATCCTGGGCATCTTCCATGACGAGGGCGCGCGCGACCGCGTCTGCGACCGGCTGGTCGATGTGACGCGCTTCACGCCGGGGCTTGCGGCATGACGCGCGTGGTCGCCGTCGTCGGGCCTTCGGGCGCGGGCAAGGACACGCTGATGGCGCTGGCCTGCGCCGCAAGCCCCGACATCCGCGCCGCGCGCCGGGTCATCACCCGTCCGGCCGAGGCCGGGGGCGAGGATTTCGACGGCGTGACCGAGGCCGAATTCGCCCGCCGCCTGGCTGCGGGCGATTTTGCGCTGCATTGGCGGGCGCATGGGCTGGGCTATGGCATTCCCACCGCCGAACTGACGGGCGCGGGCACCGTGCTGATGAACCTGTCGCGCGCCGTGCTGGCCGAGGCCGTGGCGCGCATTCCCGGCCTGACCGTGCTGCTGGTCACCGCCCCGCCCCAGGTGCTGGCCGCACGGCTGGCGGGCCGGGCGCGCGAGACCGCCGCCGATCAGGCCCGGCGGCTGGACCGGGCCGGTTTCGCCCTGCCGGATGGCATCCCCTTCCGCACGGTCCTGAACGACGGGCTGCCCCAGCAGGGTCTGGCGCGGTTCCTGGACGCGCTTCAGCCGGTCAGGGCATAGCGATGGATCAGGCGGAACGGACCGTCGGCAGGCTCTCCGAACAGGCACAGATCCTCGATCGCGAAGGGGCGCGGCAGGACCGGGGCGAAATGCGCCGCCAGCACCTGCTGCGCCCGCGCGGCCATGTCAGGGTCCAGCCGGTCGGTCAGGGTCAGATGAAAGCGGAACTCCTCCATCACGAAGGGATAGCCCCAGCGGTCCAGCAGCCCGCGCTGCCGTTCGGTCAGCCGTTCGGGACGGCGGCGGGCGATCTCGGCCTGGGTCAGCGGCGCACGCAGCGGATCGAGGACGCGCACCACCTCGGCCCCCAACCGCTGCAAGGCGGCGGCGTCGCCTTCGGGCACAAGCGCCAGGAAACCGTCCAGATTGGCGATCCGCAGCCCCGGCAGGGCCACGGGCATCAGCGCCGCCGCCAGATCGGACAGCGCCGCGTCCAGATCGTCGGGGGTGGCACCCTCGGCCAGCCGGAAGGGCGGCTTGATCGTGCCGTGAAAGCCGTATCGGCGGGGCTCCTGCGTGATCTGCGCTGCGGGCAGGCCCAGGTCCGGCTGGCCAAGCGTCTGGCCGGTGGCGGGATCGCCGCCCAGCCAGCGATGCGCCAGATCGGCGAAGGCGCCGGGGCGCGGAGCGTAATAGATGGCAAAGCGTTTCATGTCGGTCATGATGGCCGACTATCCCGGAACTGTCACACTGCTGTGACAGCGCCGTGGCAAGCGGCGCGATCACGGGCCGACGACACAGACAGGACAGACAGATGACCGACACGATCCTTTCCAACGCCACCCTGGTCCTGCCGGACGAGGTGATCCGGGGCAGCCTGCGCCTGTCAGATGGCCGCATCGCGGAAATCGCCCCAGGCGCCTCCGTGACGCCTGGGGCGGTGGATTGCGCGGGCGATCTGGTCATGCCCGGCCTGGTCGAGCTGCATACCGACAACCTGGAACGCCACCTGCAACCGCGCCCCAAGGTCGAATGGCCGCATCAGGCGGCGATCGTGGCGCATGACGCGGAACTGGCCTCGACCGGGATCACCACCGTCTTCGACGCGCTGCGGGTCGGGTCGGTCTTCACCAGCAGCAATGTGGGTTATGGCGAATATGCCCGCGCGCTGGCGACCGAAATCCTGGATCTGCGCGCGCAGGGGGCGCTGCGGATCAGCCATTTCCTGCATCTGCGGGCCGAGATCTGTTCGGAAACCCTGGTCGAGGAGATGGCCAAGTTCGGTCCCGAGGATCGCATCGGCATCGTCAGCCTGATGGACCACACCCCCGGCCAGCGGCAGTTCCGCGACGTGACGAAGCTGCGCGACTATGTGATGGGCAAGCGCGGCCTGTCCGATGCCGAATTCGACGCCCATGTTGAAAGCCAGCAGGCGCTGAGCGAAAGGCTGGGCGCGCTGCACGAGGCGACGGCGGTGGCCGAGGCGCGCCGCTATGGCGCGGTGCTGGCCAGCCATGACGACACCACGGCCGATCAGGTGGCGGTCTCCGCCGCCCACGGCGTGCAGGTCGCCGAATTCCCGACCACGGCCGAGGCCGCGCGGGCCTGCCGCGACCGGGGCATCGCGGTGATGATGGGGGCGCCGAACCTGATCCGGGGCGGATCGCATTCCGGCAATGTCGCGGCGCATGACCTGGCCGAGACCGGGCATCTGGACATCCTGTCGTCGGATTATGTCCCGTCATCCCTGCTGACGGCGGCGCTGATGCTGGGCGATCTGTGGGGCGACGTTCCCCGCGGCGTGGCAGCGGTGACATCCGCGCCCGCCCAGGCCGTCGGGCTGTCCGACCGGGGATCGCTGCGCCCCGGCGCCCGCGCGGACGTGATCCGGGTGGCGCGGCTGGGCAAGGCTGGGGCGGTGCGCGGGGTCTGGGTGCAGGGCAACCGCGTCGCCTGACGGCGCGTCGCCCGCAGGCTATCCGCAGCATTACCGGCCTGTCATCTTTCCCGCCTCTCGAAAGCGGGAAAGGACACGTCCATGACCGGCACCGCAATGCCGACACCCTGTCCCCGCTTGAGGCCTTGGCGATCCCAGGTCGCGGCCGGGGCCGCCGCGATCCTGGAAGGCTGGGCGCCGGTGATCCGGCGTCCCGAGTTTGCCGACAGCACCGCGAATTTCGCCACCTATCTGGCGTTTCGCCGCCAGGACATCTCAACAAGAAGACACCGCAGCGTCGGCCTCTGCAAAGCTGGGATGCGGATGCGGGATCGTCCTTGCGCCCGGCGCCTTACAGCGCGCCGATGCGTTCGGGGATCCGTTCGGTGCGTCGCGGCGGCCGAGGGGGGACCGGCCCCGCGCGACCGTTCAGAATTCGACGCCCTTCTGGGCCTTCACGCCGTCGCGGAACGGGTGCTTCAGCAGCGTCATTTCCGTGACCAGATCGGCGGCCTCGATCAGTTCGGCCTTGGCGTTGCGGCCGGTCAGGCACACATGGGTCATGGCGGGCTTCCGGGTCAGCAGGAAATCGACCACCTCGTCGATGTCCAGATAGTCGTAGCGCAGCGCGATGTTGATCTCGTCCAGCAGCACGAAGCGGATCTGCGGGTCGAGGATCTGCCGTTTCGCGATCTCCCAGCCGTGGCGCGCGGCGGCGATGTCGCGGTCCCGGTCCTGGGTTTCCCAGGTGAAGCCCTCGCCCGAGACGAAGAACCGGCAGTCCTGGGCGAAATGCTGCTCCAGCAGGCTGCGTTCGCCGGTTTCCCAACTGCCCTTGATGAACTGGACCACCGCGCAGGGCATCCGATGGGCGATGCAGCGCATGATCATGCCGAAGCCGGACGACGACTTGCCCTTGCCCGCGCCGGTATGGACGATGACCAGGCCCCGCTCCTGGGTCTTGGTCCGCATCATCCTGTCGCGGGCGGCCTTGATCCGCTTCATCTTCTCGGCATGGCGAAGGGCGTCGTCGTCCATGGATCGGCTCCTCGGATGTGGCGGGCGGCTGGCGGCCGTCCTAGCAGAGGAACAGGAGATATGCGAGGCCCCGCCCGAGGCTCCCCATGTTCCATCCCTAAAAGTTTCTATTGCCGGGCAGGAGGTTAAGCGGTCCACGCTTGTCATGAGCAAGCGAGACAAGCGATACTTCTGGTTGAGCGCGCAACAGCTGCGGCGACTTCGGCCCTTCTTTCCCAAGCTGCGGGGCGCTCGATCTGACGACTGAAAAGGGCTGAGCGGGATCATGATGATGTCCCCTGGGATGGTTGTATCTGGCGGTAGGCCTTGCGCTTTGGTGCGGGCCGGGCTGATCAGTCTCGGGATCGAGGCCTCGTCCCGCAAGGCCATTCCAAGGCGGCGGGTGGAAACAGCGTTTCCGTTCCGGCTAGTCGGCGTTCAGCATCTTCAGCCGGGTCGCCAGGGCGCTGCGGATATGGTCGCGGGCAGCAAGTTCGGCGGCGTCGGGATCATGGGCGGCGATGGCGTCCAGGATGCGGCGGTGCTCGGCGGCGGCAGGCCCGGCGCGGCCGCTGACCGAAAAGGTCGTGGCCCCCAGCAGCGCCAGGAAATCCTGCAACTCTTCCAGCGGGCTGTGGAAGAAGCGGTTGCGGACGGACCCGGCGATGGCCTCGTGGAACTTCTTGTTCAGGCGCGCGCATTCGGCCACGTCGGCGGTGCCTTCGAACGCGGCCTGCAGATCGGTCAGCAGCGCGATTTCCGCGCCGGTGGCGTTTTCGGCGGCGAAGCGGGCGGCGGTGCCCTCCATGATCTCGCGCATCTGGTAAAGCTCGAACACCTCGGCCCGGTCCAGCCTGCGGATCATCAGCCCGCGCCCGCCCGACACCTCCAGCAGGCGGCGTTCCAGCATCCGGCGCAACGCGTCGCGCACCGGCGTGCGGCTGACCGAGAAATGCTCGGCGATTTCCTCTTCCCGCAGGCGGTCGCCGGGCTGGAAGATTCCCTGGCGCAGCGCCTGGCGCAGCACCGAAAAGACCGCATCGCCCAGGCCCGCGCCCCTGGTGCCCGTCACCGCATCGGGACGGATCGCGGTCAGCCGGGACGGGCCGTGGTCGGGACGGATGGTCATGCGCGCAGCCTCGTTCTTCATGTCCGGTCAGGATAGGGGCGCGAAAAGGGAAAGGCCACCGTCCAGAATTTTATTGCTTTTTATTGTATACAATAATATCCAATAAAAACGAGAGCCAGATTCCGATTCGACCCCGCTTTCGCCAGGGAGGAAGTCCATGAAGACGCTGAATGAAACGGCCGTGCGCCGTCTGCTTTTGCCTGCCCTTTTGCTGGCCGCGCCCGTCGCGGCCTGGGCCGAGATTCCGGCGGGCTATCCCGCCGATTACGCCGATATTCTGGCCGCTGCCGAGGCCGAAGGCTCGGTCGTGATCTATGCCAATACCGAACATGCCGCGGTCGAGCCGATCCTGGCCGATTTCCAGAAGGCGTTCCCGAAGATTCGCGCCGACTATATCGAGATCAAGGCCGCCGACCTGTTCAGCCGCGTCAGCAGCGAAGCCGCCGCCGGGGCGCTGAAGGCCGACATCGTCTGGTCCTCGGCGATGGATCTGCAATACCAGATGGTCGAGGACGGAATCGCCGCCGAATACGCCTCGCCCGAGAAGGGATCGATTCCCGACTGGGCGTCCGACGGCGACCGCATCTATGCCACCACCTACGAACCCGTGGTGATGGTCTATAACAGCAAGGTCATCCCCGAGAGCGAAATGCCCGACACCCGCGCGGGCCTGGCCGCCTGGCTGACCGAAAACCGCGACGCCATGGCGGGCAAGGTCGCCACCTATGACCCCGAGCGGTCGGGCCTGGGCTTCTTTGCCGTGAACGAGGATGCCAAGCACGGCGACGACCTGTGGCCGCTGGTCACGGCCTTCGGCGCGGTGGATGCCAAGTTCTACACCTCGACCGGGACGATGCTGGAAAAGATCAGCGCGGGCGAACATGCCATCGGCTATAACATCGTCGGTCCCTATGCCTATCTGCGGGCGGAACGCGACCCGAACGTCAAGGTCGTGGTGCCGCAGGATTATGCCGTGGTGCTGTCGCGGCTGGCGATCATCACCGAACAGGCGGACCATCCCCATGCCGCGCGGGTGTTCCTGGACTATCTGCTGTCCAAGCGCGGCCAGACGGTCGTCGGCAACGAGGCGCATCTGTTCGCCATCCGCCCCGATGTCGAGGGCAAGGCGACCATCGCCGGCCTGACCGCCGAGAACGGCGACCGGCTGAAACCCGTGGCCATCGGTCCCGAACTGCTGGATGCGATCCAGCCGATGGAACGGCTGGCCTTCTTCCGCAAATGGGGCCGACGCGTTGAAGGCGGGGCGATAAGCCATGCGCAGCGATTTCTGGCGCAACAACGTCGTCCTGCTGACGGCGCTGTTCATCCTGGCCCCGGTCGGGCTGATCCTGTGGCAAAGCTTCCTGACCGACGCCTTCTTCAGCGCGCGGGCCAGGACCACCGCGGAGACCTATGGCTTCGTGCTGGGCGATCCGGGGTTCCGCGACGCCCTGCTGAACACCGTCATCCTGTCGGCGGGCATGGTTCTGATCGCGGTTCCGCTGGGGTCGCTGCTGGCCTTCCTGATGGTCAGGACCGACATGCCTGGCCGCAAGTGGATCGAACCGGCGATCTTCCTGCCGCTGTTCATGTCGCCCATGGTCCTGGCCTTCGGCTATATCGTGTCGATCGGGCCGTCGGGCTTCTGGTCGGTCTGGTGGCAGCAACTGTTCGGCGGCGCGCCGTTCTGGAACGTCTATTCCATGCCGATGCTGGTCCTTGTGGTCGCGCTGACCCATGTGCCGCATGTCTATATCTATGTCTCGACCGCGCTGCGCACCGTCCCCTCGGATCTGGAGGAGGCGGCCCGCGTCGCCGGAGGCTCTCCGCTGACGGTGGCGATGCGGGTCACGCTGCCGCTGGTCTGGCCGTCCATCGCGGTCAGCGCGGTGCTGGTGGCCTTTCTGGGGTTCGAGCTGTTCGGCCTGCCTTATGTGCTGGGCGACCAGGACGGGCGGCTGGTGCTGGCGACCTATCTTTACAAGTTCAACACCCTGCTGGGGCGGCCCGCCTATCAGCTGATGGCGGTGGTGGTGATCTTCATCATGCTGGTGACGCTGCCGCTGGTGATGCTGCAACGGCGGATGCTGCGGTCGGCGCAGCGTTATTCCACCATCGGCGGCAAGGCCGCGCGCGCCCATCCCATCCCGCTGGGACCGTGGAAATGGGTGGCCCTGGCGGGGGTGCTGATCTGGCTTTACGCGGTCGTGCTGCTGCCCCTGTCGGGCGTCGCGCTGCGGTCCTTCGTCACCACCTGGGGTCCGCTGGTCGCGATCCGCGACGTGCTGACGCTGGACAACTATCACAAGCTGGCCGACCTGCCGCTGATCCGCCGGTCCATCGTCAACACGCTGATCCTGGCCTTCGCGGGCGGTTTCGCATCGCTCTGCGTCTATGCGGTGATCGGGCTGGCGTCGCATCGTTCGAAGGCGAAAAGCACCAAGGCGCTGGATTTCCTGGTGCTGCTGCCGCGCGCCATGCCGGGGATCGTCGCCGGTCTGGTGGTGTTCTGGATCTTCCTGTTCGTGCCGGTGCTGAAGCCCTGGGTTGCCTCGCTGGTGGCGATGTGGGTCGCCTATACGCTGGTCTGGCTGCCCTTCGGGTTGCGGCTTGTGTCCAATTCCTTCGGCCAGGTCGGGCGCGAGCTTGAGGAGGCCGCCCATGTCGCCGGGGCGGGTCAGGCCCGCGTCGCCCGCGACGTGATCCTGCCGCTGGCCCGGCACGGCCTGCTGGCCGCCTGGCTTCTGGCCTTCCTGCTGTATGCCCGCGAATATTCCACCGGCATCTTCCTGATGGGCCAGGGCAACGAGGTGATGGGCACCATGCTCGTCAGCCTGTGGAACGGCGGCAATATCGACGTGGCCTCGTCCCTGGCCGTGGTCAACACCCTTGTCATCGCGGGCGGCATCGCGCTGGCCCTGCGCTTCGGAGTGCGTCTTGATGCCTGAACTGATCGTTGAAAACATCCATCTGAAATACGGCGCCGTCGAGGTGCTGAAGGGCGCGTCCTTCGCCGTCGAAAAGGGCCGCATCGCCGCGCTTCTGGGGCCGTCGGGGTCGGGCAAGACCACGCTGCTGCGTACCGTCGCGGGGCTGGAACGCGCCTATCGCGGCAAGGTCTCGGTTTCCGGCAAGCAGGTTTTCGACGGCGAGTCGGGGCTGGATCTGCCCGCCGAAAAGCGCGGGCTGGGCTTCGTGTTCCAGTCCTATGCGCTGTGGCCGAACCGCACCGTCTTCGACAACGTGGCCTATGGCCTGCGGCTGCGCAAGGCGCCCGAGGCCGAGGTCAAGCGCAAGGTCGGCACCGTCTGCGAGGTGCTGGGCCTGGGCCATCTTCAGGAACGCTTTCCCGCGCAACTGTCGGGCGGCCAGCAGCAGCGCGTCGCCATCGCCCGGTCGCTGGCCTATGACCCGGCGGTCCTGCTGCTGGACGAGCCGCTGTCGAACCTGGACGCCAAGCTGCGCGACGAGGCGCGCGCCTTTCTCAAGGAACTGATCACCCGAGAGGAGCGCGCGGCGGTCATCGTCACCCATGACCAGATCGAGGCGCTTGCCATCGCCGACACCATCGTGCTGCTGAACGGCGGCGTGATCGCGCAGGAAGGCAGCCCCGAGGATCTGTACAACCGTCCCCGGACGCTGTTCACCGCCGATTTCATCGGCAACAACGTGCGGCTGGCGGGCAAGGTGGTGGCGGCCAACGACGGCTTCGCCACGCTGGACTGCGACGGCATCCGCGTCACCGGCCGCATGGGCCAGCCCAAGACCGCCGGAGAGGCGGGGACCGCCATCTGCCGCATGGACCGGCTGGCCTTGGCGCAGCCGGGGGAACCCGACACGGTGGAAATGCACCGCGCCACCTCGATGTTCCTGGGCGAGAAATGGGAGCATGTCTATCGGCTGGGCGATCACAGCCTGCGCGTGCTGACCGAGGGGGCGGTGGCCAACGACACCTCTCCGATCCGCATTCCGCGCGAAAGCGTCTGGGTGTTCTGACCATGGAAAGGCCGGTCGATTTCACTCAATCCTATGATGTCGTCATCGCGGGGGGCGGGAACGCGGCGCTGTGCGCGGCCATCGCCGCCCGCAGGGGCGGGGCCAGCGTGGCCGTGGTGGAAAAGGCGCCGCGCTTCTATCGCGGCGGCAATACCCGCCACACCCGCAACATGCGCTGCGCCCATGACAGCGCCACCGAAACCCTGTCCGGCCCCTATACCGAGGACGAATTCTTCGACGACCTGCTGCGGGTGACGCAGGGAAAGACCAACCCGGATCTGGCCCGGATGATGATCCGGCGGTCCAAGGACATGCTGACCTGGATCACCGAACAGGGGGTGCGCTTCCAGCCCTCGCTGGGCGGCACGCTCAGTTTGGGGCGGACCAACAGCTTCTTCCTGGGCGGCGGTCGGGCGATGCTGAACGCGCTGTATCGCACCGCCGAAAGCCTGGGCGTGCATGTCGTCTATGACGCCGAGATCACCGATCTGGAACTGGACGGCACCCGCTTCGTCGCCGCCGAGGTGACGACGCCGCAGGGCAAGCGCCGGCTGCCCGGACACGCGCTGGTCGCCGCCTCGGGCGGGTTCGAGGCCAATATCGACTGGCTGAAGGAAGGCTGGGGCGAGATCGCCGAGAACTTCCTGATCCGGGGCACGCCCTATAACCGCGGCTCGCTGCTGCGCACGCTGATCGGCAAGGGGATGCAGCAGATCGGCGACCCGACCCAGTGCCATGCGGTGGCCATCGACGCCCGCGCGCCGAAATACGACGGCGGCATCATCACCCGGCTGGACTGCGTGGTCTTCGGCATCGTCGTGAACCGCGACTGCCAGCGTTTCTATGACGAGGGCGAGGATATCTGGCCCAAGCGTTACGCCATCTGGGGCCGCCTGGTCGCAGCCCAGCCGGGCCAGATCGCCTATATCATCTTCGACGCGCGGTCGCTGAAGCTGTTCATGCCCTCGCTGTTCCCGCCCGTCACCGGCGCCAGCATCGAGGCTCTGGCGGGCAAGCTGGATCTGGATCCGGCCGCCCTGCGCGCGACGGTGGACCGCTTCAACGCCGCCGTGCAGCCGGGCCAGTTCGACGACACCATCCTGGACGGCTGCCATACCGAGGGGCTGACCCCCGCCAAGACCAACTGGGCGCGCCGGATCGAGGAAGGGCCGTTCTATGCCTATCCGGTCCGTCCCGGCATCACCTTCACCTATCTGGGCGTCGCCGTCGATGACGAGGCGCGGGTGCAACTGGCCGGCGGCGGGCGGGCCGAGAACATCTGGGCGGCGGGCGAGATCATGGCCGGCAACGTGCTGGGCCAGGGCTATGCCGCCGGGATCGGAATGACCATCGGCAGCGTCTTCGGCCGCCTTGCCGGAGAAGGAGCAAGCAGCCATGCAAGCCGCTGAATTCGTGATGCCCGGACAGCGGGCCGATGCGGCGGACGCCGCCCACCAGTCCCATCTGGACGAGGCCGAGCGGCTGATGACCGTCTGCAATTCCTGCCGCTACTGCGAGGGGCTGTGCGCGGTCTTCCCGGCGATGGAGATGCGCCGCGCCTTCACGGCGGGCGACCTGACCTATCTGGCGAACCTGTGCCACAATTGCGGGGCCTGCAATTCCGACTGCCAGTTCGCCCCGCCGCACGAATTCGACGTGAACGTCCCCAAGGTGCTGGCCGAGGTCCGCAACGACAGCTATGCCCGCTATGTCTGGCCCGGCTTCCTGGCACCGATGTTCCATCGCAACGGGCTGATGGTCACGCTGGTCGCGGCGCTGTCGGTCGCGGCTTTCGTCATCGGCTTTGCCGCCTGGCACGACCCGGCGGTGATGTTCGGCACCCATACCGGGCCGGGCGCCTTCTACCGGATCATGCCGCACAACACGATGGTGGCGATCTTCGGCGCGGCCTTCCTGTGGTCGATCCTGGCCATCGTGATGTCCTGCATCAGGTTCTGGCGCGACATCGGGGAACCGGCGGCGACCCTGCGCGACCCCGAGGCGCTTGCCGGCGGGGCGCATGACGCGGCGACGCTGAAATACCTGGACGGCGGCGGGGTCGGCTGCATGAACGACAGCGACAAGCCCGACGACAACCGCCGCCTGTTCCACCACCTGACCTTCTATGGCTTCATGCTGTGCTTCGCCGCGACCTCGGTCGGGACGCTGTGGCATTACCTGCTGGGCCGCGACGCGCCCTATCCCTGGTGGGATCTGCCGGTGGTGCTGGGCACGCTGGGCGGGATCGGCATCACGGTGGGGCCGCTGGGCCTGCTGACCGCCAAGTTCCGCCGCGACCGGCAGCTGATGGATGAAAGCCGCATGGGCATGGACGTGGCCTTCATCGTGATGCTGCTGCTGACGGGCGTCACGGGCCTGGCGCTGCTGTTCCTGCGCGCGACGCCGCTGATGGGCACGATGCTGGCGCTGCATCTGGGGTTCGTCTTCGGCTTCTTCGTCACCATGCCCTATGGCAAGTTCATGCACGGCATCTTCAGGGGGCTGGCCCTGGTCCGATACGCGGCGGAAAAGCGGCGCCACTTGGGCTGACGCGCCGCCCGGCCGCTATCCCGGTCGTCCGCCGAGGGGCTGGTCCAGGAAAAAGCGCACCATCTCGGCGCTGGCGTCGGGACCGGCGGGATCCGTATAGGATCCGCCCGGACGGCCGCCCGACCAGGCATGGCCCAGTCCCTCGACGACCCAATGCTCGGTCAGCACCTGGCCGTCCAGGGTGGCGGTGATGTCGCGGCTGTGGCTGCGCCCGCCGGTCCTGGCCTTCGCCTGATCGACCAGCGTCTGGTCCGGCCCTGCGGCCAGCGTATCCGCCACGATCCGCTGGCCGTTCAGCGGATGCACGGTCCGGTCGGCGCTGCCGTGAAAGACGATTGCCGGAGTGGCGGCGGCCTTGCGGGGCCGCGCGGCTTCGGGCGCCGCCGTGCCGTTCATCGCCGCGAAGGCGCCAGGCACGTCCCTGGCCGCGCCGAAGGGCAGGCCGGAATGGGCGCCGATGGCCGCGAAGACATCGGGATGGGTCTGGCCCAGGATCACCGCCATGGCCGCGCCCGCCGACAGCCCGGCGGCAAAGACCCGCCCCTGCGGCACGTCATGGCCGAGGGCCAGGGCAGAGGCCATCCGGGCCAGGATCTCGGGCTCTCCGCGGCCGCGGCGCTGATCGCCGGGGCTGAACCAGTTCCAGCAGGACTGGGCGTTCTCGCCGCGCGATTGCTGGGGATAGACGACGATCAGACGGTGCGTCTCGGCCAGGTCGTTCATGCCGGTGCCGCACGCGAAATCGGCATGGGTCTGGGTGCAGCCATGCAGCATCAGGATTAGCCCCTGGACCCCTTGCGCCGCTGACGACGGCACATAGACCATGTAATCCCGGCTGCCCGCCGCGCAGTCAAAGCGGTCGGCCGTGAAGCTGGCACCCTGGGGGACCGGCGGGGCAGGGGATCGCGCGGCAGCAAAGGGCGCCTGGACCCCCTGCGGCATGGACAGCCCGTGCTGGGCCAGGGTGCGTTCGACCAGAGCGTTGGCGCCGTCCAGGCGCAAACCGCCGATCGCCTGGCGCAGGGCGCCGACGTTGAAGTTCTTCATCTGCTTGGTCCTTCGAAAGGTCAGGAAATCCGGTCGGCCAGGGCCTTCTTCACCTCGGGCCCCGCTTGCAGCGCCCCCAGCACCGAAATCGATCCGATGGTCGCGCGCGCCAGATCCGGGGGAATGTCGGGGGCAAAGCGCGCCAGGCCCACGACCTTGATATGCAGAACCTCGCCCTTGTCGCGCAGCGCCTCAAGCTCGGCCCTGGTATAGTCGCGCAGGCCCAGTTCCATCGTATGCCGATCAATCGACCGGGCGACGACATCGCGGTGGCCGTCCAGCTGGCGGCGGATGGCGGTGCGGATGAAATCGCTGCGGTTGGAATAGAAGCCCTCCTGCACCAGCAGGTCGATCCGGCCCAGGTCCACATAGCCCAGGTTGATGGTGATCTTTTCGGTGTCGGGCGTCCTGTCGCGCAGGCTGCGTATCTCGGCCATCGTGTTTCTCCATCCGCATGGATGGTATATGGATGGAAATTCAGGAACTGCAAGCCCCCCGGCGCCACTTTCCCCGCCTGTCCGCAGAACCCGCTGGAACCTGTTCCCGATCTCGGTGATTTTTCCCTGCGCGCGTTCCGGCAGGACGGCGATGCCATCGAAGGGAAGAACCGATCATGATCGAATTGCAGCCGGGCCGGAACTGCTGGCGGGTCGAAACGGCGGACCGCCTGTCCGTCATCATCGACGGCAAGGCCTATTTCCGCGCCCTGCGCGAGGCGCTGCTGAAGGCGGAACGGCTGGTGATGATGATCGGCTGGGATTTCGATTTCGAGATCGAGATGCTGCCCGGCGAAAGCGACGGCGACGGGCTTGCTCCGGACGGATTCCCCAACAAGGTCGGGCTGTTCCTGGACGCCATCGTGGACCGCCGCCCCGGCCTGGACATCTATCTGCTGAAATGGAGCGGCGGCGCCCTGATCGCGCCCGGCGGCATCCTGCCCGCCCTTCAGGTCAAGCTGATGTCGCCCGACCAGATCCACCTGGCCTTCGACGGGCGCCACCCGCTGGGCGCCTGCCATCATCAGAAGATCGTCGTGATCGACGACAGCCTGGCCTTCTGCGGCGGCATCGACATGACCGACGGCCGCTGGGACGATCCCGGCCACAAGGACGACAACCCGCTGCGCTGCCTGAAGAACGGCGATGACGCGCAACCCTGGCATGACGCGTCCACCGTGCTGTCGGGACCGGCGGCGGCGGCGCTGTCGGAACTGGCCCGCGCCCGCTGGGCCCGCGCCCACGATGCCGAGGCGGACGAGACCTTCGAACCCGGCGCCGACCTGTGGCCCGACAGCATCGACCCGGTGTTCCGCGATATCCCCATGGCCATCGCCCGCACCGCCCCGCCCGAGGCCGACAGGCCCCCCATCCACGAGATCGAGGATCTGTATCTGGACGCCATCGCCGGGGCGCGCCGCTGCATCTATATCGAATCGCAGTATTTCTGCGCCGACAGCATCACCCGCGCCCTCGCCCGCCGCCTGGCCGAACCCGACGGGCCCGAGATCGTGGTGATCAACCCCTATGCCGCCCAGGGCCATCTGGAGGATCAGGCGATGCACGTCACCCGCAGCCGGATGATCCGGCAACTGCGCGCCGCCGACCCCCATCGCCGGTTCCGCATCCTGTATCCCGTGACCGGCAGCGGCCAGCCGATCTATGTCCATGCCAAGATCATGATCGTCGACGACGTGCTGTTGCGCATCGGCTCCAGCAACATCGACCGGCGGTCGATGGGCTTCGACACCGAATGCGACGTGGCGATCACCGCCCCCGACGATGCGACGCGACGCCTGATCGGCGACGTCCGCACCCGGCTTCTGGCCGAACATCTGGGCCTGTCCCCCGACCGCGTCGGCGCCGAGATCGAGCGGCAGGGCGGCCTGCTGCCCGCGCTCGACGCGCTGTGCCGTCCGCAGGGGCGCAGCCTGCGCCCGCTGCTGCCGCGCCGGGAAACCTGGCTGGGCAGCATCCTGGCCGATACGCGCTTTTTCGATCCCCGCTATCGCCGCAGCGCACAGGCGCGGATGGGCATCACCACGCGCCATATGGTGATCGGCGCGGCGGTTCTGGCGGGCGGCGTGATCCTGTGGCGCCGGTCGCGGCGCTAATCGCCTGGATAAGCAACAGCTTGGCCGAATGGGCGGGGCGGGGCGGCGCGGCCGGCTGCCCGCCCGTCGCCTGCGCGCTGTTTGATCCAACGCAAAGACGCCTGCTTCGCCGCGTCCTATGCGGAACCGATGAAACGCGCGTCCCATTCTGTTCCCTCGAGGCTCTGCCTGGCGATTCTGCCTGTGCTGATGCTGCTGGCCGGAACCTGGGCGCAGGGATTCGCGTCGGCGTCGCAGGCGATGACCGTGGTCATATGCAGCGACGGCGCCATGAAGACGATCACGCTGGACCCCGAGGACGCGGGCCATGGTCCGCAGGATTGCCGGGATTGTCCGGCCTGCCCGCTGCCGCTGCCCTTGGATCTGCCGCAATCGGCTGACGCCGCCGCCCCGCTGGCCTGGCATCAGGCCGTGTCGTCCTGGCGGATCGCCGTTCCCCTCCTGTCGCGCCGGGCCGCCGCGCCCCTGTCGCGCGGCCCCCCGTTCCAAGCCCCCCGGTTCCGCGCATGACCCTGTTCCGCCCCCTCCATCGCCTTTTGCCGGCGGCCGTTTTGGCCTTGGTCTGCCTGGTCCTGCTGGCGCCCCTGCCTGCTGCCGCGCAAAGCGTCCTGGCCGATCTGCTGCCCGACCAGACCGCCTCGGACCTGGTGGCGGGGGCCGAGGGCTTCGGCCCGATCCGCGACGATCTGGCGGCAGCCCCCGTCCTGAAGGGCGGAGAGACCGTCGCCTGGGCCTTCGTCACATCCGATTTCGTGGGCACCACGGGCTATTCCGGCAAGCCCATCCACACGCTTGTGGCCATCGGCACCGACGGCAGGATCGCCGGCGTCAAGCTGGTCAAGCATTCCGAACCCATCGTCCTGATCGGCATCCCCGAGGCCAAGGTCCGCGCCCTGGTCGAGGGCTACAAGGGCCTGGACCTGGTAGCCGAGGCGAAGTCGGGCGGCACCACGCATGACGTGGACATCATCTCGGGCGCGACGGTCACGGTGATGGTGATCGACGATTCGATCATCCGGTCCGGGCTGAAGGTCGCGCGCACGCTGGGGCTGGGGGGCCTTGCCCCCGAAGCCGCCGCCACCGGCCCGCGATACGAGATCGCCGCCGATGCCCCGGCCCCGGCCGACTGGCCGACGATGGAGGGCGACGGCACCCTGCGCCGCCTGTCGCTGGACGTGGGCCAGGTGAACGCGGCCTTCGCCGCCAACGCCGACCCCCGCGCCGCCGGGCGCGCCCTGACCGAGGCGCCCGAAACCACCTTCATCGAAATGCAGGTGGCGCTTGTCTCGGTCCCGGCCATCGGCACGGCGCTGCTGGGCGATGCCGCCGACGCCAACCTGCGCGGCTGGCTGGGTCAGGGCGATCAGGCCATCGCGGTGTTCGGGCGCGGCCTCTACAGCTTCAAGGGGTCGGGCTATGTGCGCGGCGGGATCTTCGACCGGATCGTGCTGATCCAGGACGACGTGTCGGTCCGCTTCCGCGACCGCGACCATCGCCGCGTCAATGCCATCGCGGCCCAGGGCGCGCCGGACTTCCCGGAAATGGATCTGTTCCGCATCCCCGCCGCCTCGGGCTTCGATCCGACCAGGCCGTTCCGCATCCAACTGCTGGTGCATCGCGATGTCGGGCCGATTGAAAAGATTTTCCAGACCTTCGACCTGTCCTATCAGCTGCCGCAGCAATACCTGCGCATGGCGGCGGCCCCCGCCGCCGCCCTGCCCGCGCCCGAAGCCGTGCCCGCCGCCGCCCAGCCGGTCGCCGCCGAAGGCGAGGTCCAGGCCCAGGCGCAGTTGTGGAAACGCATCTGGCTGGATTCCAAGCCCAAGATCGCGGTCCTGGGATCCATGCTGGCGGTGCTGACGCTGGTGTTCTTCTTCCAGCAGTTCGCGGTCAGGAACGAACGCCGCTTCTATATCTTCCGCATGGCCTATCTGACGGTCACGCTGGTCGTGCTGGGCTGGATGTTCAACGCGCAGCTGTCGGTCGTGAACCTGATGGCGCTGTTCGGCAGCCTGGTGAACGGCTTCAGCTGGCAGGCCTTCCTGCTGGATCCGCTGACCTTCATCCTGTGGTTCGCGGTTGCCGCCGCGCTGCTGTTCTGGGGGCGTGGCGCCTATTGCGGCTGGCTGTGCCCGTTCGGCGCCTTGCAGGAACTGACCAACCAGGTCGCGCGCAAGCTGCGCATCCCGCAATGGACCCTGCCCTGGGGACTCCACGAACGGCTGTGGCCGATCAAGTACATGATCTTCCTGGGACTGTTCGGCGTCAGCCTGATGAGCGTGGAGCAGGCCGAACACCTGGCCGAGGTCGAGCCGTTCAAGACCGCGATCATCCTGAAATTCGTGCGGGCCTGGCCCTTCGTCGCCTATGCGGTGGCGCTGCTGGTGGCGGGGCTGTTCGTCGAGCGCTTCTATTGCCGGTATCTGTGTCCGCTGGGCGCGGCCCTGGCGATCCCGGCGCGGGTGCGGATGTTCGACTGGCTGAAACGCTATCACGAATGCGGAAATCCCTGCCAGATCTGCGCCCATGAATGCCCCGTGCAGTCGATCCATCCGACCGGAGAGATCAATCCGAACGAATGCATCAACTGCCTGCACTGCCAGGTTCTCTACAATTCGCCCAAGGTTTGCCCGGTCGTCATCAAGAAGATGAAACGGCGCGACAAGCTGGCGGCAAGCGCGGTCCCCGATCTGGGCAGGCCCCC
Organism: Paracoccus haematequi; assembly: GCF_900631945.1. Lineage (GTDB taxonomy): Bacteria > Pseudomonadota > Alphaproteobacteria > Rhodobacterales > Rhodobacteraceae > Paracoccus > Paracoccus haematequi_A. The sequence continues at coordinate 187,633 of NZ_UZWE01000029.1, forward strand.
TGCGGGCCACCCGAACGCGGGCCGCGTCACCGAACCCACCACCTGAAAGCAACAGGAGACGATGATGGAAACGACCGACAATAGGGGCCTCAGCCGGCGGATGCTGCTGGGCGCGACCGCCGGGGGCGCCGCAGTGGCGGGCACGCTGGGCGGGCGGCTGGCGCTTGGCCTTGGCGGCGCTGCGGGCCTGACCGCCGCGACCTCGGGCGCGGCGATGGCGGCGACCGGGGCCGACGGCGGCGTGGCGCCGGGGCAGCTTGATACCTATTACGGCTTCTGGTCGTCCGGCCAGACCGGCGAGATGCGGATCCTGGGCGTGCCGTCGATGCGCGAGCTGATGCGGGTGCCGGTCTTCAACCGCTGTTCGGCCACCGGCTGGGGCCAGACCAACGAATCGATCCGCATCCACCAGCGGACCATGACCGACAAGACCAAGACGATCCTGGCCGCCAACGGCAAGAAGATCCACGACAACGGCGACCTGCACCACGTCCACATGTCCTTCACCGAGGGCAAGTATGACGGCCGCTACCTGTTCATGAACGACAAGGCGAACAGCCGCATCGCGCGGATCCGCTGCGACGTGATGAAATGCGACGCCATCCTGGAACTGCCGAACGCCAAGGCCATGCACGGGATGCGTCCGCAGAAATGGCCGCGCACCAACTATATCTTCGCCAATGGCGAGGACGAGGCGCCGCTGATCAACGACGGCACCACGATGGACGACCTGTCCACCTATGTGAACATCTTCACGGCCGTCGACGCCGACAAGATGGAGGTCGCCTGGCAGGTGATGGTGTCGGGCAACCTGGACAACTGCGACGCGGATTACGAAGGCAAATGGGCCTTCTCGACCTCGTACAACTCGGAAATGGGGATGACCCTGGCCGAGATGACGGAATCCGAAATGGACCATGTCGTCGTCTTCAACATCGCCGAGATCGAGAAGGCCATCGCCGAGGGCCGCTTCGAGGAAGTGAACGGCGCCAAGGTGCTGGACGGCCGCAAGGACGCGAACAGCCCCTTTACCCGCTATATCCCGATCGCCAACAACCCCCATGGCTGCAACATGGCGCCCGACCGGAAGCACCTGTGCGTCGCGGGCAAGCTGTCGCCGACCGTGACCGTTCTGGACGTGACGAAATTCGACGCGCTGTTCACCGAAAACGCCGATCCGCGCAGCGCCGTGGTGGCCGAACCGGAACTGGGCCTCGGGCCCCTTCACACCGCGTTCGACGGGCGGGGCAATGCCTATACCTCGCTGTTCCTGGACAGCCAGGTGGTCAAGTGGAATATCGAGGACGCGATCCGCGCCCATAACGGCGAACAGGTCGAACCGATCAAGGACAAGATCGACGTTCATTACCAGCCCGGCCATCTCAAGACCGTGATGGGCGAGACGCTGGACGCCAGGAACGACTGGCTGGTCTGCCTGTGCAAGTTTTCCAAGGACCGTTTCCTGAACGTGGGTCCGCTGAAGCCGGAAAACGACCAGTTGATCGACATTTCGGGCGACAAGATGGTGCTGGTCCACGACGGCCCCAACTTTGCCGAGCCGCATGACGCGATCTCGGTCGATCCGGCGATCATGTCGGGGATCAAGTCGGTCTGGGACCGCAACGACCCGCTGTGGGCCGAGACCCGCAAGCAGGCCGAGGCGGACGGCGTCAATATCGACGATTGGGCGGACACGGTGATCCGCGACGGCAACAAGGTGCGCGTCTACATGACCAGCGTGGCGCCGAACTTCAGCCTGGAAAGCTTCACCGTGACCGAGGGCGACGAGGTGACGGTCATCATCACCAACATGGACGAGATCGACGACCTGACCCACGGCTTCACCATGGGCAACCATGGCGTCGCGATGGAGGTTGCGCCCCAAGCCACCACCTCCGTCACCTTCGTCGCGGGTGCGCCCGGCGTCTATTGGTATTACTGCCAGTGGTTCTGCCATGCGCTTCACATGGAGATGCGCGGCCGCATGTTCGTCGAACCGAAGGCCGCCTGAGCGATGCGCCGGATTGCCCTGATCCTTGGCCTGCTGGCCGCCCTGCCCGCGCTTGGGGCAGAGCGCGCGGTTGCGCCGGGTCCGGGCAATCTGGCCGCCGCCATCGCCGGGGCCGCCCCCGGCGACGTGCTGACCCTGACCGGCGGGGCCTATCCCGGCCCCGTCGCCATCGACCGCCCCCTGACCATCACCGGCCCCGAGGGTGCGGTGGTGGACGGCCAGGGGCAGGGCACCGTCATCACCGTCGACGCCCCCGACGTGGTGCTGCGCGGCTTCACCGTGACCGGATCGGGCGGCCGGAACGAGGATCTGGACGCGGGCGTCAAGATCCTGAAGGGTGCCGACCGCGCCGTGATCGACGGCCTTGTGCTGGCCGACAACATGCACGGCATCGACGTGCATGGCGGGCGCGACGCGCGGGTCACGAACAACCGCATCACCGGGCGGCAGAACCGGCAGATGAACGAACGCGGCAATGGCATCTATGTCTGGAACAGCCCCGGCACCCTGCTGGAGGGCAATGTGATCCGCTATGGCCGCGACGGCATCTTTTCCAACGCCAGCGCCGACAGCATCTATCGCGGCAATGTCATGCGCGACCTGCGCTTTGCCGTGCACTTCATGTATACCCGCAACACCGAGGTCTCCGACAACATCAGCATCGGCAACCATCTGGGCTTTGCCATCATGTTTTCCGACCGGGCGAAGATCCTGCGCAATCTCAGCCTGGGCGACCGCGAACACGGGCTGATGCTGAACTATGCCAACAATGCCGACGTGACCGGCAACCTGGTCCGGGGGGGCACCAAGAAATGCCTGTTCATCTATAACGCGCACAAGAACCTGATCTGGGACAACCGCTTCCAGGATTGCGGCATCGGCCTCCATTTCACCGCAGGATCCGAACGCAACGTGCTGACCGGCAACGCTTTCATCGGCAATCGAGAGCAGGTGAAATACGTCGGCACCCGCTTCATGGAATGGAGCCACGAGGGGCGCGGCAATTTCTGGTCCGACCATCCGGCCTATGACCTGAACGGCGACGGCGTGGCCGACGGCACATACCGCCCGAACGACCTGATCGACCATATCCTGTGGTCGCAGCCCGCCGCCAGCCTGCTGACCGGATCACCCGCCGTGCAGCTGGTCCGCTGGAGCCAGTCCAGCTTTCCCGCCACCCTTCCCGGCGGCGTCACCGACAGCCACCCGCTGATGCGCCCCCTGACGATTCCCGTTCCCCCGCAGATCGCGGCCTTCGAGGCCGAGGCGGCGGGCCGATGGGCCAAAGGAACATACGATGACATCGACCCTGACGATCTCGCATCTCACTAAACGCTTCGCCGGGGTCGAGGCATTGCGCGACGTGTCGCTGACGGTGGACGCCGGGCAGCGCGTGGCGCTGCTGGGCCATAACGGGGCGGGCAAGTCCACGATGATGAAGATCATCCTGGGGCTGATCCCCTTTGACGGCGGCGCGGTCACGGTCTGCGGCGCGGCGCCCGGTTCCGCCGCCGCCCGCGCGCAGGTCGCCTATCTGCCGGAAAACGCCGCCTTCCACCCGGCCCTGACGGGCGAGGAGCAGATCCGCCATTACCTGTCGCTGCGCGGCGAAAAGCCCGCCCAGGCCGTCGACCTGCTGGCCCGCGTCGGTCTGGGCGATGCCGCGAAACGGCGCATCGGCACCTATTCCAAGGGGATGCGGCAGCGGGTCGGCCTGGCGCAGGCGCTGATCGGCAAGCCGCGCCTGCTGGTGCTGGACGAGCCGACCTCGGGCCTGGACCCGGTGTCGCGGCGCGATTTCTATGCGCTGCTGGACGATCTGGCGGCGGGCGGCACCGCGATCCTGCTGTCCAGTCACGCCCTGACCGAGGTCGAGGCCCGCACCGACCGGATCCTGATCCTGTCCGGGGGCCGGCTGATGGCGCAGGGCACGCTGTCCGATCTGCGCCGCAAGGCCGCCCTGCCGGTGGCGATCAGCGTGGCCCCCGCCGCCGGACAGCGCGATGCCCTGGCGCAGGCCCTGCCCATGGCGCGGGCCAATGGCGACGGACGGCTGCATCTGGATTGCGCCCAGGACGACAAGCTGGCGGTGCTGGCCCGCATCACCGGCCTGCCGCAGGTCGCGGATCTTGAGGTGATCCCGCCCAGCCTGGAAGACATCTATTCCCATTTCAGCCGGAGGGACGGGCAATGAGCCGCATCCTCTCCACCGCCGCCAACGAATTCCGCATCGCGCTGCGCAACCGCTGGGTCGCCATCGCCGTGGTGCTGATGGTGGTCTTCGCCCTGGTCCTGGCCGCCGCCGGGGCCGCGCCCACGGGCGACATCGGCGCCGACCGGCTGTCGGTGATCGTCGCCTCGCTGACCTCGCTGGCGGTTTATCTGGTCCCGCTGATCGCCCTGCTGATGAGCTTCGACGCCATCGCCGGCGAAGTGGAACGCGGCACGCTGCCCCTGCTGCTGACCTATCCCGTCTCGCGCACGCAGATCCTGCTGGGCAAGCTGCTGGCGCATCTGGCGATCCTGACGCTGGCGGTCTGCGCGGGATACGGCGCGGCGGCGGTTGCGGCGATCTGGGCCGATCCGGCATCGGTGGCCGGGCTGCCGTCGCTGGTGCGGCTGATCTGGACCTCGGTCCTGCTGGGCGCGACCTTCCTGGGGGCGGGCTATGGCCTGTCGGTCCTGGCGCGGCGCCCCTCGGGCGCGGCTGGGCTGGCGGTCGGGCTGTGGCTGGGGGCGGTCGTGCTGTATGACCTGGTGCTGCTGGCGCTGATCGTGTCCGACGGGGGCGGGGCGCTGACCACCCAGGCGCTGCCCGCGCTGCTGCTGGCCAACCCGGCCGACGCCTTCCGCCTGTTCAACCTGGCGGCGGCCCAGGCCAGCGCGGCGGCGGGCGGCATGGGCGGCGCGGCGGCGGCGATCCCGTTGTGGCAATCGGCGCTGTCGGTCGCCCTGTGGCCGGTGCTTGCCCTGGCGCTTGCCACCGCCGCCTTCCGAAAGGTCACGCCATGAGGCCCGCGCTGATCCTGGCCCTGTGCCTGTCCCTTGCCGCCTGCAAGCAGGAGGTCGCGCAGGACACCAGCCCGGTCGAACTGACCGCCCAGACCTTGGGCCATTTCTGCCAGATGAACCTGCTGGAACATCCCGGTCCCAAGGCGCAGGTGCATCTGGAGGGGATGCCGGGCACGCCCCTGTTCTTCAGCCAGGTCCGCGACGCCATCGCCTATGCCCGTCTGCCCGAACAGAGCCTTCCGATCCTGGCGATGCAGGTCAACGACATGGGCGCCCCCGGCGCCACCTGGGACGATCCGGGCCGGGGCAACTGGATCGACGCCGAGGACGCCTTCTATGTCCTGGGATCGGCCCGCGAAGGCGGCATGGGCGCGCCCGAGGCCGTGCCCTTCGGGACCGAGGACGCCGCCCGCGCCTTTGCGGCAGCGGAAGGCGGCAGCGTGATGCGCCTGTCGCAGATCTCGGACGATCTGGTCCTGACGCCCGAGGAGACCGCCCCCGACAGCGCCGAGGATGCCGATTTCGAAGACCGCCTGCGCGCCCTGTCGCGCGCCCCGAGGGATAAGCCATGACCCTGAGCCGCCGCCGTTTCCTTGCCGTTTCCGCCACCGCCGCCCTGCTGCCGGGCGCCCTTGCCGCCGCGCCGCGATACTGGACGGGGCAGGCGCTTGGCGCCCGCGCCTCGATCCGCCTGGACCATCCCGACGCCGCCGCGATTACCGCCCGTTGCCTGGCCGAGATCGACCGGCTGGAAGACATCCTGTCGCTGTATCGCGCCGACAGCGCCCTGTCCCGGCTGAACCGCGACGGGCGCCTGGATGCGCCGCCGTTCGAGCTGCTGGAATGCCTGTCGCTGGCGGGCAGCGTCCACCGGGCCAGCGGCGGGCTGTTCGACCCGACGCTGCAACCGCTATGGGCCTTGTGGGCCGAAAGCGCCGCGCAGGGCCGCCGCCCGTCCGCTGCCGAACGGCAGGCGGCCCTGGCGCGTGGCGGCTGGGGCGACGTGCATCTGTCCGAAGACCGCATCGCCCTGCGCCCCGGCATGGCGCTGACGCTGAACGGCATCGGCCAGGGCTATGTCGCCGACCGCGTGGCCGCCCTGCTGGAAGCCGAGGGGCTGACCGACATCCTGATCGACACCGGAGAGATGCGCGCCCTAGGCGGCCGCGCCTGGCCGGTGCGGATCGAGCGCGGCGGCAGCGTCGATCTGGCGGCCCGCGCGCTTGCGACCTCGGCCCCGCTGGCGACCTGCTTCGACGCGGGCGGGCGGGACGGCCATATCCTGGACCCGCGCACGGGTGGACCCGCGGCATCGGCCTGGGCGCAGGTTTCGGTCTCGGCGCCGCAGGCGGCGCTTGCCGACGCGCTGTCGACGGCGGCCTGCCTGACGCGGGACAGGGGGGAACTGGACGCGCTGATGGCCGCCGTTCCCGCCGCCCGGCTTGAGGACGTGCGCCCCGCCTGAGGCCTCAGATCCGCGACAGCACAAGGCTGGCCCGGTCGGCCATCTGTTGCCAGCCGGGCAGCCCCGCGCCCGCCGCAAGCGCCGCCTTGGCCATGGCCCTGCGCCTGTCGGGCGCCTGAAGCAGCGACCGCAGCGCGGCCGCGAAGGCCTGGGCATCGCCCGGCGCGACCAGCAGGCCCGCCCCTTGCGGCACCGTGTCGGGCACCGCGCCCGCGTCGCAGCTGACGATGGGCAGGCCGCGCACCAGGGCCTCGTCGAAGACGATGCCGTGGCCTTCGTACCAGGTCGCCAGGGCGAAGATCGCGGCGCGGGCATACAGCGCCTGAAGGTCGTCGTCGCTGACCCGGCCCGCCAGCCTGATCCGATGCGCGGCGGGGCTGGCGGCCCGCTGACGGGCCAGGGCGGCGGCATGGTCGCGGTCCCAGAGATTGCCGACGATCACCGCCTGCCAGTCCAGATCCGGCAGCAGCGACAGCGCCCGGATCAGGACATCGTGGCCCTTGCGCGGATGCAGGATGCCGACCGACAGGATCAGGGGCGGCGCGGCGGGCGCGGGGGGCAGCCGGGGTTGGTCCACGCCTGGGCGCAGCACGGTGATGGCGTCGGGCGGCACGCCGTATCGTGCGGTCAGGATCCGGCGGGTGTGCGGGCTGGGGACCAGCACATGCCGGGCCAGGCGCAGGTTGTCGCGTTCGGTGCGGAACAGGTGGTCGCGGCGGGCGGGCGACAGGCCGGTTTCCTGGGCCAGCGGGTGGTGGATCATCGCCACCAGCGGCGCGCGGACCCGCGCCAGCCCGGCGGTGTCGATGGACCCGAAGACCAGCCCGTCCAGGATCAGCGGGCGATCCGGCGCGACCGCCGCCAGGGCCGCCACCGCCGCCGCCATATCGGGCGGCGAGGGGTCGGGAAAGCCCGCGGGCAGTTCCAGGTGCAGCACATCGTGGCCGGCCCGGCGCAGACCCTCCAGCAGGCGGCGTTCATAGATGAAGCCGCCGGTCAGGGTGGCGATGTCGCCGGGCACCGCGAAGGCCAAAGGCCGGGTCACGGGCGCACCTGTTCGGTGGCCATAACCGCCAGCACCCGGCCCTCGGCCCAGGCGACGGCCCAGTACAGCAGGGCGGACAGCAGCGTCGCCGCGACCATCGTCAGCCACAGCATATCATAGTCCGAAACCGACGCCGACAGCGCCATCAGGTTGCCCAGGCCCTGCCCGGTCGCCAGCCATTCGATGACCGTGGCGGCCAGGATCGCGGCAGGCACGGTCATCCTGGCCGAGGCGAACAGCGCGGGCAGCATGGCGGGGATGCGGACATGCAGCATCTGGCGCAGCGGTCCGCTCGCATGGCTGCGGAACAGATCCAGGATCGGGCCGGGCGCCTGGGCCAGCCCCTGCTGGCAGGCGACGAAGGCGGGAAAGAACACCATCAATGCGACCAGCGTCAGGGTGCCCGTGGCCCCGCGGCCTAGCAACAGCACGACCAGCGGCGCGGTCGTGACGATGGGGATGGACCGCAGCGCGACGGCCAGCGGCACCGTCACCGCCGCCAAGCCGGGCCGCAGTGTCAGCAGCACCGCCAGCCCGGCGCCGAGCGCCAGCCCCGCCGCGTATCCCGGCAGGGCCAGCCCTGCCGTCTGCGCCACTGCCGCCCCCAGCGTCGCGCGGGTGGCGGCTGCGTCCGGCGCCCACAGCAGCGCCGCCGCCACGTCCGGGGGGCGGCGGGCGAAGAACGGGTTCAGTCCTGCCACCGCCGCCCACCACAGCACCAGCACGACGCCGATCAGCAGCGCCGCCTGCGCGGCCTTGCGGGCGGGCGATCCCCGCACCGGCCGAGGCGCGGCCAGGATGACCGGCGGCGGATCGGACAGCGCCCGCCGCCCCAGCCAGCCGATCCCGGCATAGACGGCCATCGACAGCCCCGCCGCCAGGGTCGCCGCCGCCCACAGCGCCGGTACGTCCAGGTCGCGGGTGAAACGGATCGTCAGCACGCCCAGGCCGCGCTCGGCCCCGGTGAATTCGCCCACCATCGCCCCCAGGATCGCGGCGGGTGCCGAGATTTGCAGCCCCGCCAGCAGATAGGGCAGCGCGGCGCGGGCGCGGACATGGACCAGTTCCGCCCAGCGGCCCCGGCCATAGCTTTGCACCAGATCCAGCCAGGCCTGCGGCATCGCCCGCAGCCCCGCCAGCAGCGGGATCAGCGTGGTGTAATAGACGGCAAGCGCGGCCAGCACGATCTGCGGCCCGTCCCCCGGTCCCATCAGCACCCGCAGGATCGGCCCGGTGGCGATCAGCGGCAGGCAAAAGACCACAAGCGCCAGCCCCGCCACCAGGGTCAGCGCGCGGGGCCACAGCGCGGCGATGCCTGCCAGCCCGATCGCGGCGCCGTTCCCCAGCAGGAAGCCCCAGGCGGCGTTGCCCAGGGTCGCGGCGGTGGCGCGGCCGGTCGGGCCGGGGTTCGACCACAGCCATTCCGCGACCTGCACCGGCCCTGCCAGCAGCCAGCCGTCCCCGGCAAGCGCCAGCCCCTGCCACAGCGCCAGCAAGGCCGCCAACCCGGCCCAGCGGGACGCGGCGGTCATTGCGCCGCCAGCGATTGCGCCTGTTCGCCGCCCCGCGCCAGCACCGCCAGGACATCGCCCGCCAGGCGGCGGAAGGCCGGGGTCTCGGGGTCGCGGGGGCGGGGCAGGGGCACCGCCAGATCGGCGATCACGCGGGCCGGGCGGGGCGACAGCACGACGATGCGGTCGGCCAGCATCACCGCCTCGTCCACGGAATGCGTGACCAGCAGGGCGGTGGCGTCCTGTTCCTGCCACAGGGGCGGCAGATCCTGGGCCAGTTGCCGCCGGGTCAGCGCGTCGAGCGCGCCGAAAGGCTCGTCCAGCAGCAAGACCTGCGGGCGGGTGATCAGCGCGCGGGCGATGGCCGCGCGCTGCCGCATTCCGCCCGACAGCGCCGCCGGGCGCGCGTTCTGAAAGCCGCCAAGGCCCACCAGGTTGATCAGCTGGTCCACCCGCTGCGGATCGGGCGCCTGCCGCGCCAGCTTGCGGCCAAGCGCGACATTGCGCGCCACGGTCAGCCAGGGCAGCAGGCAGGGATCCTGGAAGGCGATGGACAGCCCGCCCCGGCGGCACAAAGCGGCAGGGGGGTCACCCGCGATGCTGACCGTTCCTGCGGTCGGTTCCTCCAGCCCCGCGATCAGGCGCAGCAGGGTGGACTTGCCGCAGCCCGACGGTCCCAGCAGCGCCGTGGTCCGGCCCGAGACGAAGGTCAGGTCGATCCCGTCCACGGCCAGGATGCTGTCGCCATACAGCTTCGAGACGCCGGTGCAGGCGATCTCAGCCATGGAGATCTTCAAGGATCGACCGATCCCACAGGTCGGGCGTCACCGTCCGGCCCATCAGCGACAGGGTGCGGATCGTCGCCTCGACCGACTCGTCGCTCCACCAGCCGAAGCCCTGGGTGTCGGTCAGGTCGGAAAACATCAGCGGCACCTGGCGGCGGGCCTGCAACTTCTGGGTTTCCAGATCCAGCCCGGCGTCGGGGAACATGGCGACGGTCAGTTCGGCGGCCGCATCGGTGTCGGCGCGGCAGGCGTCCCAGCCCCGCACCTCGCCCGCCATCAGCGCGACCAGGTCGGCGCGGCGGTTGGCGATGCTGTCGTCGGTGGCGATATAGGTCTGGGAATGCAGGACATAGCCGTGATCGGCCAGCAGCATCGTTTCGGCGCGCAGGCCCTGCATCTCGATCGCGACGGGCAGGTCGGTTTCCCAGCACAGCAGGCAATCGACCTGCCCGGCCAGCAGGGGCTGGGCGGAATACTGGGTTGGGACGATCTGGATGGCGCCCATGTCGATGCCGTTCAGCCTGCACAGCGCCTGAAGCACCGGGGTGTTCGCCACCGCCATGCCGATCCGCTTGCCCGGCAGGTCGGCGGGCGCGCGGACCGGGTTGTCGGGCAGCGAGGCGATGGCGAAGGGGTTCTTCTGCATCGCCACGCCGATGATCCTGAACGGCGCGCCCTGGGCCACGGCGGCGGCGGCATAGTCGGCGGCCGAGATCCCGACCAGGGCCGTTCCTGCCACCACCGGCGGTTCGACCGGCGCGTTCGGCCCGCCTTGCAGCAGCGCGACCTCCAGCCCCGCGTCGCGCCACCAGCCGTTCTTCTGCGCGATATAACTGCCCGCGAACTGAACCGAATGCAGCCAGGACAGTTGCAGGGCGACCGGCACCTGTGCGGCGGCGGGCCGCAGCAGGCCAGCGCCCCCCAGGGCAAGCCCCGCAGCCCCGGCCGTGATCAGGCCGCGCCGTGTCATCGGGATCGGAGGCATGGAAACTCCTGTTCGCAATGTCGGTCCATCATGGGACGCGAAGGCGGGGGCGGCAAGGCCCTTGGGCGCGGGGGACATGCCCGCCGAAGCCGCGCAGGATCAAGCCGCGCATCCGGTCCATGGGCAGGGCCGGGCTGCCCGCGGGCGGGATCAGGCCGGGGGCAAGGCCCCAATCCGCCGCGCGGTCGACCAGAGCGGCGGGTCCGATCAGATGGATGGCCACGTCGGGGCTGTCGTCCTGCGCCACCCAGGGCGCGGCCTGGTGATCGCCCAGCACGATCATCAGCGGCGGGTCGGCGGCGTGGATCAGGGCATAGTCCAGCACCGTCTCCAGGCTGTAATCCACCGCCTCGCGATAGGCGGCGCGCACCCGATCCCGGTCGCGCCAGACCGCCTGGGGCGGATCGCCTGCCGCCGCCATCGCGTCGAAGACCCGTCCGTCGTCCACCCGGTCCCAGGGCAGCAGGCGCGGCACCGGCACCCAGGGCGCGTGGGACGAGATCAGGGCGATCTGCGCGAACAGCGGGCGCGGGTCGTCCGACCGGCGCAGCAGCCGGTCCGTCGCGGCCAGCGTGAACTGGTCGGGCATCGTCACCCAGTTGAAGGGCCGCCCGCGATAGCCCAGGTCGTCCGCCGCAAGGATGCGGTCAAAGCCCATCCTCGCGGCCTCGGGCCAGGCCCTGATGATGGCGGGCATCACCGCCGCGGTGCGAAATCCCGCCCGCCGGGCGTGGTGGAACAGCCCCTGCCTGCCGCTGGCCAGAACCGCGCCATAGCGGGCCTGGTCGGCGACCCACAGCCCGTTGGCGAAGGTCGCGTGGGACAGCCAGCTTTGCCCGCCCCGCGCGGGCGCCGCCAGAAAGCCCGACCGCATCGCCAGCCCCGCATCCGCCAGCAGCCGTTGCGCGCGGCGCAGCCGGTCCAGGTGACGTTCGGCATGGAACGGCACGTCGAAGCTGGCCCGGCCATAGCTTTCGACGAAGATCACCAGCACGTCGCGGTCGATGGCGCTCAGCAGCCCGTCGGCACCCGCCAGGGCGTCCCGCGCCGCAAGCGCCCGGATCCGGCGCAGATCCTGGGCGGTCCGGTGCAGCAGCGCGGCCTTGGCGCGGGCATAGGGGGCATTGCCGTGCCAGCCCAGATCCGATCCGGCCGCAGCCAGGGACAGGGCGGCAAGCGCGGCCAGACCCAGCCGCCCGCGCGACCGGACCGGCCCGCCGGACCAGACGCCGCAGGCCCGCCACAGCGCCCAGAGACCGGCTGCGGCCGCGACGGCGGCTGCCACCGATCCCGCCCACAGCGCCGGGCGTCCCGCCGCATCCGCCAGCAGGTCCAGGCCCGACCCGATCAGGGTCATGTCGGCCAGGGCGTTGAACGGCCGCCCCAAGGCGGCGGTCATCGCCAGGTCGGCGATCTTCTGCACCGCCAGCAGCGCCAGCACCGCCGCGATCGCCACCCGCCCGACCCGTCCCAGGCAGGCCAGCGCCAGCAGGACCAGCGGCAGTTCCGGGGCGATCCGCAGCAGCGCATCCCCGGCAGGCATCGGCGCGGCGGGCAGCACCAGGGCCAGATGGATCAGGGCCGCGGCGGCCAGCAGGCGCAGGGCGGTCATCGGCGGTGCCTGTAGAGCCAGGCGACATCCACCGCGAAGGATGCGGCCAGCAGCACCGCCGCCAGCCGGGCCAGGTCGATGGCCAGGTCGCGCGGGGGCAGGGGGGTCTGCAACAGGATCAGCGTGACGATCTGGATCACGCAGATCGCCTTGCGCCAGCGGCGGTCGGGCAGATCCGCCCGCAGCCAGGGCCAGACGAGGCCTGCCGCCTCGAACGCGTAGCGGGCCTGGCCCAGGACCAGGATCTCGGCCCCGACCGCCGTTCCGGCGATGACATGCAGGGCCAGGACCAGGGCCAGGGCGGCGTCGACCTCGATATCGAAGCGGGCACCAAAGCGGGACGCTAGGCCGCTGCGCCGGGCCAGGCGGCCGTCCAGCCCGTCCAGGACCAGGGCCAGGCCCGCCACCCCGGCCACCGCCCATCCCGCCGGCCTGCCCGCGACCAGCGGCATCAGCAGCGCGCAGACCAGACCCGCGCGCAGCAGCGTCACCACGTTGCAGCCGCCGATCCGATCATGGGGATAGCCGCGCCGCATCGCGCCCAAGGCTGCCCCGCAGACCAGCAGGAAGGCCGCCATCGCCGCCGCCGCGCCCGCCGCGCTTCCCGCCAGCACCCCGCGCGACGCCGCGATGAGGGCAAGCCCGCCTAGGGCCGTGGCGGCGATCTGCGCCGGGACCGTCCCGGCAGGGCGACCCCGCCGCGTTGCTGCCCGCCGGAAAGGATGGATGCCGCGCATGTCCGAAGCCTAGGCCAAGCCCGCCATCCGTCAAGCGCCGCCGCACGGGATCGGCTGTGCGAAATCCGCGTTTTCTGCTAGGCTGGGGCCAAGGGGGATCAGCGCCATGACCGAACGCCTGCCCGGCTATCGCCCGCCCGCCCGATGGCTGCACTGGATCACCGCCGCAGCCGTGCTGCTGATGATCCCGGCGGGACTGATCATGACGCGCGAGGGGATCCCCCGGCCGCTTCAGGACGCGCTGTTCTTGTTCCACAAGAACACGGGCGTTGTGCTGGTGCCGGTGATCCTGGCGCGGATCGCCTATCGCCTGACCCACCGGCCGCCGCCCCTGCCGGTGTCGGTCCCCGGCTGGCAGCGCCGCGCGGCGGGCCTGTCCCATGCGCTGCTGTATGTCCTGCTGGTGGTCATGCCGGTCAGCGGCTTTGTCCGCGTCCGCAGCGGGGGCTTTCCCATCGAGCTGCTGGATCGGCTGGGCGCGGGACCGTGGCTTGCCAAATCCGAGCGCCTGGCCGACATCGCCCAGGGGATCCACGCCGCCGGGGCCTTTGTCCTGATCGCGGTCCTTGCCCTGCACATTGCCGCCGCCGCCCAGCACGCGCTGATCCGCCGCGACGGCGTCTGGTCGCGGATGTGGCCTGTCGGCGGATCCTAGGGGGCCTTCGCCGTCGCCGCGTTTTCCGCGCGCCATGCCGCTGGTCGGGGCTTCCAGATCGCCCCAGCGGTCCTATTCCAGCAGGTCGGTCGCGGGGTTGTCGGCGATCTCGACATCCGCATAGTAGCGCTGCGCCTGCGCGGCACTGCGATGCAGCGACAGGGCCATGGCGGCGGGAAGCGGCGCGCCGTCAAGGGCGGCCTGGGTCAGGAAGCCTGACCGCAGCCCATGGGCGCTGGCGAAGTCGGCCGGATAGCCCGCCAGTTCCAGCCGGTGCCGGACCAGATCGCGGATCCCCTCGGGGCCGAGGCGGCGGGGCAGGACGCGGTCCGACAGGCTGACGGGACGGAACAGCGGCCCGGAGTCAAGCCGCGCCGCCGCGATCCAGACCATGACGGCACGGGCCGGGCGGCCCTTCAGCGGCAGGCGCGGGGCCAGGTCGGGGCCGGTGGTCTTGGTGGTCAGCAGCCGGATCCGCAGCAGGCCGGATGCGTCGAAGTCGCGGCTGTCGATGTCGTCCACGTTCAGCGCGGCGATTTCCGACCGCCGCCGCCCGCCCGAGGCCCAACCCAGCATCAGCGCGGCGCGGTCGCGCAGGCCCCGGTGGCTGTGGTCGCAGGTGGCCAGCATCGCCTCCAGCACGGGGCGGGTAATGGGGTTTTCGGACTTGCGCGCGCGCGGCCGCGCCGCCGCCCGCCGGGCCTGGCCGCGGGTCTGCGACACCAGCGGCGCATCGAAGGGCGAGGGCAGGTTCTTCATCCGGTGGAACGCCCGCCAGCTGGCGATGCGCCGGTCCAGCGTCGCGGGCGCCGGGCAGGCCAGGCTGCGCCGCAGCCCCGCCGCGATCAGCGCCTGCGCCGCGTCCCGCGCCGGGCCGGGCGTGTCGGTCAGATCCTGGGCGTGGTCCAGCAGGAACCGCAACGCGACGGATTCGGCCTCGGGCCAGTCCAGCGGCGCGCCGAAGGCCGCCTGCTTCCAGGCCCCGATATAGGCCAGATCGCGTTCCCAGGCCCGCAGCGTGTTGGCGGGCGTGCCGCGGCGATACAGCGCGGTCAGCGCCTCGGCTTCCTCGGGGGTCAGGGTCAGGGGGGCAATCGGCAGATCCATGCGCGCGACTGTGGCCCAAGCCGCGCGGCGGTGCAATGTTCAGGCGCCCTAACGGCCCCGGTTCAGCAGGTCATAGGACCGGATCACCTGGCTGTCGTCGGCCAGACCGTCGCCGCGCCCGGTGGCGGCCAGGAACATCTGGTGGGCGGCGGCGGCCAGGGGCAGGGCCGCGCCGACCTGTCGGCCCGCGTCCAGGACGATGCCCAGATCCTTGACGAAGATGTCCACCGCGCTTGTCACCTGGGGGTCGGGCTGGATCATGCGCGGGCCGCGATCCTTCAGCATCCAGCTGGACGCCGAGGAGCCCCCCAGGATGTCCAGCATCACCTGGGGATCCACGCCGACCCTGGACGCCAGCGACAGCCCCTCCGCCGCCACGGCCAGGTGGACGCCGCACAGAAGCTGGTTCACGACCTTGACCGTCGCGCCCAGGCCGGGCTGGGTTCCCACATGAAAAATCTTGTCGCCCATGGCGCGCAGCACCGGCTGGATGCGGTCGAACAGCGCGGCATCGGCGGCGGCCATGATGGTCAGCGTCCCGGCATGCGCCCCCGCGACCCCGCCCGAGACCGGCGCATCGACGAAGCCGCGCCCGGACGCCCGGACCCGGTCGGCCAGGTCGCGGACCGAACCGGGGGGACAGGTCGCCATCAGCACGACGGTTCCGCCGGGGACCAGGGCCTCCAGGGCGCCGTCGTCGAACAGCACCTGGCTGGCCTGCGCCGCGTTGACCACCATCAGGATCAGCGCATCCGTCCCCCGCGCGGCATCCGCGACCGATGCGGCGGGCTGGCCGCCGTTGCGGGCGAACCGCTCCAATGCCGGCGGATGGGGATCATATCCCCGGACCGCGAACCCGGCCCCGATCAGGTTGCGCGCCATCTGGGTGCCCATGGCGCCCAGCCCCACGAATGACAGATCCATGTCGTTCCCCCCGTGTCCCCTGGCAGCAGGCTAGAAAGCGGGTTTGCTGAACTCAAATGAAATGCGGAAGCGGATTTTTGAATTGGCCTCATGCCGCCCGCCGCATTAGAATGGCGCAATGAGACGCATCCCCTCGCTCAAGTCCCTGCAAGCCTTCGAGGCGGCGGCCCGGCGCGGGTCGTTCACGGCGGCGGCGCATGAGCTGCACGTCACCGCATCGGCCATCAGCCACCAGATCCGCTTTCTGGAACAGGGCATCGGCCTTAGCCTGTTTCACCGCGACACCCGCACCATCGCCCTGACCGACGCCGGAGAGGCCTATTTCCAGCAGGTTTCCGAGGCGTTCTCGATGATCGAGGCCGCGACCCGGCAGATCGAACGGCACGGCAAGACCGACATCCTGACGGTCCATTCCGTGCCCAGCTTCGCCGCGCAATGGCTGATGCCGCGCCTGTCGCGGTTCAGCGCCCAGCACGGCAGCATCGACGTGCGGCTTTATGCCTCGACCGATCCGGCGGATCTGGCGGCCGGGCTGGTGGATGTGGACATCCGCTATGGCAGCGTCCTGCCTTCGCGCGGGGTGATCACCCAGCCGCTGCCGGACGAGGCGGTGATGCCGCTGTGTTCGCCCGACCTTCTGGCCCGCGCCGACCCGCCCCTGCGCACGCCCGCCGCGCTGCGCCACCAGACCCTGATCCATTCCGAGGTGAACCTGCTGAAATGGGCCGACTGGGCGCGGCTGAACGGCGGAGTCGAACTGGATCTGGATCGCGGGCCGCGATTCGACCGATCCTTCATGTCGATCAGCGCGGCGGTGGACGGGCAGGGGATCTGCCTGGAAAGCCATCTGCTGGTGGAACGAGAGGTGCAGACCGGCAGCCTGGTGCGGATCTTTCCCGATTCCGGCCACCGGATCGCCTGCCACAGCATCTCGATGCTGCGGGCCAAACAGAATGTTCCGAAAATCAAGGCCTTCCTGGCCTGGATGGGCGACGAACTGGCCCTGTCCAGTGCCGACCGGATTCTGGGATAAGTGAATCCATTTCATGAATACGGCTGCTTTTCGCGTTTGACCCAGGGGCATCCCGGCGCGACTATCCGCTTGCAGTCCCGATCCTGAGGAGAGAGCGGGCTTGCCCGGACGGCGCCCTGGCGCCCTCCGCGACACGACGAAAGAAGGGAGGCCGTCCGATGCCGCAGATCCGCGCCGTCGCGTTCATGGGCGCTTGCCGCGCCGTCAAGGGCGACCCGCCGGCCGACCGCCGATCCTGACCGATCCCGCACAGCCCCCAGGGGCTGCACGAGAGCCTTGGCAAAGGCGTCGCGGCCCGGCCTGCCCGCCGGGGGCGGAGGCCGTCATGCCCACCATACTGGCCTGTCATCACTGGGAGGAAATACGATGACCACCACCTTGAACCGCCGGACCCTGCTGCGGGGCGCGACCGCCCTGCTGGCGGCGCCCGCGATCCTGGCCTATCCGCGCGGCGCGCAGGCCGCGACCACGCTGACGTTGGGCCACAACGCCGCGCCCGGCAACCCGCGCGGCACCGCCGCCGACGAATTCGGGCGCCTGGTCGCCGAAAACACCGGCGGCGAATTCGCGGTCCGCGTGGCCGGCGCCGAACAGCTTGGCAACGAACAGTCGCTGCTGACCAGCCTGCGCACCGGCGCGGTGGATATGACCGTGAACAGCCAGGGTTCCTGTTCCGCCCTGGTGCCGGAAATCGCCGCGCTTGGCCTGCCGTTCCTGTTCGACACCTCGGACGACGCCTTCGCGGTTCTGGCAGGCCCCGTCGGCGCCGCCCTGGCCCAGCGTTTCGCCGCCGTCAACATGGTCCCGCTGGGCTGGTGGGACAACGGCATCCGCCATATCACCAATTCGAAAAAGCCGATCGTCACGCCCGCCGATCTGGCCGGGCTGACCATCCGCACGCCGCCCGATCCGATGACCATCGACATCTTCACCACCCTGGGCGCCGCGACCGAGCAGATCAGCTTTGGCGAGCTGTACATCGCGCTGCAACAGGGCGTCGTGGACGGGCAGGAAAACCCGTTGACCAACATCGCCTCGTCCAAGCTCTACGAGGTGAACCCCTTCATCAGCCTGTCGGGCCATAAATGGGAGGTATCGCCCTTCCTGATCTCGCAGATCCGCTGGCAGCAGTTGAGCGACGACCAGAAGGGCCAGATCCAGGCGGCGGCGGATGCGGCCACGCAGATGCAGCGCGGTCTGATCCGGGACAGCGAGAAAAAGCTGTTCGACCAGTTCAGCGCCGATGCCAACCTGAAAATCAACGAGGTCGACAAGGACGCCTTCCGCACCGCCGCCGCCCCGGTGGCCGAGATCTGGAAGGCCAAGCCCTTCGGCGATTTCGTCAGCCAGTTGATCGACGCGGCCAAGGCCTGATCCATGACCCGGCCCAACGATCATCGGGAAGACCCGCAGCGCGACCTGGGCACCGATGTCCCGCACCCGCCCGGCCGCCTGCTGCGGCTGGCCGACGGGCTGGACTGGATCATCTCGTTCGTAACGCGGACGGTCCTGATGATCTCGGGCCTGGCGCTGCTGGGGCTGCTGTTCGCCAATGTCGTTGCCCGTTACGTGATGGGCAGCGGCCTTGCCTTCGCCCAGGAACTGCCCGAACGGCTGTTTCCCTTCTTCATCGTCGCGGGCATCGCCCTTGGCGCGCAGCGCGGCGCGCATATGGCGGTCGAGGCCCTGCCCGAGATGTTCGGCCGTCGCGGCAAGCAGGCCGTCTATGTGCTGGCCCAGCTTTGCGTGATCCTGGGCAATGCCATCGTCATGGTGGTGGCCTTCCAGGTCGGCAACATGTCCTGGATCGACCTCAGCCCGGTGCTGGGCCTGCCCGCGACCTACAGCTATTTCGCGCTGGCGGGGGGCGCCGCCCTGGTGATCCTGGCCACCCTGGCGATCACCGTGCGCCTGATCAGGATCGGCCCCGAGGCCCTGCCCATCCCCAACCCCGAGGAGACCGGCCAATGACGCTTGCCCTTGTTCTGTCCTTCACGGCGCTGATGCTGCTGGCGGTGCCGGTGGGTCACGCCCTGGTCCTGTCCTCGGCCTTCGCGATCTATTTCTTTGCCGGGCTGCCGCTGTCCATCGTGGTCCAGCAACTGTACCAGCAGACGCAATCCTTCCCGATGCTGGCGCTGCCCTTCTTCATGCTGGCGGGCACGCTGATGCTGGGCGGCACGCTGGGCAACGAGCTGCTGGCCTTCGCGTCCAAGGTCATGCAGCGGTGGAAGGGCGGGCCGCTGGCCACGACCGTCGCGGCATCCGTGGTCTTCGGCGGCGTGTCGGGATCGGCGGTCGCCAATGCCAGCGCCCTGGGATCCGTGCTGATCCCCTGGCAGAAGCGGCAGGGATATCCCTCGGCGCTGTGCGCGGCCAACAACTCGACCTCGGCGGTGATCGACATCCTGATCCCGCCCTCGATCCCGCTGATCCTGTATTCGCTGGTGTCCGGCACCTCGATCGCGGATCTGTTCACGGCGGGGCTGCTGCCCGGCGTGCTGCTGGCGGTCGGGCTGGTCTTGTGCTGCAACTGGATCGCCCGGCGGCGCGGCTTCACCCAGACCGACGATTCGGCATCCTTGCGCGAACTGGCGCGGCTGGCGGTCCTGTCCAGCCCTGCGCTGCTGCTGCCGATCCTGATCCTGCTGGGCCTGCGCTTCGGCATCGCCACCCCGACCGAGATTTCCGTCCTGGCGGTCGTCTATGCCCTGGGGATGAGCGTGTTCCTGTATCGCGACATGAACTGGGGCCGGTTCCAGGACAACCTGATCGAGGCGGGCGTGGCCACCGGCGTCGTCATGCTGGTCATCATGGGCAGCGCGGCGGTGGGCTGGATCCTGACCTTCGACCAGGTGCCGGAACGGTTCGCGGTCTGGATCACGGAAACGGTGCAGAACCCGATCCTGATCATCCTGTCGATGAACATCCTGCTGCTGATCATCGGCATGCCCCTGGACCTGCCGCCCGCGATCCTGCTGCTGGGACCGATCTTCGTGCCGCTGGCCGCCAGCATCGGCATGGACCCGGTGCAGCTGGGCCTGATGATGGTGCTGAACCTGGGGATCGGGCTTTACACCCCGCCCATCGGCACCACGCTGTTCATCTCCGCATCCATCGCCAAGACCACGCTGGGGGCGACGACGCGCGAACTCTGGCCGTTCTTCCTGGTGTCGATGATCGTTCTGGCGCTTGTCAGCTATGTCCCGGCGCTGACCATCTACTGACCCCTGCCGATCCTTTCCAACCCTGTCTTACCGCCCCCGTCCCCGTGACGGGGCCGACCAGAAGGAGACTGCCGATGAACGGCGCAACCGCACCCGCCATCCCCAACATGAGCCTGGCGCGCCGGGCCTGGGAAATCCGCCGCAAGGCCGTGCGCATGGGCGAGGTCCAGGGCCAGGGCTATGTCGGCCAGGCGCTTGGCGTGGCCGACGTGCTGGCCGTGTCCTATTTCCACGCGCTGAACTTCCGCCCCGCCGACCCCGAATGGGAAGGGCGCGACCGCTTCCTGCTGTCCATCGGCCATTACGCCATCGCGCTTTACGCCGCGCTGATCGAGGCGGGGATCCTGCCCGAGGCGGAGCTTGAAACCTATGGCGCCGACGATAGCCGCCTGCCCATGTCGGGCATGGCCGCCTATACGCCGGGGATGGAGATCACCGGCGGATCCCTGGGCCAGGGCCTTGGCATCGGCGTCGGCATGGCGATGGGCCTGAAGGCCAAGAAGAACCCGGCCTTCGTCTATAACCTGATGTCGGACGGCGAGTTGGGCGAAGGCTCCACATGGGAGGCCGCGATGGCCGCCGCCCATCACCGGCTGGGCAACCTGATCTGCATCGTCGATTTCAACGACCAGCAGGCGGACGGAAAATCGACGGAAACCCTGTCCAGCGAGCCCGTGCATGACAAATGGGCCGCCTTCGGCTGGCATGTGCAGCGCGTGGACGGCAACGACATCGACGCGCTTGTCGCGGCTTTCGACACCGCCCGCAACCTGGGCGACGACCGCCCCCGCGCCATCGTCTGCGACACGGTGATGTGCAAGGGCGTGCCGTTCCTGGAGACGCGAGAGATCACCCATTTCGTCCGGGTCGAACCCGACGAATGGCAAAAGGCCCTGACGGTCCTTGACGAAACCCGGCCGGAGTGACGCCCATGACCATCCAGCACCGCTATGATCCCCACCGCAAATGGGAACCGCGCCAGCCCGGTCAGGGCGGCGGCAAGACCTCGGCCATGATCGCCTCGCTGGCGGCCGAGGGCTATGACGCCGTGGCCGCCCCCTTCGGCCACGCGCTTGTCGAGGAGGCCACGAAGAACGACCGTATCGTCGGGCTGACCGCTGACCTCGCCAAATACACCGACCTGCATGTCTTCGCCAAGGCCTTCCCCGACCGCTTCTACCAGATGGGCATGGCCGAACAGGTGATGGTCTCCGCCGCCGCCGGCATGGCGCGCGAGGGCTTCATCCCCTTCGCCACCACCTATGCGGTGTTCGCGTCGCGCCGCGCCTACGACTTCATCGCCATGGCCATCGCCGAGGAATACCTGCCGGTCAAGATCGTCTGCGCCCTGCCGGGCCTGACCACCGGATACGGTCCCAGCCACCAGGCGACCGAGGATCTGGCGATCTTCCGGGGCCTGCCGAACCTGACCATCGTGGATCCCTGCGATGCCATCGACGTGGCCGAGGCCGTGCCCGCCATCGCCGCCCATCCCGGCCCGGTCTACATGCGCCTGCTGCGCGGCAACGTGCCGTCGGTGATCCGCAGGCACTGCCCGGATTACAGGTTCGAACTGGGCAAGGCGAAGCTGCTGCGCGACGGGACGGATGCGCTGATCGTCTCGTCCGGCTTCATGACCATGCGCGCCTTGGATGCCGCCGTGGCGATGGAGAAGGACGGCACCTCGGTCGCCGTGCTGCATTGCCCGACGATCAAGCCCTTGGACGTGCAGACCATCCTGGCCGAGGCCGGACGCGGCGGCCGCCTGGTCGTGACCGCCGAAAACCACACCGTCGTCGGCGGGTTGGGCGAGGCGGTGGCGGGCGCGCTGCTGACCAACGGCGTCACCCCGCAGTTCCGCATGATCGGCCTGCCCGACCAGTTCCTTGACGCGGGCGCGCTGCCGTCGCTGCACGACCGCTATGGCATCTCGACCGACGCCATCATCCGCCAGATTCGCGGCTGGCTTTGACCAATCCAACGGAGGAAACCATGACTACCGCTTTGCTCGACGGCCAGTTCGCCGTCATCACCGGCGCCGCATCCAAGCGCGGCCTGGGCCTTGCCACCGCGCGGCTGTTCGCGCGCCACGGCGCCACCGTCGCGATCCTGGATCTGGACGAGGGCGCCGCGAAGGACGCCGCCGCGACCCTGGGCGAAAACCATGTCGGCCTGGCCTGCAACGTCACCGACCTGGACAGCGTGAAGGCCGCCTTCGATGCGCTGATCCAGCGGTGGGGGCGCATCGACATCCTGGTCAACAACGCTGGCAT
The DNA here is from genome assembly GCF_900631945.1 of Paracoccus haematequi. GTDB lineage: Bacteria > Pseudomonadota > Alphaproteobacteria > Rhodobacterales > Rhodobacteraceae > Paracoccus > Paracoccus haematequi_A. The sequence goes on from NZ_UZWE01000029.1 coordinate 210,015, forward strand.
CACCCAGCCGCTGAAGATCATGGAGATCGGGCCGAAGAACTATGACGACGTTCTGGACGTGAACCTGCGCGGCACCCTGTATTGCAGCCAGGCCGTGATCCCGCACATGCGCGAAAACAAGTCCGGCAAGATCGTCAACATGTCGTCCGTGTCCGCGCAGCGCGGCGGCGGCATCTTCGGCGGGCCGCATTATTCGGCGGCCAAGGCGGGCGTGCTGGGCCTGACCAAGGCCATGGCGCGCGAACTGGCGCCCGACAATGTGCGCGTGAACGCCATCTGCCCCGGCTTCATCGCCACCGACATCACCGCGGGCAAGCTGACCGACGAGATGCGCGCGACCATCAACGCGGGCATCCCCATGGGCCGCCCCGGCACCGCCGACGAGGTCGCGGGTTGCGCGCTGTTCCTGGCATCCGACATCTCGTCCTATGTCACGGGATCCGAGGTCGATGTGAACGGCGGGTCGCTGATCCACTGACCGCCAGGCGCCGGGCGACCGGCGCCGTTTTCTTGAGGAGAAAGACATGAAACTGGGCCTTGGCAGCTATGCCTTTCGCTGGAACATCGGCATCGGGGACAAGCAGCCGGCCACGCCCATGACGGCGATGGAGGTGCTGGAGATCGCCCATGGCCACGGCTTGTCGGTCGTCCAATATGCCGACAACCTGCCGCTGGACCGGCTGTCGGCGGACGAACACCGGGCGCTCAAGGCGCGGGCCGACGAATACGGCATGACGCTGGAACTGGGCACGCAATCCTTCGATGCCGCCGAACTGGCCCGCTATATCCCCATCGGCCAGCGGATCGGGTCGTCCATCCTGCGCGTGGCCCTGGACGCCGAGGACGCGCTGATCCCGGTGCCGGATCTGGCCGCGCAACTGCGCGAGCTTTTGCCCGACGGCAAGGCGGCGGGCCTGCGCTTCGCGATCGAGAACCACTTCAACTATCCCTCGCCGCGCATGGTGCAGCTGCTGGACGCGGTGGCGGATGATGCCCTGGGCGTCTGCCTGGACGTGGCCAATTCCATCTGCGCGGGCGAATGGCCGATGGAGACGGTGCGGATGCTGGCACCCTATGCCATAAACCTGCATTTCAAGGACTATCAGATCACGCCCGACCCCTATGGCGTGGGCTTCCGCATCCACGGCACCCCCCTGGGCGAGGGCCGCGCGGAACTGGCGCAGGTGCTGGACGCGCTGTCGGACCGCGACCCCGACATGAGCGTGATCCTGGAACACTGGCTGCCCCATGGGGACGACATGCAGGCGACGCGGCGGTTGGAATTCGACTGGCTGGACCGCACCGTCGCGGCGGCGAAGCGGCTGGTGCCGCTGACCTGATCGCCAGGGGATCGGCGCTGCCGTCCCGGTTCCTTGCATAGTTTTTCTAATGCGCCGTCCCAGAATATTGTCGTTTGCGGGAAATGCCATGCAGGGCGTAGCTGTGGCCTCAACCACGCTTGCGCAAACAGGAGGCCCGCATGACCCCCCGGATGGTGCTGGAAGGCATCTATACCCCGCTGATCACGCCGTTTCATGCGGATGGATCCTTTGACCTCGATGCGCTTGCCGACCTGATCGAACGCCTGATCGCGGCGGGCGTCCACGGCCTGATCTCGGGCGGATCGACCGGCGAGAACTATGCCGAGACGGTCGAGGAACGGCTGGACCTGGCGCGATTCATCACCGAACGCGTGGACGGCCGTCTGCCGGTCATCGTCGGCACGGGGGCGATGCGCACCCCCGACAGCATCGCCCTGGCTGAAGGCGCGCGAGAGATGGGCGCGGACGCGATCCTGCTGGGCACGCCGCCCTATTCGGTGCCCACCGAACAGGAAAACGCGCTGAACGCGCTGGCCATAGACCGCGCCTGCGGGCTGCCGATCATCCTGTACAACTATCCGGGCCGCATGTCGGTCGAGATGGGGACGACCTTCCTGGACCGGGTGGGGCGGTCCAGGAACGTCATCGGCATCAAGGAAAGCTCGGGCGACATCAACCGGGTGCATCTGCTGGCGCGGGACTATCCCCATATCCAGATGTCCTGCGGCATGGACGACCAGGCGCTGGAGTTCTTCGCCTGGGGCGCGCGCAGCTGGATCTGCGCCGGGTCGAATTTCCTGCCGGAAGAGCATGTCGCGCTTTACGAAGCCTGCGCCGTCCGGGGCGATTTCGACAAGGGACGCCGGATCATGTCGGCGATGCTGCCCTTGATGCGCGTGCTGGAACAGGGCGGCAAGTTCATCCAGTGCGTCAAGCACGGGGTCGAGGTCTCGGGCCTGCGCGCCGGGCCGATGCGGCCGCCGCTGAAGGGGCTGAACAAGGATGAAAAGCGCGCGCTGGAACAGGTGATCCGCACGCTGAAGACCACCGTCGCCGCGATCACGGAAGGGAACTGAGATGACCGATCTGCTGACCATTCAGGAATACAAGGCCATCGCCGCGTCGCTGGTGCTGCCGCAGAACGCCTTCATCGACGGCACCTTCCGCCCCGCGATTTCCGGCAAGACCTTCACCACCACCAACCCCGCCTCCGGCGAGGCGCTGGCCGAGGTCGCTGCCTGCGGGGCCGAGGACGTGGATCTGGCTGTCGGGAAGGCGCGCGAGGCGTTCGAGGATGGCCGCTGGTCGCGCCTCCATCCCACCGAGCGCAAGGAAACCCTGATCCGCTTTGCCAAGCTGCTGGAACGCAATGCGCGCGAACTGGCGGTGATGGAAAGCATCGACGCGGGCAAGACCATCTATGACTGCGAAACCGTGGACGTGCCGGAAACGATCCACGTCATCAAGTGGCACGCCGAACTGATCGACAAGATCTATGACCAGGTGGCGCCCGCATCGGACAACCACATCGCCATGATCGTCCGCGAGCCGGTGGGTGTCGTGGGCCTGGTGCTGCCCTGGAATTTTCCGCTGCTGATGCTGGCGTGGAAGATCGGCCCGGCCTTGGCCTCGGGCTGTTCGGTCGTGGTCAAGCCCGCCGCCGAGACCTCGCTGACCGCGCTGCGGGTGGCGGAACTCGCCGCCGAGGCCGGGCTGCCGCGCGGCGTGCTGAACGTCGTGACCGGATCGGGCGCCGAGGTGGGCGAGCCGCTGGGCCGCCACCCGGACGTGGACATGGTCAGCTTCACCGGGTCGACCGTGACGGGCCGCCGATTCCTGCATTATTCGGCGGACAGCAACCTGAAAGAGGTGGTGCTGGAACTGGGCGGCAAGAATCCCTGCATCGTTCTGGACGACGCCGAGGATCTGGACGCGGTCGCCGCCCATGTGGTCAACGGCGCCTTCTGGAACATGGGGCAGAACTGCTCGGCCGGGTCACGCCTGATCGTGCATCGCGACATCCAAGACCGGCTGATGGAGCGGATCACCGCCCATGCCCGCGAATGGATCGTGGGCGATCCGCTGGATCCGCAGGTGCGCGTCGGCGCCTTGGTCAGCCCGGCGCATTTCGGCAAGGTCAGCGCCTATCTGGAAGAGGCACAGAAGGAAAAGATCCTGCTGGGCGGCACCTCGCCCGCCACGGGCTTCATCGAACCGACCATCGTCCAGACCGCGCGGGATTCGAAACTGGCGGTCGAGGAAATCTTCGGCCCGATCCTGACCGTGATCCCGGTGTCCAGCTTCGAGGAAGCCATCGCGGTCGCTAACGACACCGAATACGGGCTGGCCGCGTCGATCTTCACCGCCAACGGCAAGCGGGCGCTGCGCGGGGCGCGGATGCTGCGGGCGGGGACCGTCACGGTCAACAGCTTCGGCGAGGGCGACATTTCCACGCCCTTCGGCGGCTACAAGCAGTCGGGTTTCGGCGGGCGGGACAATTCGATCCATGCCCACGACCAGTATACCCAACTCAAGACGATCTGGATCGACCTGACCGACCATTCGGACGCGAGTTTGGACTGATGGCCCGGCACGACGCCAGCCGCACCCCCGTCTTCAACGGTCCCGCCGGGTGGGCCGCGATCCTGCCCCCGGTCGCGCCCCGCGCGCGGCTTGAAGGCCAGGCGGGCTGCGATATCGCCATCATCGGCGGCGGCTTCGCGGGCCTGTCCGCCGCCCGGCGCCTGCGCCAGATCGACCCCCGCCTGGACATTGCCATCCTGGACGCGGCGCGGATTTCCGAAGGCGGCACCGGACGCAACTCGGGCTTCATGATCGATCTGCCGCACGAACTGACTTCGGGCGATTACGCGGGCGCGGGCGACAGCCACGACCGGCAGTTGACCCGGCTGAACCGCAAGGCGATCGACTTCGCGGGCCAGGCGGTGCAGGACTATGCCATCCCACCGGGCTATTTCCAGCGGACCGGCAAGATCAACGCGGCGGCCTCGAAACCGGGGATCGAGCATAACACCCACTACGCCGCCCATCTGCGCGAGTTGAACGAACCGCACGAGATGCTGGACGCCCAGGCCATGCGCGAGATCACCGGGTCCGGCTATTACCAGGGCGGGCTTTACACCCCCGGCACGGCGATGCTGCAACCGGCGGGTTATGTGCAGGGGCTGGCCGCCGGGCTGGAACGCGACGGGGTGCGGATCTATGAAAACTCGCCGGTCACGCGCATCGAAAGCGGCAACGGCTGGAGCCTGACGACCGAGCGGGGCGAGATCCGCGCGCCCAAGATCATCCTTGCCAACAACGGTCACTTGGAAAGCTTCGGCTTCAAGCGCGGACGGCTGATGCATGTGATGCTGAACGCCTGCATGACCGCCGAACTGCCGCCTGACGCGATCCGCGCGCTTGGCGGGCAGGAATGCTGGGGCGCGACGCCCGCCGATCCGATGGGCACCACCGTGCGCCGGGTCAGTGCCGCGCAGGGCGGCCACCGCATCGTGATCCGGCAGGGCGGATACTATCGCCCCGACATGCAGACAAGCGCGGGCGACCTGGCCCGCACCGTCCGGGCGATGCGCAAGAAGTTCGACGACCGCTTCCCGATGCTGCGCGGCATCCCCTTCGAACATGCCTGGTCCGGGCACCTGTGCCTGGCGCGCAACAACGTCTCGGTCATGCGGGAACTGGAACCGGGGCTGTATGCGGCCTGCGTGCAGAACGGGCTTGGCACCGCGCGCGGCACCCTGACCGGCATCGGCGCGGCGGAACTGGCCATGGGCCTGACCAGCGACATCACCGCCTTCTTCACGTCCGAGGCCGAACCCCTGCGCCTGCCGCCCCATCCCTTCGACACCATCGGCGCCAATGCCTATATGCGCTGGAAAGAATGGCAAGCCCGGCTAGAATGATCCCCCAGCCACAGGGGGAATCCGCCGCCATGCCGCCGATCAAGCGCCGCTATCTGCCCTCGCTTGGATCCTTCGCGACGTTCGAGGTGGCGGCCAAGCATCTGAGCTTTACCCTGGCGGCGCGCGAACTGAACGTGACGCAGGGCGCGATCAGCCAGCAGATCCGGCTGCTGGAACGGGCGCTTGGCGTCGATCTGTTCCTGCGCAAGCACAACACCCTGGAACTGACGCCCGAAGGGATCAGCCTGGCCGCCGCCGTCAGCGAGGGGTTGGACCGCATCAGCGCGGGCGTGTCGGTCATCGCGGGCGACGACGGGCCGGAAACCGTCACCATTTCCGCCACCGACGCCATGGCCAGCTTCTGGCTGAAGCCGCTGATCGACAGCTTCCGCAGGGTCTACCCCGAGATCGGCTTCGTGGTGCTGGCATCCGACGCCGACGACACCCTGCGCAATTATTCCGAGGTGGATCTGTCGATCCTCTGCGGCAACGAACGCTGCGAGGTGGGCGAGGAGCTGCATTTCCTGTTCCCCGAGGTGGCCCAGCCCGTCTGCACCCCCGCCTTCCTGGCGGCGCACGGCCCCTTTGACGACGCGGACAGCCTGAACCGGGTGAACCTGCTGCACCTGCACGACCGCCACTGGGCGGCGGACGCCATCGGCTGGCAGCCGCTGGGCTGGAAGGAATGGTTCCAGGCCCAGGGCGCGGCCTGGGCCAAGGCGCCATCCAGCCTGTCCACGAACAAGGTCAACCTGCTGATGGCCGCGACGCTTGCGGGCGAAGGCGTGATGCTGGGCTGGCAGCACATGATCCGCGCGCCTGTCGCGGAAGGCCGGCTGGTGCTGGCCCATCCCGGCCAGCTGACCATCGGGCGCGGAAATTTCCTCAACTGCCGCCAGAAATCCCTGCGCCGTCCGGGGGTCGCGGCTTTCGTGGATCACATGCTGGCGTCGCTGAAGGCCTGACGGAAGACGCCTAGAAATTCTAATGCGCGACCGCAGGATATTCTCGTTTGCCGCAGCGGCAACCGATGGGGGATAACCTGCCGGACGGGACTGGGAGGTCGGTTCCGGTCATCACAACACGCCAACGGGGCCGTCGCGACCCAGGCCGCCGCATCCGCGGCGCCGGATGGTCACGGCCGACGATTGGCCCGACAGAGAGGATACCATGCGCAGGATTTTCAACGCGATGCTGGCAGGCGCCCTGGCGCTTGGGCTGGCAGCCCCGGCGATGGCCCAGGACAAGGTCATCAGGATGGGAACCATGTCCTGGGAGGACCTGACGCCCATCACCGGCATCACCAAGAAGGTGCTGGAGGACAAGGGCTATACCGTCGAGGTCACGCCGTTTTCCGAATGGGGCATCGCCTATGCCGCGCTTGCCAAGGGCGATGTGCAGATCCTGGCCAGCCAGACCGATTACGTCGCCCAGGATTACTGGGACCGCAACAAGCGCCGTCTGGAAAAGATCTCTCCGGTGTCGCACGGGCTGTTCGACGGGATCGCGGTCCCGGCCTATGTCGACATCGACTCGCTTGACCAGCTGAACGACAGGGCCGATGCGTTCGGCGGCAAGATCATCGGCATCGAGCCGGGCGCCGGCATCATGCGCGAAACCGGCGACGCCATCGACGCCTACGGGCTGAAGCTGCAACTGGTCGAGGGCTCGACCGCCGCCATGACAGCGGCGCTGAAGTCGGCCGTGGACCGCAACGAGCCGATCGCCGTCACCCTGTGGGAACCGTCCTGGATGGCGCAGAAGTTCGACATCAAGTTCCTGAAGGATCCCAAGGGCGCCTTCCCGCCGCCGCAAAGCTATTACTGGATCGGCCAGAAGGGCTTTTCCGAGGAGAACCCCGAGGCGCGCGAAGCCATCGCCAGCGTCTTCGTGCCCAAGGAGGAGATCACCGCGATCAACGGCGCGGTGAACGACGGCAAGACCATGGACGAGGCCATCGCCGACTGGATCGCCGCCCACGGCGACCTGATCGGCCGCTGGAGCAACATCAAGTCCTACTGATCCCGCCAGGCCGGGCGGCCCCCTTTGCCGGGCGCCGCCCCAACAGCACGATAATCGACAGGGTAGACATGGAAAGCACAGAGGTTCTGATCGACTGCCAGTCGGTCTGGAAGGTCTTCGGCGACCGCTCGCGCGAGGCGATCCGCTCGATCGCCGAACGCGGACTGACCAAGCGCGAGATCCTGCAGCAATACAACTGCGTGGTCGGCGTGTCCGATGCCACGCTTCAGGTGCGGCGGGGCGAGATCTTCTGCATCATGGGCCTGTCGGGGTCCGGCAAGTCCACCCTGATCCGGTTGCTGAACCGTCTGATCGAACCCAGCCTGGGCACCGTCACCGTCAAGGGCCGCGACCTGTCCCGCCTGGACGCCGCCGCCCTGCGCGAGACCCGCGCCCGCCATATCGGCATGGTGTTCCAGTCGGTCGCCCTGCTGCCGCAGCGCACGGTTCTGGAAAACGCCGCCTTCGGGCTGGAGGTGCAAGGCGTGCCCCGCGACGACCGCAACCGCGCCGCCGAGGCCGCGCTGGCCAAGGTCGGGCTGTCGGACTGGAAGACCCGCTATCCGCGCGAACTGTCGGGCGGGATGCAGCAGCGCGTCGGCCTGGCCCGCGCCCTGACCGCCGACCCCGAGATCATCCTGATGGACGAGCCCTTCAGCGCCCTGGACCCGCTGATCCGGCGGCAGTTGCAGGACGAGTTCCGGCAACTGACCAAGGATCTGGGCAAGTCCGCCGTCTTCATCACCCATGACCTGGACGAGGCGATCCGCATCGGCGACCGCATCGCCATCATGAAGGACGGCGTGATCATCCAGGAAGGCACCGCCGAGCAGATCGTGATGAATCCCGCCGACCAGTATGTCGCCGATTTCGTGGCGGGCATTTCCCGCCTGCACCTGGTCAAGGCGCATTCGGTGATGATGCCGGTCGACCAATGGCGCTTCCAGGCGCCGGGCCTGTCGCTGGACGGCCTGCCGCGCTGCTCGCCCGAGGCCGACATCGACGAACTGATCGGCACGATCACCGGATCGGGCAGCGACGCCATCGCCATCGCCGACGCCACCGGCATCGTCGGCGTCGTCACCACGCGCAACCTGCTGCTGGGGGTGCGGGGCGAGCCCGACGCCCGCGCGGCGGCATAGGGGGCGCCATGGAAAGCTTTGTCTCCACCTTCGACACCGTGGTCGATGACGCGCTGTTCTGGCTGACCGATCACGCCGCCTTTGTCTTCGACGGCATCCGCGCCGTGCTGGAGGGGCTGTACGACGCCGTGCTGTGGCTGCTGATGCTGCCGCCCTTCTGGGCCGTCGCCATCGTCGCGGGGCTGATCGGCTGGCGCGCGCTGTCCCTGGGCTTCGGGATCGGCGGCGCGGTGGCGCTGCTGGCCTGCGCCGCGATGGGCCTGTGGGCGGAAACCATGCAGACCCTGGCCCTGGTGGTCGCGGCCAGCGTCATCGCCCTGGCGATCAGCGTGCCCCTGGGGGTGCTGGCCGGGCTGATGCCCCGCCTGGACCGCGCGCTGACCCCGGCGCTTGACCTGATCCAGACGCTGCCGCCCTATATCTACCTGCTGCCCGCCATCGCGCTGATGGGCTTTGGCCCCGCCACCGCCCTGGTGGCGACGGTGATCGTCGCCATGCCGCCCGCGATCCGGCTGACCAGTCTGGGCATCCGCCAGACCCCGCATGAATTCATCGAACTGGGCCATGCGACGGGCGCCAGCAGCAGCCAGATGTTCTGGAAGATCCGGCTGCCCTTCGCCGTCCCCTCGATCATGGCGGGCATCAACCAGAGCCTGATGATGGCCTTCGGCATGGTGGTCATCGCGGGCATTGTGGGATCGGGCGGCCTGGGCGAGACGATCTATGGCGCGATCCGCACGCTGGACATCGCGACATCCATCAACGCCTCGATCGCCATCGTGGTGCTGACCATGCTTCTGGACCGCCTGACCCAGGCCGCAGCAAGGAGATCGTGATGGACTTCAATCCCGGCGCCGTCCTGGCCCCCGTGATCGACTGGCTGAACGCCAATTTCCACGGCTTCTTCGCCCTTGTGACCCGCCTGATCGAGGCCATCCTGGGCGGCTTGGAGGCCGCCCTGCTGGTCCTGCCCGCCGGTGCCGTCATTGCCATCGTCGTGATCGCGGCCTTCTTCGCGACCGGCCTGCGGGTGGCGGCCCTGGCCTTCTGCTGCCTGGGCTTCTGCTGGCTGGCGGGGCTTTGGCAGGCCTCGATGCAGACCATCGCCCTGGTGGTGGTGGCGGTTGCCATCGCCGTTGCCATCGCCTTTCCGCTGGGCATCCTGGCGGCCCGCCGCGCATCCGTGGAACGGGCGCTGCGCCCGGTTCTGGACGTGATGCAGACCGTGCCGCCCTGGGTCTATCTGATCCCGGCGGTGATGATCTTCAGCCTGGGCCGGGTGCCCGCGATCATCGCCACCATCGTCTATGGCATCCCGCCGATGCTGCGGCTGACCACGCTGGCCTTCCGGGGCGTTCCGACCGACCTGAAGGAACTGGGCCAGGCCATCGGCGCGAAACCGTCGACCATCCTGTGGAAGATCGAGCTTCCGGCCGCCAAGCCCACGCTGTTGGTCGGGTTGAACCAGTGCATCCTGCTGTCCCTGGCCATGGTCGTGCTGGCCGGCCTGGTGGGCGCGGGCGGCCTTGGGGCCGAGGTGACACGGGGCCTGACGCGGATGGAAATGGGCCTCGGCCTGCGCGCGGGCCTTGCCATCGTCGCCGTGGCGGTGCTGGTGGACCGGCTGACGCGGGGCGCGTTGGACCGAAGGAAGGCGATCTGACCCATGCGGCACCGTTCTTCTGCATCGACAGCCACGCCTGCGGCAACCCGGTCCGGGTCGTCGATCGGTCCAGATGCGCGCCCATCGCCGCCACCGCGCCATCGGCGTCGCGGGCGGCGATCAGGTCCACGATCTGATCATGGTCCTGAAGCGTGATCTTTTCCTTGCCCGACCAGTGCAGCAGCACCCCGTGATACTGGAACAGCCACCGCAGCATGGCCTTGGCTGGTCGCCGTCAGGATCGGATTCCCGGAAATCTGCGCAATGCGGAGCGCTGTTCGCCGACGAGTTCGCGAAGATCGCGCACGTCCTGCGCCGTGGCGTTTTCGGCAGCGACCCGCACCAGCCCGCATTCGAACATCCGCCGCGCCTGCTTCAGATGCTCAAGCTGTTCGGGTTCCGAGGACAGCAGCATCCGCGCCATGTCGTCCCGTGACGAACTTGGCCTATAAGGCTTCCTTGCTTTCCCAAGAAAGGATCGCACCCGCAAACCAGGGGATCAAACACTTAGCAGGTGTTAGCGACAGAAAGGTATCATGCGGCCCGAATAATGCGACCTCGCTATGGATTGACGCTGCAAATGATTCAAGCAGATCGATACTGCCCAGTTTGTACTCTTTTCGGAAACATTCAGAAGAAAATATTGCGCTTTTGTTGACGATCTTCTCGGCCCTATGCTGTGCGTATCGCGGCAACTTCAGACGCAAAGAACAGCCATGCAGCACGCCAGCCCCAACGCGACAGTTCACCAAGTTCTCGCGGGTTCGTTGATAAAACTGGGCGTGAGCGACCTGTTCGGACTGGTCGGCGACGCGAATCTTTTCATGGTGAAGTCCTATATCGAGACGGGACATGGCCGCTATATCCCACTGACCCATGAAGCGAACGCCGTCCTGGCGGCGGTCGGCTATGCGCAGGTGTCAGGCCGTATCGGTGTCGCGACCATCACGCATGGACCCGCGCTGACGAATGTGGTCACCGCCCTGGTGGAAGGTGTCCGCGCCGGCGTTCCGCTGGTGGTGCTCTGTGGCGATACCCCGCCCGGCGATCTGCAACATCTCCAGAACATCGACCAGCGAGAGGTGGTTGCTTCCACCGGAGCCGGTTTTGTCGAAATGCGCGCGCCCCATACCGCCGTGGTGGATTTAGAACGGGCCTTCCGGCTGGCCGCGCATCAGCGCCGCCCCGTGGTCTTCAACATGCGGGTGGATCTGCAATGGCAAGTCGCCGACGCAGGCCAGCCGTCGCCCGTTCTGCCTCCTGAACTGCCCCGCGCCTCGGCAGCGTTCGAGCCGCTGGAGGAAGCGGCTGGAATGCTTGCGTCGGCGCGCCGCCCGTTGATCCTGGCCGGACGCGGCGCGATCTCGGCGGAGGCGCGGGATGCCATCCTGGCATTGGCACGGCGGATCGAGGCCCCGGTTGCGACCACGCTCAAGGCGCAGGGATTGTTCGACGGCGAGCCCTTCAACCTCGGCATCTGTGGCGGCCTCAGCCATCCGGCCGCCATCGACGCGATCATGAAATCCGATTGCATTCTGGCATTCGGTGCCAGTCTCAGCAAGCACACGACGGAAAATGGCGCCTATTTGCAGGGCAAGCGCGTCATCCAGATCCTGCCCGACATTCAGGAAAATTTCAGGATGGACCGCCCCGATCTGCAATTGATCGGCGACCCGGCGCTGACTGCCAATGCAATCGTCAAATTGCTGGACATGGCCGAAATTCCCGGATCGGGGGCGACGGACGAGGATCTGCGCGCCGCGCTTGAAGCAGAGGCCCGCAACTTCGCGGTCCTTCCTGCGGCAGGGGTGACAGCCCCCGGCACGGTCGACATGGCTTGGGCCTTGCGCAGGTTGCACCAGGCATTGCCCGAAGATCGTGTGCTTGTGGCGGATCTGGGTCGCTTCGTGACCACGGCCTGGCGGAATCTGCCTGTGAACAACCCGCTCAACCTGGTCTATACCTGCCATTTTGGCGGGATCGGCTGCGGCTTGGGTCAACTGGTCGGCGCCGCGACAGCGGCCGACGGCCGCAAGACGGTGCTTGTCGCGGGCGACGGAGGTTTCCTGCTGTCCGGTTTGGGTGAATTGGCCACCCTGAAGCGTCAGAATGCCAATACGGTCATCATCGTCTGCAACGACGGCAGCTATGGCGCGGAACATGTCCAACTGGCCAGCCGTGGCATGGATGTCGCCGTTTCGATGATCGATCCGCCCGATTTCGCCGCCGTTGCGGCCGCGATGGGACTTCGCGCGCAGAGGGTGTCCGATGCGGACAGCCTGGCAAGGGCCGCCGCGCTGGTCAAGGAATCGAGCGATCCCGTCCTGATCGACCTGCGCCTGGACGCCGACAAGATCGAGATGTGATTCCGATCACGCTCTCACCCCCCTGGGGGTGTGGAACGCCAATCAAACGAAAACACGACCAACAGGAGAAAAAGATGAAACTGTCGCGACGCAATTTCCTGCAGGCAAGTGCGGGCGCATCGGCGCTTGCCGCACTGGGGGTGCCAGCTTTTGCGCAGAACAATCCCTTCATCGTCAACATGTTTGGCGGACGTTGGGAAAACGACTGGCGCCAGCATGTCATCCCGAAGTTTGCAGAACAGATTGGCCGTCCCGTCGAACTGGACATCGGGCTTGGTACCTCGTGGATCGCGAATTTTCGCGCGGCGGGTCCGCAGAATCCGCCTTTCGCGTCGGTGATGTTGAACGAACGCTACACCGCGATGATTCGCAACGAAGGCTATTTCGAGGAGCTGACCCCCGAGAAGGTTCCGAACATGGCCGACCTGATCGAACCCGCGAAGCTCAAGGGACATACCGGACTGACCGGGATGCTGGCGCCGCTGATCCTGGCCTATCGCACCGATCTGGTCACCGAGCCGCCGCGCGGTTGGGCGGACCTGTGGCACGAACGCTTCCGGGGCCAGCTCGGGCTTTACAAGATCACCAATTCGGCTGGCGTCATGATGGCCCTGTGGGCGGGCGAACATTTCGGCTCGGGCCGCGACGATGCGGAAACCGCCGTCGCCAAGTTCAAGGAACTCTCGCCCTTCCCGCAGATCGGCTATTCCTCGCAGCTCACGCCCTTGATGATGCAGGGCCAGGTTGCCGTTGCGCCGCTGGATGTGGGCGAGGTGAAGGCCATGCAGGATCAGGGCGTTCCGGTCGACTATGTCATCCCCGAGGAGGGAATGCTGGTATTTGATCACTCGTTCAGCGTGTTCGCGCACCATCCCGACAAGGCACTGGGACTGGAATATGTGAACTTCGTCCTCAGCCCCGAAATCCAGCTGTGGATGGCCGAGAACTGGCTGATCGCGCCGACGAACAAGACCGTAAAACTGCCCGAATCGGTGGCGAAATGGCCGTTGAGTGCCGATCAGGTGACGCAGGCGATCCGCTTTGACTGGGATGATGCAAACGCCGTTTCCGGCAAGCTGAACGACCTTTGGGAACGGACGATCTGAACCATGGCGACGGTCGAGGCAATAAAGCTGCACAAGCGCTATCATGACTTCGTCGCCCTGGACGATGTGACGCTTCGTGCAGAATCAGGGCAGCTGGTGACGCTCTTGGGGCCTTCGGGCTGCGGCAAGAGCACCACCCTTCGCTGTCTGGCGGGATTTCTGGACCCTGAAGGCGGGGACATCACGCTGGATGGTGAAAGCATCCTGAAGCTGCCTTCGAACCGTCGCGGCTTCGGTGTGGTCTTTCAGAACTATGCTCTGTTTCCGCACATGACGGTGGCCGAGAACATCGGCTACGGGCTGAGGTTGCAGAAATGCCCCAAGCCCGACATGGCGCGGCGCGTCGGGGAAGCGGTCGATCTGGTTCGACTCAATGGACTGGAAGACCGTCTGCCACGCCAAATCTCGGGCGGGCAACAGCAGCGGGTCGCCTTGGCGCGGGCACTGGTGATGAAGCCGCGTCTTCTGCTTCTGGACGAGCCTCTGGCGAACCTGGATGCGCGGTTGCGAGACGAGGTGCGGTGGCTGATCCGCGACCTGCAGCAGCAGTCGGGGATCACGGCCTTCTATGTGACCCATGACCAGTCCGAAGCGATGGCCATGTCCGACATGGTGGCTGTCATGAAAGCAGGTCGCGTTGCCCAGTTCGCCACGCCGCGCGAAATCTATCAAAAGCCGGTCGAACGCTATGTGGCGGATTTCACCGGCGAGGCCAATTTCCTGGCCTGTCAGTCGGTCGCGGAACAGGGTTCGGGACAATACCGGATCGAGGCAGGCGGCACCGTGCTGACAGTGGCTGGCGTCCAGGGCCTGAACGGTCGCGCGGAACTGCTGGTCCGCCCCGAGACATTGCGTCTGGCCGCCCCGGACGAGGCGGCGGATTTCAACGGACGTATCGTCAAGTGTGCCTTCGTGGGTGCCTCGCAGCTGTGCGAGATCGCACTGCCCGATGGCGGGACGCTGAAGCTGACGGCGGCGCCCAATACGCCTGTCCATGTCGGCGACGCGGCGGCGGTCGTGATGGATCGCGCACAAGCCTGGCTGATGCCCGAGGTGGCGCCATGACCGCCAAGACCCGCCTGCGACTGCTGCTGTCGGTGCCGGCCATCGTTCTGATCTTCGTATTCATGATCCTGCCGATCACGAACATGATCGAGATGAGCTTTCGCACGCCCGGCACGAGCGAGCCGTTCGGCCCCGATTATACCGGAATGCATTACACCCGCATTCTGGGGGATGGTTATTATTGGGGCGTGCTGGCGCGTTCGTTGCTGACCGCAGGGCTGGTGACGGTGCTGTGCCTGATCGTCAGCTTTCCGATCGCTTGGCATCTGTCTCGGGCGCGCGGGCTGAAGGCCGTCCTGCTTTACGCCTGCATCGTCTCGCCCCTGATGACCGGCGTCCTGGTGCGCAATTTCGGCTGGATGATCGTCACCGCCCTGAACGGCCCGCTGAACGAGACGCTGATGGCCCTGGGCATCATCGAACGTCCGCTGCGGCTTTTGTTCACGCAGGGGCTGGTGGTCCTGGCGCTGGTGCATGTCTTTGTGCCTTTCATGGTGCTGCCGATCAACAATGCCCTGCGCAATATCCCCGAAAGCCTGACCGAAGCCTCGGCCTCGATGGGGGCGAGCCGGATGCAGGTCTTCCGCGACATCATCCTGCCGCTCAGCTTTCCGGGCATCCAGCCGGGCATGATCCTGGTCTATGTCCTGGCCGTCGCGGCCTATGTGACGCCGGCGCTGCTTGGCGGGCAGATGGTCAGCGTGATGCCGACGCTGATCGTGGGCGAATTGACCGGGACATTCCAGTGGCCCTTCGGTTCGGCGCTGGCAATCACCCTGTCGGTCTCGACGGTGATCGTGGTGGTGACATTCACGATGCTGACCTCGAAGCTGATGGAAAGGGCCAAGGCATGAGCGCGGCAGGTGCAACCTTTGGAAGCGGCCGCAGTGTCGGGCTTGGCTTTTCCCTGCTGATCGTGGCGCTTTACGTGTTCCTGCTGATGCCGCTGGTCACGATCGTCGGTGCGTCCTTCACCTCGGGCCTGATGATCGAGTTTCCGCCGCAGGGCTTTTCGTTGCAGTGGTATCAAGAGTTCCTGTCGCGCAAGGATCTGGTCGATGGGCTGCTGATGTCGTTGCGCGTTGCTGCGATCACTGCGGTCGTGACGACGGTCATAGCGGTGATGGCGGCCTTGGCGGGGCAGGCGATGGCGGGCCGCATGGCCGGCTGGTTCCATCTGGGCATGACCTTGCCGCTGCTGGTGCCGGAACTGCTGACGGCCGTCGGCCTGCTGTTCTTCCTTTACAAGATCGGATTGGGCAAGACCGTTCTGGGGCTGCAGTTCGGCCATATCCTGATGGCCTTTCCCTATGCCTATGTCTCGATCACGGCCGCCCTGCGGCAGGTGCCCCCGTCCCTTGAGGAAGCCTCTTCCAGCATGGGTGCGACCGGCTGGCAGACTTTCAGGCTGGTGATCCTGCCGCTGGTCATGCCGGGGGTGGCGATGGGCGCGATCTTCGCCTTCATCAACAGCTTTGATCTTTACACGATCTCGCTGCTGTTGAAGCCGATTGGCGGAAACACCCTGCCTCTCGCGCTGTTCGACTTTCTGACCTACGAATTCAAGCCCACGGCGGCCGCGGCGGCGACACTGTCGATCCTGCTGTCTCTTGTGGGTGTGGTGCTGGTGCAACGCCTTGTCGGCCTGCAGCGGGCCTTCTGACGCGCTTGCCCCAACCGACCCGAAAGGAAGACCAATGACGGACGATTTGGCCGGTCGGCCCCGGCTGCTTTACCAGCTTGTCAGCCCCCTGCACCGCACCGCAGGGCAGGCCGAAGTGGCGCGGCGCCTGGCGATGCTGCAAGCCTGGGCTCCGGGCTGCGATGTCGGGATCGCCTCGCCCCAGAACGGGCCGCCTGCCATCGAAAAGGCCAGCGACATCGCCATGGTCGTGCCCCATCTTGCCGATGCTGCAAGAACCTGGACCGCCTCGGGGCATCAGGCCGTTGTCATCGGCTGCTTCAGCGACCCGGGCGTCGAGGCTTTGTCCGAGATCTCGGGCCTGCCGGTCATCGGACCGGGCGAGGCGGGCATTCTGGCAGCCCTGCAACTGGGTGAGCGGTTCTCGGTCCTGTCGTCGGACCCGACACCGCCCGGACTGCGGCGGCGCATCAGGGGCATGGGCGCCGAGCCGATGTTTCTATCCGAGGTCCGTGTCGGAGGATCAGTCGCTGCGCTGATTGCCGATCCCGACCGCCACCTGCCTGCCATCGTCGATCAGGCACGCGGCTGCGTGGCCGCCGGTGCCGAAGTGCTGGTGCTGGGTTGCCTTGCCATGTCGTTCGCGCCGGGACTTGCGCAAAATTTGTCGCGGGCCGTGGGCGTGCCGGTTGTCAATCCCGTCATTGCCGGGCTGCGCGCCGCCGAGACCGCTCTTTTGTTCGGCGCCGGCCTGCGCCCGCAGACCATTATCGAAGGCTGACATCTTGAACTTCATCGACCCCGATTATGCCGACCTGCTGCAAACCGCGCGCTGCCAACCCGGACGGCGCGTTCCCATTCCGGATCTGGCCTGGCCCGAAGGCGTCAGATGCGCGGTGAACTTCACCTTGGATTTCGACGCGATGCTGTTGCGGCGGCTGCTCAACGAACCTTGGGGCCAGCGCGCCAAGGGCGAATTCGGCGGCCGGGTGGGGATATGGCGCATCCTCGACATGTTCGACGGACAGGATGTCAAGGTTACGGTCTTTACGCCGGGCCGGATCTGCGAACTTTATCCGAAGGCGCTGCATCGCGCCGTCGCGGCCGGACATGAATTGGCCGACCACATGTGGGAACATGATGTGGCAACCGATCCGGTGATCGAGGAGGCGCATCTGTCGCGCACCCTGGCCGCCTTGTCCGGGATTTCTGGACAGCCGGTGATCGGCACGCGGTCCAGCCACACGCAGGCGCTGCTGCGGAACAAGGGCGTGCTCTACAACTCGTTCACCTCCGCCAGCCGGATGCCGCTTTACGAATACGACGAGGAAGGCGCGAACCCCATCCTGCAACTGCCGTTCCATTACGCCCTGGATGACGCGATGTTCTTCAGCTTCGGCTGGCTTGCCACGCCCAACCAGGCGCAGAGGATCATGGATGTGGACGAGGTCTTCGACATCTGGTGGCAAACCTTCGAGCAGGAATACCGGCGCGGCGGCTATGTGAATTTCCTGCTGCATCCCTTCGTCTCGGGTCATGCCCTGCGGGTCGACATGCTGGAGCGGCTGATCCAGCGGATGAAGACCCTGCCGGGCGTGTGGTTTCCGACCTGCGCCGAGGTCGCGCACCACATCCTGACCCATTACCCCCTGCACAAGATCGAGGGATGACGCGATGCCTTGGAAGGACAACTATACCACCAGCGATGAGGTGGGGATTCGCGACCACGAAATCAGCTGGCCCCTTGGTCAGCAGATGGCCTTGGGTCTGACCGTCAACCTGAACCCCGCCGCAGCGGGCAAGGGGATCACGAAAAAGGATCTGGCCTATCCGACATGGCATTTCGGGATGCACGAGGGGCTGGATGCGTTCCTGAGCCTGTTTGCCCGTCTGAACATTCGCGCCACATTCGCCGTCCCCGCCCTGGTCGCCGAGGCCTTCGCGCCGCGCATCCGGCAGGTCGCCGAGGCTGGCCACGAGATCGCCGCACAGGGCCTGATCGGCGAGGATCCGTCCTTGATGCAGCCCGGTCAGGAAGCCGCGCTTATCGGCAAGGCGACGGAAATCCTGACGCGCATCACCAGTGCCGCACCGAAAGGCTGGTTTGCCCTGCCACGTCCCGACGATGCCTTCGCCACCGGAACAGTAACGGATGACACAGTCCGGCTGCTGCGCCAGGCGGGCTATACCTATTATGGCAACGGTATGGCCGACGATGCGCCCTATTGGTGGGTGACCGATGCCAGCCGTGGCCAGAGCCTTCTGGCCTTGCCCTATTATTACCACTTCGATGACACGTTCTTCCTGATGTTTCCGCGAGAAGGCACGGGACTGGAGCGACCGGACGCGCTGCTGCGCAACTGGCACGCCGAGTTCGGTGCCCAGTATCGGCGCGGACGATACTTCAACCTGTGCGTCTCGCCCGCACGGTCCGGCTGGGCGCATCGGCTGGACAATCTGGCCAGCTTCCTGACCGAGGCCATGGAACACCCCGGTGTCTGGGCAGCCACAGGAACCGAGATCGCGGCGCACTGGCAGCAGCACTATCCGTCGGAAAGCCAGTTGAATCTGGAACCCTCGATCTGGCGCGACTATGCCGACAGTCTGAGTTGAGAAATGACAGGATTTGACAGCGAAACACTTCTGAACGGCCTGATGCGTTGGGTCGAGATCGACACCCCCACCGGAGACATCGAGGGCATCGCCCGCCTGATCGACCTGATCGAGACCGACCTGCGCCCCCTTGGACCTCGGCTCGAACGCATTCCGGCCCGCGAGGGTATGGGCGAGCACCTGATTGCGCGCTTTGCGGGTGGACCGGGACCGGGGGTGCTTGTGACCAGCCATATCGACACCGTCTGCCCGCCCGGCGCGGTGGCAATCCGGCGCGAGGGGGATCGTCAGTATGGCCCAGGGATCGCCGACATGAAGGGGGGCGGCTTCCTGGCCTTGGCGGCCATTGCCAGTCTTGTCCGTGAAGGCCTGCCGCTGCCGGGGCCGGTCACGATGATCTGGAACAGCGACGAGGAAATCGGATCGCCCACATCCTCGATGCTGATCGCGGAAGAGGCGCGGCGCCACGGCGCGGCCCTGATCCCCGAACCCGCTCGCGGCGACGAGGCGATCACCTTCCGCAAGGGGCGCGCAAAGTACCGCCTGGATTTTACGGGACGCGAGGCGCATGCCGGCTCGGCCTTCCAGGATGGGCGAAGCGCTGTCTCCGAACTGGCACGGGCCGTTCTGGTCCTTGACGCCATGACCGATCTGGACCGGGGCACGACCGTCAACATAGGCCGAATTTCCGGTGGGACCGAACCCAATGTCGTTGCCGGTCGCGCCAGTTGCGACATCGACGTGCGCTTTGCCGACGATGCTGATGGGCAGCGGGTCGAGGCGGCGATCATGGCTTATCGGCCGCATGACGGCGATGTCTGGGTCACGGTATCCGGGGAAATCGAGAAGCCCTGCCTGGCCCGGAGCAGCGGCACGATTGCGATGTTCCGGACCGCGCAACAGATCAATGCGGGCCTTGGCCTGCCGCTGCTGGAGACACGCTCGGGCGGGGGAAGCGACGGCAACTTCACGTCTGCGGCGGGGATTCCAACGCTTGACGGCTTGGGCGCCATTGGGGGTGACTGGCATTCGCCCAACGAACATGTGCTTGTCGGACCGCTGGGACGCCGCGCCGCGCTGTTGCGAGGGCTGATCTTACATTTTGCGGGCCATGCGCCCGATGCAGGGACATGACCATGAACCACCTGGCTGCATTCGGTGCGACCCGATCCGACATCAAGCCGCGCCACGCATTGCTGACACCGGAAAGCCATGAATGGATCACACAGCCGGATTGGCCTGGCGCGGAGCTGGCCTGGCTGATCTCGCCCGATCTGGGGGCGCAGCTGGCCATGGGGATCGTGCGTTGCGCGGAGGCTTGCGAGGCCCAACCCCCCGCCAAGGGCATCGCGCGCTTCCTGTTCTGTCTCGAGGGCCATGCCCGCCTGACCGACGGCACGGTCCTGTCGCCCGAGGACTTTTGCTTTCAGCCGCCTGGCCTGGGTGGCGGTCTGCACTTTACGGCAGGAGCGAAAGCGGTTGTCTTCGAATGGCGGTTCCTGCCGCGCGGACCCTTGCCGAACCCTGTTCATGGCAGCCTGAAGAAGATCGCGGGCCGACCGCTGCGCGGTGACGATCGTTTGGTCGTGCAGAAGATGCTGCCCGAGGATTCCAGCTTCGACTTCGAGTTCAACATCATGAACTTTCAGCCAGGCGCCTCGCTGGCCTATGTCGAGACGCATTTCATGGAACATGGCCTGCTGATGCTCGACGGCGGCGGGGTCTACAGGTTGGATCGGGACTGGTATCCCGTCACTGCGGGCGACGCGATCTGGATGGGGCCGCATGTGCCGCAATGGTTCGGTGCCCTGGGGCGCAGTCCGGCGCGCTATCTGATCTGCAAGAACTACAACCGCTCACCCCTGTCGCCGCGTTGAAGCGTTTCGCCCCCGTACTGCGCAAACAGCGCCTTGATCGAGGCCGCAAAGGCGATCGAGGAACTGGTGGGCGTGCGCCCCGCCGCCCGGCAGCAGGACAGCGGCTTGTGGGTAAAGCCGGGGCTGTCCACGCCGATGAAGGCCAGTTGCTCGCGTTTGGTTTGCAGAAAACGTCCGATGACCATGCTGACACCCAGGCCCTCCTGCACCATCTGCCGCAGAAGCGTGAAAGAGTTCGTGTGCATGATCACGCGCACGTCCACTCTGGCGCGGACAAGGGCATCCTGGATCAGGTGGTGCAGCGACACCGAACTGTCGGGAAGGATGAACTTCTCGCCCGCAATCTCTTCCAGACGAACCTTCCGCCGCTGGGCAAGCGGGTGGTCGAGCCCGGTAATCAGATAGGTATTGCGATGCAGGACGGCCAGAACCTCCAGATCGGGAGAGGACGGGAAGTTGTAGCCCAAGCCGATATCGACGTCGCCTTCATGCAGGCGCTTCACGATCGCGGGGGTGTTCTCGACGATGATCGTATATTGCAGATGCGGAAAGTTCCGATGCAGGTCGCGCAGAATTCCCGGCAAAAGGTCCGAGGCGATGACCTCGTTCACGCCAAGCCGCAGGTGCCCGCGCTGCAAGCCTTTCAGTTCGTTCATCTCGTCCCGTGCGATCGCCAGTTCGTTCATCACGGATGCACAGCGGTAAAGAAGGATCTGGCCTGCCTCGGTCAGTTCCAGCCCCGCACGACCCCGGTCGCGCAGGAACAGTTCGACCCCCAGATGCTCTTCGAGGTTGCGGATCTGCTTGCTGACGGCAGAGGGGGCGATGTTCAGGCGATCGGCGGCGGCACGAAAGGACTTCTGTTGGGCGACCTCGACGAAATGACGCAGGCCGGACATGCGGGCAAGAACCGAGCTTGCGACCATGGAAAGCCTTTCACGTCTCGTTCCAATAACGTGGTCATCATAAGCGGGGCAGGGTGCGGTGCAAGCTGACAGGAACACGATGACTGGCCAAGCCATCTCGTTACTGGAAACGTTGCTGGGAAAGGCAGGGGTGCTGCGCGATGCGGCGGACTTGGTCCGCTATGCGGCGGATGCAGCGGGCCCTGGCGCAGACCGTCCCTTGGCGGTGCTGCGCCCCGCTTCGACCGAACAGACCGCAGAAGCCGTTGCCATCTGCGCGGCGGCGGGTCTTGCCATGGTGCCTCAGGGCGGCCGAACCGGATTGTCGGCGGGCGCGGTTCCCCCGGCGGGTTCGGTCGTGATCTCGGTCGAGCGGATGCGGGGGGTCGTTGCTCTGGACCGCGATGCCATGACGCTGACTGCCTGGGCCGGGACGCCCCTGCAACAGATCCAGGAAGAGGCCCAGAGGCAGGGGCTGGATTACCCTGTCGATATTGGCGCCCGCGGCACCGCCAGCATCGGCGGCACTGTGGCGACCAATGCAGGGGGCATCCGCGTCCTGCGCCATGGCATGACACGCCGCCACGTGATCGGCCTGGAAGTCGTGCTGGCAGATGGCACGATCCTGTCGCGCATGGGTGGTCTGGCCAAGGACAACGCAGGCTACGATCTCTGCCAGCCCTTCATCGGCTCAGAGGGCACGCTTGGCATCATAACCAGGATCATGCTTCGGCTCTGCCCGCATGAACCTCTCTCGGCAGTGGCGCTGCTTATGGTGGAGGATCATGCGGCTGCGCTGGAATGCCTTGCACAGGCCCGTATCCGCTTCGGCGAACGGCTCAGCGCCTTTGAGGGCATGTGGCCGGACTACATGGATGCCATATGCCGGACCTGGCGTTTGGCAAGCGATCCGTTTCCCGGCCAGCGGGGTTTTTGCGTGCTTGTGGAACTGCGGGGACGCGATGCGGCGCAGCTGGACGGCTTCGACGATTGGCTGGGCGAATTGTTGGAACGCGGCCTGGTCCAGGACGGCATTCTTGCACGCTCACAAGAGGATGAGCGAAGGCTCTGGGCCTTGCGCGAAGCCGTGGGCGATGTCGATGCCCCCATGGGTCCGCATATCAGCTTTGATCTGTCGGTTTCGCTCTGCCATCTTGGCCGCTTCTGCGCGGCCTGCGATGCGGCGCTGATCCTCTTGCCCCAGGCGGGTCGGGTGATCAAGGTCGGCCACCTGAGGGACGGAAACGTGCACTTGCTGGTCGCCCATGACGGATCCGACAAGGCGGCAAGGCTGATTTCCGAAGCGGTCTATGATGTGGTCCGCGCCTACCGTGGCAGCGTCACGGCCGAGCACGGGGTCGGCCGGATCAAGCGCGACTGGCTGGCGGCCTGCCGCGATCCGGCGGAACTGGCGGTCATGCGGGCGATCAAGCGGGCGTTGGATCCACAAGGGCTGATGAACCCAGGAGCGGTGATCGACTGACCGCGGCATGTCTTGCAGTTTGCGCCGCTGTTGCGAGCGCGATCTAAAAACTGGGCGGCGTGCAGGCGCTGACGACCTCGCAGACAGAGGTTCCGGTGTTTCGGAACCGGTGGGGAAGCGAACTGCTGAAATAGTAACCATCCCCTGCGTTCAGGACATGAACCTCGTCGCCGATCGTCACCTCCAGCGTGCCGCTGATGACGATGCCGCATTCCTCTCCGGCGTGGGACAGGACATGCCGGCCGGAACTGGTGGACGGCTCGTAATATTCGTGCAGCATCTGAATGTTTCGTCCGGGGCGCTGTGCCGCAAGCAGAAGATATTTGATGCCCGGCGCACCGATGTTCACATGCTCGCCGCGGCGAAACACCCGGTCCTGATCCATGGTCAGTTCGAAGCTGAAGAACGTGGCAAGGTCCATGGGCACCCCATCCAGGATCCGCTTGAGAACGGACACGGAAGGCTTCAGCGACATCGACTCGATCTGCGAGATGGTGCCGCTGCCGACACCCGCGCGTCGTGCAAGTTCGCGTTGCGACAGCCCTTTCGACTTTCGCACGATTCGCAGCCGCATCGCGACCAGCCGGTCTTCCTTGTCGTCGTGATCTCTGGCCATTGCTCTTGTGCTTCCTATCCGAAGCGGAGCTTGGGCGATTACAGCAAAATCAACAACCTGGTTTATCCATAAAATCACCGTTGCATGGGTGCTACAGCCTGGCGACAATCCGGCACATGCCGCCACAGTTCCGTCGTTCAGGTCTGCCTGCGCGACCCTTCAGGAGCCTTCCCGATGTCCCTTGACCTGAACCAGAACGACCTTTCCCACGTTGTTGCCGCCGACCGTGCGCATGTCTGGCACCACCTGAGCCAGCACAAGCCCTATGAGACGGCCGATCCTCGGGTGTTCGTCGAGGGCAAGGGGATGCGGCTGTGGGACACGACCGGGCGGGAATACCTGGACGGGGTGTCGGGCGGCGTGTGGACCGTCAACGTCGGCTACGGGCGCACCTCCATCGCCGATGCGATCCGCGACCAGTTGGTGAAGCTGAACTACTACGCGGGCGCGGCGGGCAATGTCCCGGCGGCGCTGTTCGCCGAGAAGCTCATCCAGAAGATGCCGGGGATGGCCCGCGTCTATTACTCGAACTCGGGGTCCGAGGCCAATGAGAAGGCCTACAAGATGGTCCGCCAGATCGCCGCGCGCCAGCATGGCGGGCGGAAATGGAAGATCCTCTATCGCGACCGCGACTATCACGGCACCACCATCGGCACGCTGGCGACATCCGGCCAGGACCAGCGGGCGGCGCAGTATGGTCCCTATCCCGACGGCTTCGTGCGGGTGCCGCATTGCCTGGAATACCGCGCGCAATGGGACGTTTCGAACTATGGCGAACGCGCGGCGGATGCCATCGAGGAGGCGATCCTGCGCGAAGGCCCCGACACCGTGGGCGCCATCGTGCTGGAGCCGATCACCGCGGGCGGCGGCGTGATCGTGCCGCCCGAGGGCTATTGGCCGCGCGTTCAGGAGATCTGCCGCAGGCACGGCGTTCTTCTTATCGTCGACGAGGTGGTCTGCGGCCTGGGCCGCACCGGCACCTGGTTCGGCTACCAGCATTACGGGGTCCAGCCCGACATCGTGACCATGGCCAAGGGGGTGGCCTCGGGCTATGCGGCGATCAGCTGCACGGTCACGACCGAGGCGGTGTTCGAGATGTTCAAAGACGACGCGTCCGACCCGATGGGCTATTTCCGCGACATCTCGACCTTCGGCGGCTGCACGGCGGGTCCGGTGGCGGCGCTGGAGAACATGCGCATCATCGAGGACGAGAGCCTGCTGGAAAACACCGTGGCGATGGGAGACCGCGTGCTGGAAAACCTGCGCGCGCTGCAAGAGAAGCATCCGGCGATCGGCGATGTGCGCGGCAAGGGGCTGTTCTGCGGGGCCGAGCTTGTGGCCGACCGGGCCACGAAGGAGCCTCTGGACGAGAAGCGCGTCCAGGCGGTGGTGGCCGAGTGCCTGGCCCAGGGCGTGATCATCGGCGCCACCAACCGCAGCTTGCCGGGGCTGAACAACACCCTGTGCCTGTCCCCCGCCCTGATCGCCACCCAGGACGACATCGACCGCATCACCGACGCCATCGACAAGGCCCTGGCAAAGGTGGCGGGGTAGGGCCTCAGTAACCGCGACGGGGATCGACCATGCCGTCCAGGGGCTTTCCGGTCAGAAAGCGCCGCAAGTTCGCCACCGTCGCCATGGCCGAGGTTTCGGCGCGGGTATGGCCTGCGACATGGGGGGTGATGGTGATGCCGGGATGATGCCAGAGCGGATCGCCGGGTGGCAGCGGCTCTGGATCGGTCACATCCAGGAACGCCGCCGAAAGCCGCCCTGCATCCAAGGCCCGCAGCAGGGCCGCCTGATCCAGATGGCCGCCCCGTCCGACCTGCACCAGACAGGCCGCAGGCGGAAGGGCGGCGAACAGGTCGTCGTTCAGGATGCCGCGCGTGTCTGGGGTAAGGGGCAGCAAGCAGACAAGAATGTCGGTCCGCGACAGGAAGGGGCGCAGCCCATCCGGCCCGTGATGGCACTCTACCCCCTCGATGTCCTTGGGCGAGCGGCTCCAGCCCGCGAGCTGGAAGCCGAAGGGATGCAGGGCGGCGAGCGAGGCCCGGCCCAGTTCGCCCAGGCCCATGATGCCGACGCGCCGCTGGTCGGGCCAGAGGATCTGCCGCGCCTGCCAGACCTCTTGCGCTTGCTGTCGGCGGTAGCCGTGCAGATCGCGATGCAAGGCAAGCACCGCCATCACCACATAGTCGCGAACCATCGCGGTGTTGCCAGGCTCGATCATGCGGACAAGGCGCGCCCCGGCTGGCAGCCTGCGGCTCAGAAGCTGGTCGATGCCGGCCCCGGTCGAGAAGATCAGATCAAGATGAGGCCAGCGCGCCGCGATATCGTCCGGGAATTCCCATGCCATCAGATAACGCACTTGCGCGGGATCCACGGCGCCGGGATCGGTCGCCAGCCGGATGCCTGGCAGGTGTTCGGCAAAGGCACGGGCGAAGGCCCTGGCTCGATCCGGGGTGGACAGCAGCAGGAAGACGGGCGCGGCGCTATCCGACGATGACATAGATCTTGCGCACGGTTTCAAGGGTCTTCCACACGCCCCTGAAGCCTGGCTTCATGATGAAGCTGTCGCCGCCCCGGAAGGTCACGGGGGCCTGGCCATCCTCGGTCAGTTCGATCCTGCCCGACAGGATATGGCAGAATTCGAAGCTGTCGCCCTTGATCGATACCGTCTCGCCCGGCGTGGCTTCCCATATGCCGGTTCGGACAGGACCGTCGGTTGCCCCTTCGCGCGATCGATCCAAGGCCCAGGTCAGATAGGACGGATCGCCCGCGATCAGGCGGCCGGGCAACGCCTTGCTGCTTTCGGGCGGCGAGGCAGGATCGTGGTCGATCTTTTTCAGACAGGTCATCATGTTTCCTTCGCGGGCCCATGCGCCATTGGGCAAGGGCAATCTTGTGGGTGGCGATGGCCTGTCCATGACGGCCGCGCTCTCCCCTGGTGATTCAGCATCGTTCAGACGGCATGTCCCCTGATCCTTCGGCCTGCCGCAGGGCGGATGCGATCATCGCCGCAATGCGTTCAGCGACCATGATTGTCGGCAGGTTGGTATTGGCGCAAGGGATGGACGGCATGACCGAAGCATCGGCGATACTTAACCCGGTCACGCCGCGAACCGCGCCATCCGGTCCCGTGCCCGCCCAGAGATCGCCGCCCGCGCCCATTCGGCAGGTGCCCGAGGCGTGCCACGTCCCACCGACATTGGCCTGGACGAAGGCTTCCAGCGCCGCATCGTCCGCCAGCAGCGCGCGCAGCGTCACGCCTTGCGTGACCAGGCCGTGGATCAGCGCCGCGCGCAGCGGACCCGCCGCATCCAGAGCCGCCGACAAGGTGCCGCGCTGGATCGCGTTCCAGCGTCCGGGCGCAGCCACGCGCGCCACGCGGGGCGTATAGCTGGTCGGAAAGACAGGCCCGCAATCCGAAAGGCGCGGGTCGGTCAGCGCGGCCGCGCCCATGCGCAGCGCCTGCTTGAGTCGGTCCAGATCGCGGCGATCGGACAGCATGGCGAAATCGATCCGGGGCGCGTCGTTCGGGTGGGTCAGTGTGACACGCCCGCGCGAATAGGATTTGTTGACCCAGAAGAAGATCGAACCGATCCGCCGGCCGACCGAATGCCAGCCCGACCGCGACAGGATCGATCCGTGCATGTCCCCCGCGGGGATTCCCGGCAGACCCGAGGACCACCGCCACACCCCCTGTTCATGATGCTCGTCTTCGTCGCGCACCCGCAGGGCGGGGGGCAGATAGGCACCGATGGCGATCGAGGGATGTTCCATCAGGTTCGCGCCGACGCCTGGAAGATCATGGACCGGCGCGATTCCGGCGGCGCGCAGGCCGCCGGCCGGCCCGATGCCCGACCGAAGCAGCATGGCGGGGCTGTGGATCGCGCCCATCGACAGGACCGTGCGCGCCGCCGCGATGCGCTGGACCGCACCGGACGGGCCCGCGATGTCCGCCCCCGTCACGCGCCGCCCGTCAAGGATCAGGCGCATCGCCTGATGGCCCGTCAGGATGCGAAGGTTCGGCCGTGCGCGGACGGCAGCCGTCAGCCAGGTCAGCGAAGTGGGCTGCCTTGTCCCCGCATCCGATTGACCGACCGCACTGGGAAAGGTGCCGTCCAGCCATTCGCCGTTCTGGTCGGCGCGGACCGGATGGCCTTGCCCGGCCAGCACCTCTCTTACCCGTGCGACGAAGGGCGACAGGGCGGCGGCGTCCGGCCGCCGGATCTTCAGCGGACCGTCCTTGCCATGCAGGGGACCGTCGAAATCGCGGTCTGTCTCGATCCGGCGGAACCAGGGCAGCACATCGTCCCAAGCCCAGCCCGCCGCCCCAAGCGCCGCCCATTCGTCGTAATCCGCAGGCGACCCCCGGTTCGACAGCAGCGCGTTGATCGCAGAGCCGCCGCCCAGGATGCGCGCCTGTTCATAACGGCGCGGGGGGCCTTCGCCGTATCGCGCCTGCAATCCCTGCTAGATGTTGCGCCCGTCCAGATAGGCGCGGCCCGGATAGCGCGAGGCGATCTCGGGCGGGACATCGGGCAACAGGTCGCGACCTGCCTCGACCAGCGTGACGGTCAGGCCGGGCTGCTCGGAAAGCCGCGCGGCCATCACGCAGCCTGCGGATCCTCCGCCAAGGATCAGGATGTCGGTCTTCATTTGCGCGTCCGTGCGTTGGCGGCGACCAGCAGGACCAGGATGAAAGACACGCCGGTAAGCAAGGTCGAAATGGCGGCGATGGTCGGGTCGATCTCGTCCCGCAGGGCGGTGAACATGCGCTTGGTCAGGGTCTGGTTCTCGCCGCCCGAGATGAACAGCGCCACGATCGTCTCATCCAGCGCCGAGATGAAGGCGAACAACGTGCCGGTGACGACCGATGGCCGGATCTGCGGCAGAACAACCGTAAAGAACGCGCGCCAGCGGTTCATGCCAAGGCTGCGGGCAACCATTTCCTGTGTCGGGTCGAACTTTCGCAGGCCCACAAGAACCGAGGTGATGACATAGGGCATGCCCAGCATCACGTTCGCCAGCACAAGCCCGGTCATCGTGGCGATCAGTCCGACCTTGGCATAGACCAGAAAGACGCCGACGGCCGTTATCACCACCGGCACGACCAAGGGCAGCAGCAGCACGACCTGCAGGCTGCGGACAAGCTTTGACTGGGACATGTTCAGGGCATAGGCGGCAGCGGTGCCGATCACCGTCGCGATCAACGACGCGGCCACGGCCACGATCAGGCTGGTGCGCGCGGCGGCCATCCATTCCGGGCTGCCCAGGAAGGCCTGATACCAGCGTAGCGACCAGCCGGGCGGCGGAAATGCCAGGAACCGGGCGCTGGAAAACGACATCGGAATGACGATCAGCACCGGGATGATCAGCCACAAAAGGGCGATCAGCACGAAGGCGCGGACGAGAAGGGGCGATCCGGTCTGGTTCTGCATGGCTTACTTCGTCCCCATGATGCGCTCGAACGGGATCAGCATGCTGGCCAGCCGGAAGATCGCGAAGACGACCAGCAGCAGCACGACCGAGATGGACGAGGCCGCGCCCCATTCGTTGTAAAGCTCGATGTTGCGGGACACGAGCATCGAGACCAGGAAGGTTCGCCCGCCCCCCAGCAGTTCGGGCGTGATATAGAAGCCCAGGGTCAGCACGAAGACCAGCACCGATCCGGCAATCACGCCGGGCAACGACAGGGGCAGGTAGATGCTGCGGAACACCAGCCACCCGTTGCCGCCCAGGCTGGCGCCGGCGGTTTCCAGCTCGGCGGGGATCTTCTTCATGGCGGCGTAAAGGGGCAGGACCATGAACGGCAGCAGGATGTGCAATGTCGCCATCGTGGTGCCGAATTCGTTGTTGACCAGCAGCAGCGGCCGGTCGATCAGCCCCAGGTCTTGCAGCGCGCTGTTCACGATGCCGCGCCGTTGCAGCAGGATCAGCCAGGCATAGGCCCGCACCAGCACGCTGGTCCAGAAGGGCACCAGGACCATCCCCAGGATGATCGGGGGCCAGATGCCTTCGGATTTTGCCGCGACATAGGCGATTGGATAGCCGATCAACAGCGCGGCCAGAGTGACCACGAAGGCGATGCGGAAGGTCTGGATGAACGACGACAGATAGACGCTGTCCGTCAGGAAACGCTGATAATGCATCAGCGAGAAGCCGTCCGGTCCCTGGAAGGACTGCCAGCCCATCCAGATCAGCGGCGCGATCAGCAGCACGCCGACGACGGCCAGCGCCGGCGTCAGCAGCGCAAGGATCAGGCGGCGTTCGCGGCGCTCCTCGGGGGTCAGTGTGTGGGTCATGGGTCCGTCGGCGGCTGGAACGGGGCGTCGGGGCCGCACCATCGCACGGCCCCCTGCGGCATCACTGCTGGACAAAGGAGGCCCAGCGTTCCTGCGCGGCCTCGCCCTCGGGCGAGCTCCACCACGCGGCCGAGTTCAGAACCTGAAGCGGCGCGTTCTGGGGCGAGTTCGGCAGCTCTGCCGCGCGCTCGGGGCTGATCTTGCCGGTGTCATAGGCGGCCGGGTTGCCCGGCCCATAGTCGATGTATTCGGGGAAGTTCGCCTGGATCTCGGGCGACATGGCGGCTTCGATGAACTTCATCGCGTCGGCAAGGTTCGGCGCGCCCTTCAGCACGCAAAGCGAGGTATATTGAAGGATCCCCTGGTTGTAGGTGAAATCGACCGGGGCGCCTTCGTCCATCACGGCGCTGACGCGTCCGTTCCAGGCCATGGTCATATCCACCTCGCCATCCGCCAGAAGCTGGGCCGACTGCGCGCCCGATGTCCACCAGACGGTGATGTGGGGCTTGATCTCCTCAAGCTTGGCGAAGGCGCGGTCCACGTCCAGCGGATACATGTCGGCGGGCGCGACCCCATCGGCCATCAGCGCGGCTTCCAGCGTGGCAAGCGGATGGTTGCGCAACGCACGGGTGCCGGGGAATTTCTCGACATCCCAGAAATCCGCCCAGGACTGTGGCGCCTCGCCGTCGCCGAAGGCTTCGGTGCTGTAGGCCAGGACGCTGGAATAGAACTCATAGGCGACCGAGAATTCGTCGCGCAGCTCCGCAGGCATGGCGGCGACCGAGGGCATCACGGACAGGTCCAGCGGCTCGATCATGCCTTGTTCGCCGCCGCGGATGCAGTCTTTGGTGGGCGTGTCGATCACGTCCCAGATGGGTTTTCCGGTCTCGATCTGCGTGCGGAGTTGCGGCCATGCGTCCGGCGAGCTGTCCTGCCGGACGGCGATGCCGGTCAGTTCGCTGGCCGGTTCCAGGATCGCCTTGGTCTGGGCCTCCTGATAGGCGCCCCCTTGCGAAACGAAGGTGATTTCCTGCGCCATGGCCGCTGTCCCAAGGAACAGGGTCATGGTGCAAAGCGCGGTTGTCGAGAACATGGTCTTCATCGTCATACCTTCCTGTCTGTTCGTTGTTGTTGTCGTTCACTTGCCGATCGCGTCGAGGAACTGGTACCAGCCTGCGACCAGCCGGACGCCCACCTCTCGCGCGGGGTAGAAGGGGACCGGGTTCAGCGGCAGCGTCCCGATCAGCCCGGCATCCGTGGGCTGGCCCGTGGCCAGGGCCGCGACATGGCGGCCCATATAGCTGGCCAGTGCGACCCCGGTGCCGTTGTAGCCCATCGCATAGACCATCCGGTCGTCCAGGCGACCCATGTGGGGCAGGCTGTCCATCGTCATCGCGACAAGACCCGACCAGCGGTGCGTGACCTGAATCCCGTCAAGCTGCGGGAACTGCTTTCGCATGGCCTGCTCCAGCGCCGCGAAGGCCGACGCGCTGTCGGTCTTGCCGAAGGCGCCCCGCCCGCCATACAGCAGCCGGTTCCCGGACTTGCGGAACCAGCGCATCATGCGCCGGGTCTCGGTATAGCTGCGCCCCTGGGACAGCAATCCCTCGCCCGGTGTGCCGGTCAGCGGCTGGGTGGCGATCATGGCCGACCGGAACGGCACCACCCGGCGGCGGACCGGATCGGTCGCGGGCGTCAGGTCGGAATACCCGTTTGTCGCCAGCACCGCCTGACCGGCGCTGACCTGCCCCTGCGGCGTCAGCAGGCGCAGGCCGTCCCTGGTGCGCTCGATCGCGGTGACAGGGCTTTCGTCATGGATCCGCACCCCGTCACGGCGCAGGCCCGCCGTCAGCCCTCGAACGAATTTCAGCGGATGGATGACGCCGCCATGTTCGTTCAGAAGCCCGCCCAGGAAATCGCCCGACCCGGTTTCGGCCCGCATTCCGTCGGCGTCCAGCATGGACACCGCATGATCGCCTAGGCTGTCCCGCAGCCAGGCGCATTCCGCCCGCAAGCTGTCCAGCGTCGCCAGGCTGTGGGCGCAACGCAGCGATCCGCTTTCGCGCCAGTCAGCCTCAATGCCGTAATGGGACAGCAGGGCGGCGATATTGGCGATGGCCTCGTTGCCGATGTCGTGCATCCGCCGAGCGGTGCCGATGTCCCACCGGCGGGCCATCTCGGCAAAGCCCAGCCGGAACTTTCCCGAAACGACCCCGCCGTTGCGCCCGGATGCCCCCCAGCCGATGCGGTTGGCCTCCAGCACGATGACGTCCACGCCCAACGCGGCAAGCGCACGGGCCGTGGACAATCCTGTATATCCCCCGCCGACAATGGCGATATCGGCTTGCGTATCGCCCCGCAGGGGTTGCGCGTCGGGCGCGGGCCCGGCCGTGTCTCGCCACAACGACCGGCTCTGCGGCAGCGGGGGAAGCGCGTTCATCAGGCGGCGGCCTTTCCGACGTGCTGTGCTGCCAGTTCCGCGTCCACGGCGTCGGCCAGTTCCTTCAACGTCGTGAAGTGGTAATCCGGCGTGGTCACGGCCTTGGGAACGGGCGAGGCACCGAAGCCTTCCTGTCCCGCGCGACGCTGGATCCAGCAGGTCGTGTAGCCAAGTTCACGCGCGATGCCGATGTCATGGTGCTGGCTTTGCGCGACATGCAGGATTTCCGACTGCTTGAAGCCGAAGGCCGACTGGCGCCCCTTGTTGTAGGCGAAGAATTCCGGCGCGGGCTTGGCATAGCCGGTCTCGTCGCAGGTCACGGCGTCGTGGAAGGGGCGACCCAGCGTATGTTCATAGGCCGTGAAGGCCGTGCGGTCGGCATTCGTCATGGCGACAAGACGAAAGTTCTTGCGCAGACGGGCCAGCGCCTCGACCGAATCCGCGAAGGCGGGCCAGCGCAGGACCGAAAGCTGGAAGGCGTTGGCCGTCGCCTCGGAACTGTCGTAGCCGGTTTCGGCGGCGATCGACAGGTACACGTCGCGGAACGCAAAGGACGACCGGCCATAGAACTTGTCGCGACCGCGCAGATAGGGCTCGAAGATCTCGTAATCGCTGGCGGCGGCGGCCTTGGGTCCGCCCAGTTCGCGGATCGCGTTGAGCACGCCGGTTTCGAAGTCGATCAACGTGCCGACGACGTCAAAGGTCAGCACCTTGAAATCGGTGAGTTTCATATCATTGGTCCTGTCAGTTGCAGTGAAACTATGTGTCAGGCCGCTTGCGGCACGACGATGGTGTCGTCGGGATGCAGCGCCAGCGTCACCGCCTGGCCGCGTTCCGGCATGATCTGCCAGCCCGAATGGTTCGAGGGCAGGCGCAGGCTGACCGCGTGGCCGCCATCCAGCGTGACGAAGATGCGCACGCTTTCGCCTTGATAGACGGTGGAACTGACCGTGCCGGGCAGCAGGTTCGCCTCGGGCGCGGTAGAGGGTCCGGCCAGCGTCAGCTTTTCGGAATGCACGGTCAGGAACAGATCCTTGCCCGCCGGGATGGCATGGGCGGATCGCAGCGCCTTGCCGGACAGGGTCAGTATCCCTGCATCCTGTCGTGCGACCGGCAGCAGCATCGCCTCGCCGATGAAACTGGCGACAAATGCGTTTGCAGGGCGATCGTGCAACGTGCGGGGGCTGTCGACCTGGACCAGCTTGCCGTCCTTCATCACCGCGATCCTGTCCGACATGGTCAGCGCCTCACGCTGGTCATGGGTGACATAGATGATGGTCGCGCCCAGCTTGGCGTGCAGATCCTTCAGTTCAAGCTGCATTGTTTCGCGAAGCTGCTTGTCCAGCGCCGAAAGCGGTTCGTCCATCAGGATCAGGCGCGGCTCGAAGATCATGGCGCGCGCCAGCGCGACCCGCTGGCGCTGACCGCCCGACAAGGCCGCGATGGACCGATCCGCATAGCCCGAAAGTTCGACCATGGCGAGCGCGGCTTCCAGCCGGGCGGGCCAGTCGGCCTTTGGCATGTGCCGGGCACGCAGCGGGAAGGTGATGTTCTGCCCGACGGTCATGTGCGGGAACAGCGCATAGTTCTGGAACACGATGCCGATGTCGCGCTTGTGCGGCGGCATGTGGGTGATGTCGGTCGCGCCAAGGTGGATGCTGCCCGAGGTGGGTTGCACGAACCCGCCCAGCAGCCCCAGAAGCGTGGTCTTGCCCGACCCGGACGGGCCAAGGATCGACAGGAACTCGCCGGGCGCCACGTCGAGGCTGACATCGTTCAGCGCGTTGAAGCTGCCGTATCGCTTGACGGCATTGCGGATCGTCACGCCGACCTGGTGCGGATGCGAAGAGGCGTCCATGAGGCTCCTTGTTCCACGCGCACGACCGGCCACCTTCTGTTGGAATGTAAAAGCATCCCATCGTAAAGCGACGATGATCGTTGACCGCGTTCTTCCTGTCTGGGTTGTCAGGGCTGTATTCGCCCCGTTTCAAACAGCCTGCAAAAAAACCCGCTTGGCGGCAATTGAAAAAAAATCGTCACTGGTATTACATTATGTAATGAACAGTCCACGACGCCACCTGCCGTCCATGAACGCGCTGTTTGCTTTCGAAGCGGCGGGCAGGCTGAGGAATTTCTCTCGTGCGGCCGAGGAGTTGAATGTGACGCCTGCCGCCGTCAGCCGCATGATGCAGCGGCTGGAGGTGCATATCGGATCGACGCTGTTCCGCCGCAGCGGCAATGGCGTCACGCTGACCGAAGACGGCCAGAGGCTGTTCGAATCGACCAGCCGGGCCATGAATCTGATCGACGACACCTTGACCGAAATCGAGGCGCGCAGCCGCGACGCGGACGTGGTGACGATATCGGTTTCGACGGCCTTCACCACCCATTGGCTGATGCCGCACATGCCGCAGTTCAAGGCGGCCTTCCCCTCGGTCGACCTGCGTTTCCAGTTGATCACCGGACCGCTTACCGGGCCGGTGAACGATGTCGATCTGGGGATGCGATTCGTCTCGGGGCCTGTCGCGGGCCATCGCGTCTTTCCCATCATGCCCGAGGTTCTGCTGCCGGTTCGGGCGCGCAGCTATCCCGTCGCCGATGCGCCGCACGAGGGCACGATCATCCGTCTCTCGGCGGGCCAGCCGCCCGGTGTCGGTGATCCCCTGGATGCGGAAAGGGCGACGACGCTGATGTTCAGCGACTATGCGATCGTGGTCCAGGCGGCGCTTCTGGGGCAGGGGGTCTGCTGGGGCTGGCTGAACGTCATCAGCCATTGGCTGCGCGAAGGACAGCTGGTCGCCGAAAGGCAATCGCCCTGCCACGTTACCGATCGTGAATGCTGCATCATTCAGCGCAATCGCCATACCGATCGGGCCGTGGTCGATGCGGTGCGGGAATGGCTTATTGCGCAGATGCAGGACGATTATCGGGCCATCCTTGCACGCTATCCCGACCTGGGCATTCCGCCCCTGTCCGCGTCCGGCTGATCAGAGCGGCCGGAACATCCTGGCTGGAAACGCTTCGATGATGCCCGGTTGTCTTGGTCATCGGGCGGCTTCCGATCCTGCCGTATGCTGTTCCAGCCGCAGGGCCAGGTGTGACACGGCCGCCTTGAACAGGACGGCAATCAGGATCGTGGTGGCAAGGGCCGCGAACGTCTGGTCGATCTTCATGCGGCCGCTGGCCTGGATCATCACCGCGCCAAGGCCTCGCGACCCGCCGACCCATTCGCCGACGATGGCCGCCGCCGGGGCATAGACGGCGGCGATCCGCAGCCCGCTTGCCAGGTCCGGCAAGGCGGCGGGAATGCGCACGATCCGCAGAGATTCCAGCGGCGTCGCGCCCATGCTCTCGGCCAGTTCGCGAAAGACCTTGGGGGTGCGTGCCAGCCCGTCGCCAAAGGCCGAGGCGACGGGAAAGAACACCATCAGCGCGACAATCGCGATCTTGGGCGCGACGCCATAGCCCAGCCACAGCGTCAGCAGGGGCGCGAAGGCGAAGATCGGGACCGTCTGGCTGAAGGTCATCACGGGCGTCAGCGTCCGGCGAAGGCCGGGCAGCAGCCCCGTCAGCAGCGCCAGCAGGATCCCCAGCCCCGCGCCGATGACAAAGCCCGCCGCGATCTCGGACAGGGTGGTCAGGGCGGCGCGGGCCAGCAGACCGGGGGCGTCCAGCATGGCGCGGCCCACGGCCAGCGGTCCGGGCAGCAGGAAGCGCGGGATCTGGAAGGCCCAGACAGCCAGCTGCCAGGCCAGCAGGACGCCCATGAGGCAGCGGATCACCCCGCCACCGTCCAGAACTGCGCCTCCAGCCGGGTCGCGGTGGAGAAGTGGCCCTGCAACTGGACCCAGCGGGGCAGCGAAGGGGCGTCCAGCCCCAGGCGGCACTGCACCGCGCCGTCGATCAGGGCGGCGGTGTCATGGCACAGCGCCTGATAGCCGGCGCCGCCATAGGTGGCAATCCAGTCCGCGTAATCGGGTGCATGGGGTTCGGCCAGAAGCCGCGCGCCGATCTCTCCATAGCCCAGGACGCAGGGGGCCAGGGCAGCGAGAAGGTCCAGGAAATCGCCGCTATAGCCCGCCTCGAGCACATAGCGCGTATAGGCCAGGTTCTGCGGCGCCTCGACGGCGGAAGCCAGGGCATCCTCGGTGATCCCGGCCCGGCCGCACAGCGCGACATGCAGCCGCGTCTCGGTTTCCAGCAGGGCGTGAACGGTGGCGGAACAGGCGCGCATCTCGGCCAGGGAGCCGGCCTTGGTGACCGCCAGCGACCAGGCGCGGGCGAAATGGATCAGGAACAGGTAATCCTGCGCCAGATAGGTCAGGAAGGCCCCGCGCGGCAGGCTGCCATCGGCCAGGGCCGCGACGAAGGGCGCGCGAACATAGGCGTCCCAATCCGGCGCGCCCGCCCGCCAGCGGGAAAAGCACAGGCCATAGCTCATGCGCCCGGATCCCTCGCCAGCGCACTGACGGGCAGCACCCCGTCGATCAGGCCTGCGTCGCGCAGGAAGGCCTCGAACCGGGCATAGCGGCCGTGATCGACCGCGCCGGGGCTTTGGGAAAAACGCGGCAGGGTGGCGGCCCAGGCCTGGCGGTTCAATTCGTCGTCCAGATCGGGATGGGCGTCGCGGAAAACCCGCCAGGCCTGGTCGGGATGGTTCAGGATGTAATGCGCGCCCCGTTCCATCGCGGCCACGAAGCGGGCGGTCGCGTCCGGGTCCATGGTTTCGGGATTGGCCAGCAAGATCAGCTCGTCATAGGCGGGGATGCCCTGTTCCTCGACGAACAGGCAGCGGCCCTCGGCGCCTTCCAGCCGCATCTGGGTCATCTCGAAATTGCGGAAGCCGCCCAGGGTGGCGTCCACCTGGCCGGTCATCAGCGCGGGCGACAGCGACCAGCCGACATTGACCAGTTCCACGTCGTCCAGCGTCAGGCCCGCACGGTCCAGCATCGCACCCATCAGCGCCGTTTCCATCCCCGGCACGGAATAGCCGACCTTGCGGCCCTTCAGATCCGCGACCGATTGCACCGGCCCGTCGGCAATCACCGTCAGGCAGTTCAGCGGCGTGGCGACAAGGGTGGCGATGCGGGTCAGGGGCAGCCCCTCGTGGACCTGAAGATGCAGTTGCGGCTGGTATCCGACCGCCAGGTCCACCTGGCCCGAGGCCAGCATCCGCGGCGGATCCGAGGGATCGGCGGGCGCGGTGATGTCCACGGTCAGCCCGGCTTCGGCGAAGAAGCCCAGTTCCTGCGCGACGATGATCGGGGCGTGGTCGGGATTCACGAACCAGTCCAGCATCAGCGACAGATCCTGGGCGGCGGCCGGGCTGGCGGCCAGCAGGGCGAGGGGCAGGGCAAGGGCTCTCATGCGGGGTCTCCAAGGGCGATCAGGGCAATGTCGCCCGGCCAATGCTGGCGCAGGCGGTCGGCAGCGGCCCAGGCGCGCAGGCCGGACCGGCAGGCGAAGACGACGCGCTGGCCCTGGGCCGGGCGCAGCGTGTCCGGCTGGCGCAGCGCCTGGGGCACGAAGGGCAGCAGGGCCTCGTCCGGGCCCCGCAGGTCGATTGCCAGATCGTCGGGGCGGATCTGGCTGGCGGCGATGAAGCGGTGGCCGGTCTTGGGTTCGGGCGCGCCGTCGAAGCGGAAACTGGCCGGGCGCAGACCGTCGAAGCGGATCACCTGGCCCAGGGGCGAGGGATCAAGCCCCAGCAGAACCGCCATCGCCATCTGCGCCTGAAGCGCGCCGATCAGGCCCGCCATCGGCCCCATCACGCCCGCCGTCGCGCAACTGCCCGCCTGCAAGGGCAGGTCGGGAAACACCGCCCGGACCGAGGGCGCGCCGCCGCAGAAGCCGCCGGCGAAACCCTCGATCCGCAACACGGATGCGGCGATCAGCGGGCGTCCGGCCGCAAGGCAGGCGTCCGACAGCGCATAGGTTGCGGCAAAGCTGTCGGCGCAGTCCAGAACCAGGTCGGCCTGCGCCGCCAGATCGGGCGCGTTGGCCGGATCCAGCCGCGCGACCACCGGAACGACGGCGGTGTCCGGGTTCAGCACGGCCATTTCCAGGGCCGCGGCCTGCGCCTTGGGTTCGCCGACATGGCGGCCATAGATCGGCTGGCGGTGCAGGTTCGAGGTTTCGACCCGGTCGGGGTCGACCAGGGTGATGCGGCCCACGCCCGCGCCGGTCAGATAGTGCAGCACTGGGATCCCCAGGGCGCCGGCGCCGACCACCAGCACATGCGCGGCGGCCAGCCGGGCTTGGCCCGCGTCGCCGATCTGGGGCAGGACGGTCTGGCGGGCATATCTCATGGGGCGGTCTCCAGCCATTCGCGGATCCGCGCCGAAGGATCGGGGTTCAGGGTGATGTCGGTCACGGCGGCCACCAGATCCGCACCCGCCGCGAAGGCCAGCCTCGCCCGGTCCGGCGTCAGCCCGCCGATGGCGCAAAGGGGGATGCCGCCGATCCGCGCCTTCCATTCGGTCAGCTTCTCGACCCCCTGCTGGTGCCATTTCATCGGCTTCAGGATCGTCGGCCAGACCGGGCCGAGCGCCACGTAATCGGGCTTGCAGGCCAGGGCGCGATCCAGTTCCGCCGTGTCATGGGTCGAGACGCCCAGCCGCAGCCCCGCCGCGCGGATGGCGGGCAGATCGGCCCCGTCCAGATCCTCTTGCCCCAGATGCAGGAAATCGCAGCCCAGTTCGATCGCCAGGCGCCAGTGATCGTTGACGACCAGGATCGCGCCCCGCCGGCGGCACAGATCGCGGGCGCGGGCGATCTCGATCCGCAGGGCGTCGTCAGGGCGGTCCTTGATGCGCAACTGCACCAGCCGCACGCCCAAGGGCAGGGCGCGGGCGATCCAGTCCGCGCTGTCGAAGATCGGATAGAAACGCGGCAGGCTCACAGGAAGGCCCGCCCGATCACCGGAGTCGAGGGGATGGCCATGTCCGTCCGCTCCATCGGATCGGCCAACCAGGCGGCGCGCCCGGCGCGGATGGCGTCCGCCATGGCGGCGGCCATCGCCACGGGATCGCCCGCGCGGGCCACGGCGCTGTTCAGCAGGATCGCGTCATAGCCCATCTCCATCGCCGCCGCGGCGTGGCTGGGCAGGCCGATCCCGGCATCGACGACCAGCGGCACATCGGGAAAGGCCGCGCGCAATGCCCGCAGCCCGTGCGGATTGTTCAGCCCCAGCCCGGATCCGATGGGCGCGCCCCAGGGCATCAGCACCTGACAGCCCGCCGCCAGCAGCCGGTCGCAGACCGTCAGATCCTCGGTGCAATAGGGGAATACCTTGAAGCCGTCCGAGGCCAGGATCCGCGCGGCCTCGACCAGTTCGAAGACATCGGGTTGCAGCGTGTCGGCATGGCCGATCACCTCCAGCTTGATCCAGTCGGTGGCAAAGACCTCTCGGGCCATCTGCGCGGTGGTGACGGCCTCGCGTGCGCTGTGGCAGCCGGCGGTATTGGGCAGCAAACCCACCCCCAACGATCGGATCAGCGCCCAGAAATCCTGCCCGCCCCCGGCCTCGCGCCGCAGGGACACGGTGGCGATGCCCGCGCCCGACCGCGCAAAGGCATCGGCCAGGATCCGGGGCGAGGGATAGCCCGCCGTGCCCAGCATCAGCGAGCTGTCGATTTCGGTGCCATAGAAGACCGGCATCGCTCAGCCCCCCTGCATCGGCGCCAGGGCCTCGATGGCGTCGCCGTCGCGCAGGGGCGTCGTCTCGCGCAGGGCGGCAGGCACGAAACTGCCGTTCAGCGCGGTGGCGATGCGGCCGGTCAGGTCCGCCTCGGCCAGGGCGCCCGCCAGGGTGGTTGCCGCGACATCGCGCGGGGTGCCGTTAATCGTGATCCGCATCCATGAACTCCGGTCTGGTCTGGTGTTGAAGGTGGTCGGCCACCATGCGGGCGACCGCCGGGGCCAGCAGGAAGCCGTGGCGGTAAAGGCCGTTGGCGTGGATGACGCCCCCTACGCGGCGGATGCGGGGCAGGTTGTCGGGAAAGGCCGGGCGCGCGTCCGCGCCCAGTTCCAGCACCTCGGCCTCGGCAAAGGCGGGGTGCAGGGCGAAGGCCGCCGACAGCAGTTCCAGCACCGCCCGCGCGGTGGGCGGGCCGCGCCGGTCGCTTTCCAGCATCGTCGCGCCCAGCATGAACACCCCGTCGCCACGCGGCACGACATAGAGCGGCATCCGGGGATGCAGCAGCCGGACGGGGCGGGACAGCGCGATCTCGGGGCAGCGGATCACCACCATCTCGCCCCGCACACCGCGCAAATCGCCTAGCGCGTCGCGGGCCGACAGGCCCCGGCAGTCGATGACCTGGCCGGTCGCCGCCTGGGTCCGGGCCAGGCGTTCCGACAGGATCGCCAGGGCTTCGCGCGGGGCCAGATGCGCTTCTGAATCGAAGAACAGCGCGCGGTCGAAGCGGGTGCCGAGGTCGGGTTCCAATGCGGCGATGCCCTGGGCGTCCAGCATCCGGTGGCCCTGGCTGCGCCGGGCAAAGCGCGCCAGCGCGCCCGTATCGCGCGCCGGGCTGACGACCAGCGTGCCGTTCCGCGTGACCGGCACGCCCTGGTCCCGCCACCAGTCGGCGGCCCCCAGCCCGTGGCGCACCACCGCCGGTTCGGCGCTTTCGCCCTCGCACCAGGGGGCCAGCATCCCGCCCGCCCACCAGGAACAGGCCTGCGGGCCGGGCGCCCTGTCCAGGATCGCGGCCGGGATGCCGCGCGCGTTCAACTCGGTGGCGATGCAAAGGCCCATCACGCCCCCACCGATGACGGTGACGCTCATGCCGCCGCCTCGGCCCGGCACGGCCAGAGCGCGTGGAAATGATGCACCGGCCCGTTGCCGCCGCCCACCGCCAGGCCGTCGGCGGCCAGGATCGCGCGGTGCAGCCAGTCGTGCGCGCGGCCCACCGCTTCGGCGACCGTCAGCCCCTGCGCCAGCCCCGCCGCGATGGCCGAAGACAAGGTGCATCCCGTGCCATGCGTGTTCCGGGTGCCGATCCGGGGCGAGGAAAAGCGCACCACGCCCTCGGGCCCGGCCAGAAGGTCGGTGCAATCCGCGCCCGCCGCATGGCCGCCCTTCATCAGCACATGGCGCGGACCAAGCGCGCGCAGGCCGGCGGCCTGGGCCACGGCCCCGGCATCGTCGCGGGCCGGATCGGCGCCCAGAAGCCGCGCGGCCTCGGGCAGGTTCGGCGTCAGCACCCGCGCCAAGGGCAGCAGGTCGCGGATCAGGGCGCCGACGGCGTTGTCCGGCATCAGCACGTCGCCCGACTTGGCCACCATCACCGGATCCAGCACGATGGGAATCGGGCAGTCACGCAACGACGCGGCGACCGCCGCGATCCCGGCCGCCGATCCGACCATGCCGATCTTGATGGCATGGACCTGGATGTCGTCCAGCACCGCGTCGATCTGCGCGCGGATCAGATCCGGCGGGACCGGATGGACGGCCGCGACGCCGCGCGTGTTCTGCGCGGTCACCGCCGTGATCGCACTGGCGCCATAGCAGCCAAGCGCCGAGACGGTCTTCAGATCGGCCTGGATCCCCGCGCCTCCGCCGCTGTCGGATCCCGCGATGGTCAAGACGGTCGGTGTCATCGGCCCCTCCTTCGGCATGTCGGGCCGTAAGGGGAGGGCGGCGGCAGACGGGATACGGCAAGGCGCCGGGCGTCCGCCTATCCGTTCCCTCCGCCGGCATGACCCGGATCAGGTTCG
The DNA here is from genome assembly GCF_900631945.1 of Paracoccus haematequi. Taxonomy (GTDB): domain Bacteria; phylum Pseudomonadota; class Alphaproteobacteria; order Rhodobacterales; family Rhodobacteraceae; genus Paracoccus; species Paracoccus haematequi_A. The sequence continues at coordinate 252,231 of NZ_UZWE01000029.1, forward strand.
ATGGGTCGGCGCGCATTGCACCTCTCAGCCCCGCGACGGGACGCCCCAACGGATAGTGTTGCGACACGCTAGCCCTCTCTGCGCCGAACGTCCAGAGGCTCCGTGCAGAACAATTTGCAAAAGGGAAGGCGCGTCGAGGTGCGGATCGGCACGACTGGGTCTGGGCGATCTTCTCCTTGCTGGACAAGCGGGTGCTGCAATTCGAACAACGATGGCGGCGCTTGCTCATCTGCTTAGTCGCTTTCGAGTCAGAGAGGCAGGAAAAGACAGCCTGCTGGAAAATTCTTCTATCTGGCGCTGATGCAGGAGAAACAAACCCCACTGTCGCAAAAGAAAGAAGAAGGCATGGTTCATTGTATGCTGCGGTCGGCTCTCTTATGGTCCGGCGCAAACGCCTGTGGATGCAGGAACAGGAAAGGCTCGCCATGTCTCGTCTCCCGTTGCGCACACTTGAAGATGCCCCCGCCGAAGCACGGCCTCGGCTGGAGGCGGCGCAGAAGAACAACGGTTTTCTTCCGAACCTCGTGCGCCTTCTGGCCAATGCGCCGGTGGCCCTGGAAACCTATCAGACCGTATCGGCCATCAACGGACGTGCCTCGCTGACGCTGGCCGAACGCGAAGCCGTGCAGATCACCGCTGCGGCGACCCATGGCTGCGGCTTTTGCGTGGCGGGCCACAGCGCGATCGCCGACAAGAAGGCGCAGCTCGACCAGGCGACGATCAGTGCTTTGCGCGCCCTGGAGGCGGTGGCGGACGCCCGGCTGGGCGCGGTGGCAGCGTTCACCAAGGCCGTCATCGCCTCGCGCGGGAACGTCACGGATGCCGAACTGACCGCCTTCAAAAAGGCCGGGTTTGACGACCAGGCCGCGCTGGAGGTCGTTCTGGGCGTCAGCCTGGCGACGCTGTGCAACTTTGCCAACAATCTCGGCCGGCCCGAGTTGAACCCGGAACTGTCCGCCTATGAATGGCGGCCCGAGGTTTCGGCGCAATGACCTTTGCGCTGCCTGACGATCTGGCTGAATGGCTTGCAGGCTCGGCCGACGGGATCGACCAGGGTCGGATTCCGGCAACCGATCTGCTGCCGCGTCTGGCGCAGGCGGGGCTGGCCCGGATCGGCGTGCCCCAGGCCCTGGGCGGCAGCGGCGGCACCGTCATGGATGCCGTCCGGGCGGTCGCGGCGGTGGCGCAGGAATCGCTGGCTGCGGCCTTCGTCCTGTGGGGCCATCGCTGCTTTGTCGAATTCCTGGCCCGGACCCCGAACCATGTCCTGCGGGACCGCCTGTTGCCCGACCTTCTGGCCGGGCGGGTCGCTGGCGCTTCGGGCCTGTCGAACGTCATGAAATTCCTGGCGGGCCTGGAGCCGTTGCAGATGACCGTTCGCCCCGAAGGCGAAGCTCTGGTCGTCGACGGCGCGCTTCCCTGGGTCACCAACCTGCGCGGGCAGGGCTTTGTCGCCGCCGCCGCCGCCGACCCGGCCGATGGCGGGCCCGCGATGATCGTGGCGCTTGCCCATGACGATCCCGGCGTTCACAGAAGCGCGGATCTGGCGCTGATGGGGATGCGGTCCTCGGATACCGCGTCGCTGCGGATCGAGGGCGTTCGGATCGGCCGCGACCGGATCATCGCCGCCAATGCCCCCGAATGGCTGCCGGGCGTGCGCCCCACCTTCATCGCCCTGCAATGCGGGATGGCCATCGGCCTTGCCCGCCGGTCCCTGGCCGAGGCCGGCGGCGCCGGAGGAGCGGGACGGGGCGTTCTGGCGGCCCCCATCGCGGCGCTTGGCGCGCGGCTGGACAAGATCGTCGCGTCGCTGAAGGCGGGCCTGGATTCGGGCGGCTTCGTCGCACGGCCCGCCGCCCTGTTCGAACTGCGCATTGCCCTGTCCGAAATCGTGTTCGAGGCCGTGGCCCTGGAATTGCAGGCGGGCGGCGGACGCTGCTATCTGGACGGTCCCGGCAAGGGTTTTGCCCGGCGCTGGCGCGAGGCGGCCTTCGTGCCGATCATCACCCCCAGCACGGTGCAACTGCGCACGATCCTGGACGCCGCGGGCAAGGCCGCATGACCCTTTCCGAGGCTCGTCCCGTGCTGCGCGCCGCAGGCGTGACATTGCGCTATCCCGGTGCCGTCGCGCCGGTTCTGGAAGGATTCGACCTGGAGCTTGCGCCCGGAGAGATCGTCTCGGTCCTGGGGCCCAGCGGAGTCGGCAAGTCCAGCCTGTTGCGCGTGCTGGCCGGGCTGCAACCGCCCGACGCCGGCCGGATCGAGATGGAGGGCGCCCCCCTGGCGGGCGTCCATCCCCGCCTGGCCATGGCCTTCCAGCAGCCCGGCCTGCTGCCCTGGCTGGATCTGGAACGCAATGTCGCCTTCGGGCTGGATTTCAGGCGCCAGCCGCACCTGCCGCCCGACGAACGCCGGACCCGGATCGACCGCGCCATTGCCGAGGTCGGGCTGGATCATGCGCGCCACCTGCGCCCCGCGGCGCTGTCCGGCGGCATGGCGCAGCGCGCGGCCCTGGCCCGCTGCCTGGCCCGCCAACCGCAAGTGCTGCTGCTGGACGAACCCTTCGGCGCCCTGGACGAGGTGACGCGGGCCATGATGCAGGATCTGCTGGTCAAGATCGTGGCGGATTACCGAACCGCCGCCGTGCTGGTGACCCATGACATCGACGAGGCGCTGCTGGTGTCGGATCGCGTCATCCTGCTGGGCGGCAGCCCGGCGGGCCGGATCGGCGAATGGCATCTGGATCTGCCGCGTCCGCGCGAAGACGACCTGGCCGAGCTTGGCCGCATCCGCATCGACATCGTCGCCACGCTGCGCCGCGCAACAAAACGCCATTGAAGGAGCCCGTCATGCCCACCGAGGATAGCCTGTTTTCCCGCCGCGACATCATGCGCCTGTCGGCGCTGCTGACCGCCTCGGGGGCGCTGCCCTTCCTGAACGCGCGCGCCGCCCGCGCCCAGGATCCCGACGAGCCGGTCAGGATCGGTTATCTGCCGATCACCGATGCCACGCCCCTGCTGGTGGCCCATGGCAAGGGCTTCTTCGAGGCCGAAGGGCTGGCCGTCGAAAAGCCGGTGATGTTCCGCGGCTGGTCCCAGATCGTCGAGGCCTTCCTGGCAGGCCAGGTGAATGTCGTCCATCTGCTGTCTCCGATCACCGTCTGGGCGCGCTATGGCAGCCGGATCCCGGCCAAGGTGGTGGCCTGGAACCATACCTCGGGTTCGGCGCTGACGGCGGCGAACGATATCGACACGATCGCGGATCTGGGCGGCAAGACCGTGGCGATCCCCTATTGGTATTCGATCCACAATGTCGTGCTCCAACGCCTTCTGCGCGAGAACGGGTTGAAGATCGTCACCACCGGCACGCCTGCCGCTGACGAGGTCGCGCTGTCGCTGATGTCGCCCGCCGACATGGTGCCTGCGCTGGCGGCGGGCCAGATCGCCGGATATATCGTGGCCGAACCCTTCAACGCGGCGGCCGAGATCAACGGCATCGGCAAGGTGCTGCGCTTTACCGGCGACGTCTGGAAGGATCACGCCTGCTGCCTGGTCTTCATGCAGGAACAGGATCTGGCCCAGAGGCCGGAATGGTCGCAGAAGGTCGTCGACGCGATGGTCAAGGCGCAGTTGTGGACGCGCGACAACCGGGCAGAGACCGCGCAGCTTCTGTCGTCGGCCAACCCGCAGAAATACACCCCCCACAGCCCCGAGATCCTGGCCCGCGTCCTGACGCCCTCGGATGCCGATACCCAGGGCTATGTCGCCTCGGGCGCGATCCGGCATCCCGACTGGAAGGACAAGCGCATCGACTTCCAGCCCTATCCCTTCCCGTCCTATACCGAAGAACTGGTGCGGATGCTGAAGGATACCGAGGTCGCGGGCGAGCGCGGCTTTCTGAGCGACCTCGACCCGGCCTTCGCCGCGACGGATCTGGTCGATGACAGCTTCGTGCGCAAGGCCCTCGAACGGGTCGGCGGGCTGCCCGCTTTCGGCCTGCCCGAGGGCTGGACCCGGTCCGAGGTCGTCCAGGCGTGAGGATCAGGGCGCAGGGCGCGGTGCTGGGGCTTGCGGGGATCGGGCTGCTGCTTCTGGCCTGGTGGATCGCGACCGACGTGATCGCCGGGGACAGCAGCTTTGCGCGGCGCTTTTCGCCGACGCGCACCTTTCCCGCCCTGGCCGGGCTTCTGGCGGGTCCCGACCTGTGGCTGCATATCGGGCAGAGCCTGCGGCGCGTCCTTGTCGGGCTTGCCGCCGCCCTGGCGGTCGGCGTGCCCCTGGGCCTGCTGATCGGCGCGTCGCGCCTGGCCGAAGCTGCGACCACGCCCGCTTTCCAGTTCCTGCGGATGATCTCTCCACTGTCCTGGATGCCGATCGCGGTAATGGTCTTCGGTGTCGGCGACGCGCCGATCTACTTCCTGCTGGCTTTCGCAGCCGTCTGGCCGATCCTGCTGAACACCGCCGCAGGCGTACGGCAGTTGGACCCGCAATGGCTGCTGCTGTCGAAAAGCCTTGCCGCCACCCGCTGGGAAACGCTCAGCCGCGTCATCCTGCCGGGCGTGCTGCCCCAGGTGCTGACCGGATTGCGGCTTGCCATCGGCATCACCTGGATCGTCCTGGTCCCGTGCGAGATGCTGGGCGTGCAGGCAGGGCTTGGCTATTTCATCCTCGATACCCGCGACAGGCTGGCCTATGACCAACTGATGGCGGTGGTGCTGATGATCGGTATCCTGGGATACATGCTGGACGCACTGGCACGCACTGCCATCCGCCGCGTGGGGGTGCTGTAGGTTGGCTTAGGCCCCCTTGAGCACGGGGGACGCGCTAGCCGAATTCGACTTTGGTTGTCGGGAAATTTCTCGCGTCTGTGGCCGCGTCCGAGGAGGTTGGCCTTGAAGACCTCCGCAGGCGTCCGGAAGCCGAGGCATTTGCGCCGCTTGGCGGCGAGGCCGGCACAGAGCTGGAGGAGTTCTTTCTGAGAGAGCGAGTTCGGATCGGTGTCTCGGCATAGCCATCGTCTGAGAATCAACGCGGTGGCAAGTCCCGTCAGTTCTATATAAGTTCCATAACTCGGATTATTGAAGGAAAACAACCGGGGGGGGACGCGACTTGAGGCGCTTGTCCGTTTTGACGGCTCGCTGGCGCCTCTGGCGGAAGCCCCTGCACAGCGAAGCCCCAGCATCCGATACATGATGCTCTTGAACGGCCACGGCTGCCTCATCCCGCATCTCCAGAGGCTCAAGAGAAATCAGCCGTTTCCCCGACCAGTCCTGGCGGAAAATATCGCGCGTCTGGCGGCCTAAAAAGACCGACCTGTTTCATTTACGGAAAAATCTACAGCGATATTGTAGTGATTAGCGCGGCGCCCGATTCTCTTGGCTGTCCGCTGCCATTCGAGGAAAGCCAGGAGTATCCATGAACATCGCTGTCAGCCCACCTTCCGCGACAGCGGCGGCCATCGCCGACAGCATCGCCGATTTCGTGGCGCTGCGCCGGGAATTCCATGCCCGGCCGGAACTGGCATTCGCCGAACGCGCCACCACCGCGCGGATCACCGGATTGCTGCAACGCTGGGGCTATCGGGTCGAACAATTGACCAAGACCGGCGTCATCGCCACGCTGGAAAACGACCCCGGCCCGGTGCTGGGCCTGCGCGCCGACATCGACGCCCTGCCCATCGACGAGGCGACCGGCCTGCCCTTTGCCAGCACCGTCCCCGGCGTGATGCACGCCTGCGGCCATGACGGGCACACGGTCATCCTGCTGGCGGCGGCGCGTCACCTGGCCCGCAGCCGCAGATTTCGCGGCACGCTGCGGCTGATCTTTCAACCGGCCGAGGAGATCGGCGCAGGCGCCAAGGCCCTGATCGACGCCGGGCTGTTCGACCGCTATCCGGTCGATGCGATCTTCGGGCTGCACAATTGGCCGGGCGTTCCCGCGGGCCGGTTCGGCTTCGTCGAGGGCCCGGCCATGGCCGCCATCGACCGGATCGAGGCGCGCTTTGTCGGGCGCGGCGGCCACGGGGCCGAGCCGCATCTGGCCGTCGATCCGGTGGTCGCCGCAGCCCATGCCATCACCGCGCTGCAATCGGTGGTCTCGCGCAACGTGAACCCGCTGGACATGGCTGTGGTGACCGTGGGGTCGATCCATGGCGGGCAGGCGTCGAACGTGATCCCGGATCAGGTGGACCTGAATCTCAGCCTGCGCAGCTATGCCGCCGAGACGCGCGCGCTGCTGACGCGCAAGGTGCCCGCGCTGTTCCAGTCGGTCGCTGCCGGTTTCGGGGCTCAGGCGCGGGTGACCGTCATCGAAGGCTTTCCCAGCGTCGTCAACACCGCCCGCGAAACCCGGTTGGTGCGCGATGTGGCCATTGCGGCCCTGGGCGCGGATGCGGTCATCGCCGATTTCGCGCCGCGCACGGCGTCCGAGGATTTCGCCCATTACCTGCATCACCGCCCCGGCAGCTTCTTCTTTGTCGGCAATGGTGACGGGGCGCCGCTGCACAGCCCCGAATACCGCTTCAACGACGACATCATCGCCCCCGCCGCGACGCTTTGGGCTGCGCTGGCGGAACGCTTTCTGAACGGAACCCCCGCATGACTGACAGCTTTGTCGTGACCTCTCCGACCGATCCGCGCGCCCGCCCGCTGGTCGAGGATCTGATCCGCGAATATGACCAACGCTATGGCACGCTGTTCAGCCAGGGCGGCGCGCGGGACGAGGTGTTCCGCTATCCGCCCGAAACCTTCGCGGCGCCCCATGGCACCTTCCTGCTGCTGATCCGCGGGGGCGAAACCATCGGCGGCGGCGCCTTCATGCGGTTGGACGCGGACACGGCGGAATTCAAGCGCATCTGGACGCGGGGCGACCTGCGCAGGCAGGGTCTGGCCCGGCGGATCGTGCTGGAACTGGAACGCCAGGCGGCGACGCTGGGCTATACCCGCGTCTATCTGACCACCGGCTTCCGCCAGCCCGAGGCGCAGGGCCTGTATCTGGGGCTGGGCTATCGCCCGCTGTTCGACCCGGCCCTGCCGCCCGAACTGTATGCCACATTGCCCTTTGAAAAGCATATCGGCGCGCAGGCGGGCCGTCCCGGCACCTCACCCCTGAAACAGCCCGCTGCATCCTTCGAGGCGGCGGCCCAGGCCACCGCCGCCGCCAAGGCCGCCCGGTCGCAACCCCTTGCAGGAGCCGCGTCATGAGCGCCACCGACCTTCACGCCCCCGCCGCACCGCCGCGCCCCGACCTGGGCAGCCTGCGCGTCATCCCGATCCGGCACCGAGCCCGCGCCATCGGCACCGCCGTGGCGGCGGTCCTGCTGGCGGGAATCCTGTATTCGCTGCTGGCCAATCCCCGCTGGGGCTGGCCGATCTTTGCGCAATGGTTCCTGTCCGAACCCGTGCTGGTGGGCCTGGGCCGCACCCTGCTGCTGACCGCGCTTGGCGCCTTCTTCGGGTTCACCTTGGGCACGGTGCTGGCCCTGGCGCGGGTGTCGTCCTCGCCGCTGCTGGCGGGATTGGCCTGGGGGTTCATCTGGCTGTTCCGGTCGATCCCGCTGATCGTCCTGCTGCTGATCCTGAACAACCTGGGCTATCTGTATGCGACCGTCTCGCTGGGCGTGCCCTTCACCGGTTTCACCTTCTTCAGCTATAACACCACGCAGCTGATGACGCCTTTCCTGGCCGCCGTGCTGGGGCTGACGCTGAACCTGGGCGCGTTTTCGGCCGAGGTGATCCGGGGCGGAATCCTGTCCGTGGATCAGGGCCAGCACGAGGCCGCCGCCGCCCTGGGCCTGCCCAAGGGCCACCAGGCGCGCCGGATCGTGCTGCCGCAGGCGATGCGGTCGATCGTCCCCACCGCCTTCAACGAGATCATCGGTTTGGCCAAGGGCACCTCGATGGTCTATGTGCTGGCGCTGCCGGAACTGTTCTATACCGTCCAGATCATCTATCGCCGCAACCTTGAAGTGATCCCGCTGCTGATGGTCGCGACGGTCTGGTATCTGATCATCCTGTCGGTCCTGTCGGTCATCCAGTATCACATCGAACGGCATTACGCGCGCGGCGCGCTGCGCACCCTGCCCCCCAACGCCTTCCGCGTGATCTTTGCCAGGCTGGGGCTGGTCAGCCTGACCCCGCCGCCGAAATCCGCAGACGCCGCCCCCCTGCCCTCGCCGATCCTGCGCGCGCAGCAGCACGGCAGCGACTGGGCCGGCAGCCTGCCCCAGGGCGGCACCGTGGAAATCCGCGGCGTGACGAAATCCTATGGCGACCTGACGGTGCTGAAGGACATCGACCTGGTGATCCCCGCCGGATCGGTCACGGCGATCATCGGCCCGTCTGGGTCGGGCAAATCCACCCTGCTGCGCAGCATCAACCACCTGGAACGCGTGGACCGGGGCTATATCGCCATCGACGGCGAGCTGATCGGCTATCGCCGCGACGGCGACGCGCTGCACGAGCTGCCGGAAAAGGACATCCTGACCCGGCGCGCCGATGTCGGCATGGTGTTCCAGAACTTCAACCTGTTCCCGCACCTGACCGTCCTGGATAACATCACCGAGGCGCCGATCTCCGTGCGCGGCCTGCCGCGCGCCGAGGCCGAGCAGCTGGCCCTGGATCTGCTGGCCCGCGTCGGGTTGTCGGACAAGGCGGGCGCCTATCCCCGGCAGTTGTCGGGCGGCCAGCAGCAGCGCGTCGCCATCGCCCGCACCCTGGCGCTGAAACCCAAGGTGCTGCTGTTCGACGAACCCACAAGCGCGCTTGATCCCGAACTGGTGGGCGAGGTGCTGGACGTGATCAAGGAACTGGCAAGTTCCGGCATCACGCTGATCATCGTGACGCATGAGATCGGCTTCGCCCGCGAAGTGGCCGACCGCATCGTCTTCATGGAACAGGGCCGGGTCGTCGAGACCGGCAGTCCCGCGCAGGTCCTGAACGACCCGCAGAATCGCCGGACCGCCGATTTCATCGCCAAGGTGCTCTGACGGCCGGGACGTGCGGTTCCCTCCTCCCTGATCGCACGTCCCGGCCGCTTTCCTCCCCCCGATCCGCATCGCCGGTGCCGCATCTTGGGCACCGGACGGACCCCTCTCACGCCGAAATGGAAAGAAGGTCTCATGTCCCTGTTTGCTCTGTCACCCCGCGTTCTGGCCGTTGCCGCCATGACGCTGCTGCCGATGGCCGCCGTCGCGGCCGAAGAAATCGACCTCAGCCCCGAACAGCCGGGCCGGATCCGCGTCGAAAAGGTTCAGGCGGCGATCGACCTGCTGCCCCCGGATTACCCGTGGGTGACGCCCGGAAAGCTGACCGTCGCGGCGGTTCCGAACCGCCTGCCGCTGGCGGTCTATGCGACCGACACCAAGACGCCGGTGGGCAACGAACCCGACATCGCGCAACTGATCGCCGACAGCCTGGGGCTGGAGCTGGAACTGGTCGCCGTCGCCTGGGCCGATTGGCCGCTGGGCGTCGAATCCGGCAAATACGACGCCGCGATCCACAACATCACAGTGACCGAGGAACGGAAGGAGAAGTTCGACTTTTCCACCTATCGCAACGACCTGCTGGGCTTCTATGTCGCCAAGGACAGCAAGATCACCCAGATCGACGACCGCACGGATATCGCCGGGCTGAACGGCGCGGTGTCGTCGGGCACCAACCAGGAGGAGATCCTGCTGCGCTGGATCGACGAGAACAAGGCCCAGGGCCTGCCCGACACCACCGTGTCCTATTTCGACGACGAGGTGGTTCAGGATCTGGCGCTGGAATCGGGGCGCATCGACTTCTATCTGGGGCCGAACGCGACCTCGGCCTTCAAGGCCAGCAAGGACGGCAAGATCCGGCTGGTCGGCACCCTGCCGGGCGGCTTCCCGAACCAGGCCGATATCGGCGTCGTCACCCGCAAGGGCACGGGCCTGGCCCCCGCGATCACCGCCGCGCTGAACGCCCAGATCCAGAACGGCACCTACGCCAAGGTTCTGGCCCGCTGGGGGCTGGACAGCGAAGCGATCCCGGAATCGCGCACCAATCCGCCCGGCCTCGCCAAGAAATGATCCCCCTGCCCCGGCTGGCACGGCCGGGGCGCCCCTATGCAAGGACCATTCCGAATGAACGTCTTCCTGCGCAGCATTGCCGCCGCCGTGACCGGCGCGCTGCTGTCCACCCTGCCCGCCCTTGGGCAGGACGGGCCTTTTGACCTGACCCCCGAACAGCCGAACCGTGAACATGCCCAGCCGAACCCGCAGGCCATCGCGGCGATCCCGGCCGATTTCCCCTTCGTGACGCCCGGCACGCTGACCATCGGCACCAATCCGGGCGGCCCGCCGCTGTCCACCTATGCCACCGACACGCAGACGGTGGTGGGCGCGGACGTGGACACCGCGCTGCTGATCGCCGAAAGCCTGGGCCTGAAGCTGGAGGTGGTGCCGACCGCCTGGGCAGACTGGCCGCTGGCGCTGCAATCGGGCAAACTGGACGCGGTGTTTTCCAATGTCGGCGTGACCGAGGAGCGGAAAGAGAAATTCGACTTCGCCACCTATCGCCAGGGTCTGCACGGGTTCTTCGTCCATAACGACAGCGCGGTGCAGTCGATCAGGGAACCCAAGGACATCGCGGGCCTGACCATCGTCGTCGGCATCGGCACCAATCAGGAACGCATCCTGAACAAGTGGAACGATCTGAACGTCGCCGCCGGCCTGGAACCCGCCGAACTGGTCTATTACGACGACGAGGGCGCCAAGCTGCTGGCGCTGCGGTCGGGCCGCGTGGACGTGATGGTCCAGCCCCATGCGCAACTGGTCTTCATCGCCGCCCGCGACGGCGATTTCCGCAAGGTCGGCACCCTGTCGGCAGGCTGGCCTGAACGATCCGACGTGGCGGCGACCTTCCGCAAGGGCTCGGGCCTGGCCGAGGCCGTGTCCATCGCCATCAACGGGCTGATCGAAAGCGGCGCCTATGGCCGGACCCTGGAACGCTGGCATGTCCAGGACGAGGCGTTGGACCAGTCCCAGGTCAACCCGCCCGGCCTGCCGAGGTTCTGACCCATGGGCATTTCGCATTTCGCCATCCTGATCCCCGGCAATTTCGCCGGGGACGATCCGTTCACCGGCCTGGACGAAACCCTGCGCCTGTTCGAACTGGCCGAGGATCTGGGCTATCACAGTGCCTGGGTGCGCCAGCGGCATCTGGAACGCGGCGTGTCGTCGGCCGCGACCTTCCTGGCGGCGGCCACCCAACGCACCAGCCGGATCGGCCTGGGCAGCGCGGTGATCCAGCTTGGCTATGAAAGCCCCTTCCGCCTGGCCGAGGATCTGGCGACGGTCGATGTGCTGTCGCGCGGCCGCCTGAACGTGGGCGTCAGCGTCGGTCCCGCGCCCTTCGCGCATCTGCTGGACGGCTATCTGCCGCAATGGCCTCGGGGTGAAAGCCGCTATGCCCCGGCCGAACGGCTGGCCCGCGCGCTGCGCAGCGAGCCTCTGTCCGACCGGGCCGAGGCCGGGAACGCGGCGGGCGATCAGATCCCCCGCCTGCAACCCCATGCGAAGGGCCTGACCAACCGGCTGTGGTATGGCGGGGGTTCGACCGCTTCGGCGGAATGGGCGGGCCGCAACGGTTGGAAGCTGCTGACCGGCAATGTCATCACCGCCGAACGCCACAAGGTCTTCCTGAAAACCCAGGCCGACCTGATCCGCACCTATCGCGAGGCCTGGCAGGGCCAAGGGCAGCCGCAGGTCGCCCTGGGCAGGGTGCTGCTGCCCACCGACAGCGCGACGCCCGAACAGCGCGAGAAATACGCCGCTTTCGTGGAACGCCGCCTGCCCCGCACCTGCCAGCCGAACGGGCCGCAGGACACGATGTTCCTGCCCGACCTGACCGGCACCAGCGACCAGATCATGGCCGCGCTGCGCCACGACCCGATCCTGCCGCAGGTCGACCACCTGCGCCTGGAACTGCCTTATGAGTTCGAACCAGAGGATTACCGGCAGATCCTGCGGGATTTCGCCGGGATGTTCGACGCGCTTCGCTAGGCTGGCGGGGCGGGGGGCGCTGCCCCCCGGTCCCTGCGGGACTCCCCCCGGGATATTTGGACCAAGGCAAAAGAGCCCGCGGAAGGACGGTCCGCCTGGTTCACCCCGCCTTCGCCACGGCCGCCGGTTCCCGGCTATAACGGCTTTCCTTGCGCGGCAGGCCCAGGTGGTCGCGCAGCGTCTCTCCGGGCAGATGGCGGCTATAACGACCCCGTGCTTCAAGCTCGGGGATCACCAGGCGGATGAAATCGTCCAGCCCCTGGGCCGATACCGCAAAGCCCAGGATGAAGCCGTCGGACGCGCCCGCGTCGATCCAGTCGATGATCTTGTCGGCCACCTCGGCCCCGGTGCCGATGAAATGCGGGCGCGGCGTCGCGGCGGCCAGGGCGGCCTCTCGCAAAGTCTGGCCCTTGGCCTTGGCTTCGGCCTTGATGCGGTCGGTGGTGGATCGGAAGCTGTTCCTGCCGATCTCGCCCAGGTCCGGGAAAGGCGCGTCCAGGTCGTATTGGGTGAAATCGTGATGGTCGAAATAGCGGCCCAGATAAACCAGGGCCTCGTCGATGGACAGCAGCGCCTGGATCTCGCGATATTTCGCCTCGGCTGCCTCATGCGTTTCCGCGACGATGGGAGAGATTCCGGGGAAGATCTTCACGTCGTCGCGCCGGCGCCCATGCGCCACGGCGGCATCCTTGACGCGGTTGGTGAAGTCGCGCGTCTCTTCCAGCGAGGGCGAATGGGTGAACACCGCATCGGCGTATTTCCCGGCCAGCCCGATCCCGGCATCCGAGGATCCGGCCTGGAAGATCACCGGCTGGCCCTGCCTGGAACGCGGCGCGTTCAGCGGCCCGGCGACCTGGAAGAACCGGCCCTTGTGGTTCAGAGTATGCAGCTTGTCGGGGTCGAAGAATTGCCCGGTCTCGCGGTCCCTGACAATCGCGTCGTCGTCCCAGCTGTCCCACAGGCCCTGCGTCACCTCCAGATATTCGTCCGCGATCTCATAGCGCAGGACGTGGTCCGGGTGGTCGCGCGAATAATTCAGCGCGGTCCCTTCCAGCGGCGTGGTGACGACGTTCCATCCCGCCCGCCCGTCCGAGATCAGATCCAGCGAGGCCAATTGCCGCGTCACCGTGAACGGTTCGGAATAGGATGTGGAAACGGTCCCGGCCAGGCCGATCTTCTTCGTCGCCACGGCCAACGCCGACAGGACCGTCATCGGTTCGAAGCGGTTCAGGAAATGTGGGATCGACTTTTCGTTGATATACAGCCCGTCGGCGACGAAGGCAAAGGCGATGCCCGCGGCCTCGGCCTTTTGCGCCTGGCTGATATAGAAGGCCAGGTTCACGCTGGCATCCGCCGGTCCGCCGGGATGCTTCCATGAATTCATGTGCCCGCCTGCGCCGTGCAGCATGATGCCGAAGGAAATGGGTTTGCCGGTCATGATGGTCCTTTCCGGTCAGGCCGCAGCCCGACGCGCCTGCCTGGCGATCAGTTCGATGGAGGTCAGCCGCGCGGCGGGATCCGCCACCGGCTGGTCGATGATGAAATCGGTCACGCCCAGATCGGCCTGCAACGCCTGAAGCTGCTGATGCACATCATCGGCGGTTCCGGCGATGGCGGTCGGCTTGCGGATCTCGATCCGGTAATCCTCGCTGCCGTATTGCCGGGCGTATTCGTGGGCCGCGTCCTCGGTCACAAGGTTGACCGCATGGCCGTCGGCAAAGACCGGACGGACGATGCGCAACTCGCCCAGGCGGTCCTCGGCCTCGGCCCGGCTGGGGGCGGCAAAGGCGGCGATGGCCAGGATCGGGCGGCGGCCCGCGATCGCCTGATAGGAATCCAGCACGGCCAGCGTCTTGTCGCGGTCGCCGTCCTGATGGTCCGCATGGACGAAGTTCCAGCCCAGCTGCGCGGCCTGCACGGCGCTGTCGACGCTGCCGCCCAGCAGGAAGCGGTCGGGCAGGACGGCGGGACGCGGCACGATGTCGGCGCCATGATGGATGCCGTTCAGCCAGGCATCCAGATCGGCCAGCTTGCGGTCCAGATCGCGGGCGGATCCCGGCGCCAGTTCGGCCTGGATCGCCCGCGTCGCCAGCGGCAGCCCGCCCGGCGACTTGCCGACGCCCAGTTCCACCCGCCCCGGCGCCAGCGAGGCCAGCACCGAGAACAGTTCGGCCACCTTGTAGCCGCCGTAATGCTGAAGCAGCACCCCGCCGCTGCCGACCTTGATCCGCCGGGTCTGCGCCAGGATATGCGAGACCAGGATCTCGGGCGCGGCACTGGCAAGGCCCGGCGATCCGTGATGTTCGGCCAGCCAGTAACGGTGATAGCCCAGATCGTCGGCCAGCCTTGCGGCCGCCAGGGTCGTCGCCAGCGCATCAGGCCCCGTGGATCCTTCGGCGATGGGCGACTTGTCGAGAAGGCCCAGACGAAAACTCATGACATGCTCCTTATCCGCGGGGCGGGCTTTGAAATGACTATAGGAATTGTCGTGTTTCAGTAAATGAACGGGGCTTGTCGAATTTGCCGCGCAAACGGCGGAATCGTGCTGTTTGCCGGGCCGTCGAGAGAATGGGGATGCAATCAGGGGGCAAGCGCGAATCGGCCGGACGGCAGATCCGTGGGCAAACCCCTGACCCTCAGCCTTGGCCGTCCGGGCCATCCCGGCTTTCGTAACCCCGGCGCAGTTTCCGCCTTTGCCAGATGTCCCGCTCCCGCTCGGCGGGTTCGACCGAGGCGAACCAGTGCCGGCGCTCTTGGCCGCGATGGCCGGAACGGCCCCAGTTGCGGATCAGGACCACGCCCCCGAAAAGATCCGGCGTGATCTCCAGGCTATAGAAGCGCGCCATGTTCCGGGTCGGATCATGGCGGAACAGGTGGATGCTGGGCGGCTGTGTCTCCATAAGGGCAGCTTAGCGCGGGCGCCGGAAAGCGGTCCAATGACGATCCTGAATCGAACGGCGCGGACCGATTCCGTTCCATGATACATCGGCCCTGGCTAGGGGTCGGGTTCGCAGGGGATCAGGGCCATCAGCTCGCTCAGCGCGGGCATGGCGGCGCGGGTCTTGCGGGTCAGCGCGCCATAGGGATCAAGCTGCCGCGTCAGCATCACCGGCAAGATGGCCATCATCCCGCTGGAAACGTAATGCAGCGCGACGGAATGCGGCACCACGGCGATCATGCCGCTGTGCTGAAGAAGGGTTGCGGCCGTCAGGATCGAGGCCGTTTCGACCACGTTCGCAGGCGTCTCCATCCCGGCTTCGCGGAAGGAGGCATCGACCACCTGCCGCAGCGGGCTGCTGCGAGGCTGAAGGATCCAGGCCGCCTCTGCCAGGTCGCACAACGACAGATCGGGCCGGGTGCGCAGCGGGTTCTGCGCGCCACAGACGATGGACAGGCGTTCGGGACCGATCGGGGTGAAGACGATATCCTGGCCGTGATCGGTCTGGACAGGCCTGCCGATCACCACGTCCAGACGCCCCTGTTCCAGCATCGGGATCAGAACGTCGCTGGTCTCGACGGTGATGGTGATGTCCAGGCGCGGGCGCCTTTGCTTCAACTGGGCGATGGCGATCGACAGGGGACCGGCGGCGGCGGCCGTGATCATGCCCACGGCCAGCCGCCCGGCCGCGCCCGATGCAAGCCCCGCCAGTTCGTCGCGCAGGGCGCCGACATCCGAGATGACAAGATGGGCATGACGGTTCAGCGCCCGGCCATAGACGGTCGGGACCATCCCCCGCCGCCCGCGTTCGAACAGGGGCAGGCCAAGCGCCGCCTCCAGTTCCGCCAGCATCTTGGTCGCGGCGGGCTGGCTGATGCCGATCCGGTCGGCGGCCTTGCGCAGGCTGCCCAGCTCCTCGACCGCGACAGCCAGCGAAAGCTGGCGCAGCCGCAGCCTGCCAAGCAGCGATGTCAGCGGTGGAACGTGCATGTTGATAGCCATGGGTTATCATCCCATAGCGCAAAGCAAATTGACAGCTATCACTGCATCGGCTTCCTTTCCGCCATCATCGGAGGAGGATGTGGGTGATGGAGAGACTGGGCAAGCTGGCCCTGCTGGCGCTGCGCGTCTTCATGGTCGCGGCGATGACCACGATGATCGTGCTGGTGTTTCTGAATGTCGTGCTGCGCTATGGGTTCAATTCCGGCGTCAGCATGTCCGAGGAACTGTCGCGGACGCTGTTCGTCTGGCTGACCTTCATGGGCGCGGTGCTGGCGCTGTATGACCACGGCCATCTGGGCGTCGATACGCTGATCAGCCGCCTGCCCCGCAGCGGCCAGATTCTGTGCGCGATCCTGGGCGACGGGCTGATGCTGTTCTGCTCGGGCCTGCTGCTGATCGGCAGCTGGAAGCAGGTGCTGATCAACTGGGGCAATGCGGCGCCGGTGTCGGGCCTGCCGATCGGGCTGACCCATCTGGCGGCCTTCGTGTCAAGCCTGGGCCTGATCGTCGTGATCGGCGCGCATCTGCTGCGCGTCCTGACCGGACGGGCGGGCAGCCGCGATCTGGTCCAGGTGGTCGAAAGCGAGGATATCGCCCCCGAAATCCGGCCCGAGGCCGCCCGATGACCGTCGCGATCTTCCTGGGTTCGCTGCTGGGATCCATGGCCATCGGCGTGCCCATCGCCTTCGCGCTGATCCTCTGCGGCGTCGCGCTGATGCTGTTCCTGGGCATGTTCGACGCCCAGATCGTCTCTCAGAACCTGGTCAGCGGCGCCGACAGCTTCCAGCTTCTGGCGATTCCGTTCTTCCTGGTCGCGGGCGAGTTCATGAACGCGGGCGGCCTGTCGCGCCGCATCGTCGACCTGGCGACCTCGCTGGTGGGGCATTTCCGCGGCGGGCTGGGCTATGTCGCGGTCCTGGCGGCCATCGTCATGGCCAGCATGTCGGGATCCGCCGTGGCCGATACGGCGGCGGTGGGCGCGATGCTGATCCCGATGATGCGCAAGGCGGGCTATGACGTGAACCGCTCGGCGGGGCTGATCGCGGCGGGCGGCATCATCGCGCCGGTCATCCCGCCCTCGATCCCGTTCATCATCTTCGGCGTCGCGGCCGGGGTGTCGGTGAAGAAGCTGTTCATGGCGGGCATCGCGCCCGGTCTGATGATGGCGCTGTTCCTGGTCGCGACCTGGTGGCTGGTGTCGCGCAAGGACGCGGTGCCGGTTTCGCCGCGCCAGCCGCTGCGGGTGATCGGCAGGCGGTTCAAGGACGGCATCTGGGCGCTGATGATCCCGCTGCTGATCATCGTCGGCATCAAGGAGGGCATCTTCACCCCCACCGAGGCAGGCGTGGTCGCGGCGGTCTATTCGCTGTTCGTCGGCATGGTCGTCTATCGCGAATTGAAGCCCGCGCAGCTGTTCGGCCTGCTGCTGGCGGCAGGGCGGACGACGGCCGTGGTCATGTTCCTGGTCGCCGCCGCCGGTGTCGCGGCCTGGCTGATCACCATCGCCGACCTGCCGCAGACCGTGATCGCCATCCTCGAGCCGCTGATCGACCGGCCGATCCTGCTGATGGCCGTCATCATGGTGATCGTGGTCATCGTCGGCACCGCCCTGGATCTGGTGCCGACGATCCTGATCCTCACGCCGGTGCTGATGCCGCTGATCAAGCAGGCGGGCATCGACCCGGTCTATTTCGGGGTGCTGTTCATCATGAACAACGCCATCGGCCTGATCACGCCGCCGGTCGGCACGGTCCTGAACGTCATCTGCGGGGTCAGCCGGATCACCATGGACGACGTGATGAAGGGCGTCTGGCCCTTCCTGCTGGCGCATCTGCTGCTTCTGGCGCTTCTGACGCTGTTCCCGTCGCTGGTGCTGGTGCCGATGGCCTGGTTCATGGGGAACTGAGATGGCGGAAATGCAGATCCCCCGCGACTGGCCGGTCTTCGATGCCCACCAGCATTTCTGGGATCCCCAGGTCAACTATCATCCCTGGCTGTCGGACGAGCCGCCCATCCCCTTCCGCTATGGCGACTACCGGCCGATCCGAAGGCGCTATCTGCCGCCCGACTATCTGGCCGATGCCGCGCCGATCCAGGTCGCGGGCAGCGTCTATGTCGAGACCGAATGGGATCCGCGCGACCCGCTGGGCGAGACCCGCTATGCCCATGACCTTCACGCGGCCTATGGCTATCCCAATGCGGTCGTGGCGCAAGCCTGGCTGGATCGCGCGGACGCCGCCCGTCTGATCGCCGATCAGGCGCGGTTTCCGCTGGTCAGAAGCCTGCGCCACAAACCCGCCGCCGCGCCCTCGGCGGACCAGGCCCGGCGCGGACTGACCGGCGGCATGGACGACCCGCGATGGCGCGACGGTTTTGCGCGGCTTGGCGCGCATGGCCTGATGTTCGACCTGCAAGCCCCCTGGTGGGAACTTGACGCGGCAGCCGACCTTGCCGCCGATTTTCCGGCGACGACGATCGTTCTCAACCATGCGGGCCTGCCCGCCGACCGCAGCGCCGAAGGGCTGGAGGCATGGCGGCGGCACATGGCGCGGCTGGCGCGGCATCCGAATGTGGTGCTGAAGATCTCGGGGATCGGGCTGAAGGACCGGCCTTGGAGCCTGGCCGACAACGGCCCCATCATCCGGGACGCGATTTCGATCTTCGGCTGGCAGCGGTGCATGTTCGCCAGCAATTTTCCCGTCGACAGCCTGGTGGGCGGCTTCGTCCCCATCTTCGACGGATTCTATCAGGCGACGCAGGGCCTGTCCGAGAACGCCCGCCGCGCGCTGTTTCACGACAATGCGGTCAGGATCTATCGCCCTGTCCCGCAAGCGACCGAAAAGCAATCGAAAATGGGAGGAGCCATTCGATGACCCGACTGACGAAAATCTGCGCGCTTCTGGCGACCACGGCCATGATGTCCGGCGCCGCCTGGGCCGAGGTGGGCCAGCATGTCCTGCGCCTGGGAACGCCGCTTCCCGACGCCCATCCGATCTCTCGGGCGGCGGTCAGATTCGCCGATCTGGTGGCCGAGAAATCGGGCGGCAAGATCGAGGTCAAGGTCTATCCCGGCGCGACGCTGGGCAACGAATTGCAGATGCAGTCGGCCTTGCAGGGCGGCACGCAGGACTTTTCCATCGGCACGACCACGACGCTGGCGGGCATGGTGCCCGAATTCTCGGCCATCGACATGCCCTATCAGTTCCGCAGCACGGCCGAGGCCGACGCGATCCTGGATGGCGGGATCGGCGCCCAACTGTTCCAGAAGCTGGAACCCAAGGGCCTGATCGGGCTGGCCTATATGGAACAGGGTTTCCGCCACACCACCAACAGCATCCGCCCGATCACCAGATGGGAGGATTTCAACGGCCTGAAGATCCGCGTCCAGCCCTCGAAGCTGTATATCGACATGTTCAACCAATTGGGCGCCAACGCCGTGCCGATGACCATCAACGAGGTCTATACCGCGATGGAGACCCGCGCCATCGACGGGCACGAGAACAGCCTGACCGCCATTGACGCGAACAAGTTCCAGGAGGTCCAGAAATATCTGAGCCTGACCGGCCATTCCTATAACGCCGTCGTGCTGCTGATGGGCAAGCCGTCCTTCGACAAGCTGAACGACGAGGAACGCCAGATCATCCGCGACGCCGCCGCCGAGGCCCGCGACTTCCAGCGCGACCTGACCCGCAGCCAGACCGAGGGCCTGCTGGCCACGCTTGCCGACGACGGCATGGAGATCAACGAGGTCACGCCCGAAGAACAGCAGCGCCTGGCCCAGCGGCTTCAGCCGGTGGTCGATGCCAACCGGGATGCGATCGGGGCGGACTGGATGGCGTCCTTTACGGCGGCGCTTGAAAAGCTGCGCTGACGGTGTTCGCCACGGATGCGGCGGCGGCCGGGGGGTTGGCGTCCTCGATCAGGCGGCGGTGGCGGCTGGCCTCGGACAGGACATCCTCGAACCCGTCCAGGCCCTTGGCCTTCAGGGCGGCGGACAGGCGCAGATAGGCCTCGGCGGTGGCGCGGGTGTCGCCCATCGCGGTGTGGCGGTCCTCGGGCGGGATGGCGATGCCCAGCCGGGCGGTCAGCGCGTCAAGCGTATGCGGCGCCGACTGGCCCCAGACCATCGCCGACAACAGGATCGTGTCCAGCACGCGATTGTCGAAATAGACCCCGGTTTCCAGCGCGGCGCGGCGCAGCATCCCCATGTCGAAGGGCGCGTTATGGGCGACCAGCACGGCGTCCTCGGCAAAGTGGTGGAAGGCCGTCAGCGCGCCGGTCATGTCGGGGGCGCCTGCCACCATCGCATCGGTGATGCCGTGGATCGCGGTGGATGCGGCGGGGATCGGGCGGCCGGGATTGACCAGCGTCTCGAACCGCTCGCCGGTCAGGCGGCCGCGCGCGATGCGCAGCCCGGCGATCTGCACGATCCGGTCGGTCGCGGGATCAAGGCCCGTCGTCTCGGTGTCGAAGACCACGCAGGTCAGGTCCGACAGCCGGGTGGATCCGGCGCTGCGTCCCGACAGGGCGAAGTCGTAGGTCAGCCCGGCCTCGTCGCCGCGCACGGGCGCAAGGGGCAAGGGCAGCACCAGCCGGGCCTCGTCCCCGTCCGCCTCGGGCCAGAGGCCGGTGACATGGGCGGCCAGGATCTCGTGCCCGGTCAGTTCGGGCTGCATCGGGTCGGGCGGTTCCGACAGCCAGGCTTCCAGACGGCCGATCGGCACCGGCGGGCCGGTCCAGACCAGCGACAGGCGCGCCTCGGCCCCCTCGGCTTCGGCACGCACATGCGGCGCGATGCCCTGGGCGCGCAGGTGCCGGTCCAGATGGCGCAAGAGGCTGTTCAGCGCCGCCGCGTCCGCCAGCAGCGCCAGCGGCGGCTGGCCGGGCGACAGGTCCAGCCCTGCGGCAAGCTCGTTCAGGCCCGCCCGGCCCTGCGGCGCGTCGCCGGTCATCCGGTCGGTCAGTTCGCGCACCGAGGCGGCAAGCCCCTGCCCTTCGGACCGGATCGCCTGGGCAAGCGCGGGCGGGATCGGCCCGTCCAGCGCCTCCAGCATCGGCACCAGCGTCGCGGCATGGCGGCGCAGGCGCTCCAGCGCCTCGCGCGGGGCGGGACGTTCGGCGGGGCGGTCGCGCAGCATCAGAAGCGTGCCGCCCTCGACCGCGCGCATCCGGCCCCACAGCCGCTGCCCGGCCGTGGTCAGGCAGGTCAGGTCGGTCGAGGCCGCCCCCGCCGCCAGCCGCGCCGCCGCGGATTCCAGCGCGCCCCCCGCAAGATGGCGCGCAAGCGGCCGGTCCAGCGCGATGCCGGGCAACAGCCGCGCGGCGGCGGCGTTGTAAAAGACCACGCGGCCGCCCGCATCGGTCATCACCGCGCCCGCGCCGATATCGGCCAGGATGGATTCCAGCGTCTGCTTTTCGCGTTGCAGGTCGGCGGCATGTTCGGCGATGGCGTCCGACAGAGCCTCGGCGGTGCGGGCGCGGGCCTCGGCCGCGTCGCGGGCAGCGGGGCCGAGGTCGGCCAGATAGCGCGCCTCGGGGATCTCGGGCGTCTGGCCGGTGCGCAGGCCCCCCGCCAGCAGCTCGATGGGCCGGGCGACGTTGCGGTCGAACAGGAACCAGACCCCGGCGATGATCGCCGCCGCCCCGCCGCCCGCGATCAGCGCGCCTTGCAGCAGCCCGCCTGCCGCGTCGCCGGACTGCGCGGCGCGGGCGGCGATCCACAGGCCCAGGGCCAGCAGCGCCACCACGCCCGCCGCGAGGCCCGCGAAGATCAGCAGGACGCGAACCCGCAGCGGCAGCCCGGTCAGCATGGCCCGGCCAGCAGCCGCGCCAGTTCGGCGCGCAGTTCCGACAGCTCGAACGGCTTGGCGATGAAGCCGTCGGCGCCAAGCGCCAGCCCCTTGCGACGCTCCACCGCCGATCCGCGCGCGGTCATCATCAGCACCCGCACATCCTTCAGCGCCGGATCGGCGCGCACGTCCTGCACGATCTGATAGCCCGAGACATCGGGCAGCATCACGTCCAGCAGCACCAGATCGGGATGGCTGGCGCGGATTTCATCCACCGCGCCCGATCCGGTGGCCATGCGCCGGTGGCTGTGGCCTTCCCGCGACAGCAGGAAATCCAGCGCGA
Organism: Paracoccus haematequi; assembly: GCF_900631945.1. Taxonomy (GTDB): domain Bacteria; phylum Pseudomonadota; class Alphaproteobacteria; order Rhodobacterales; family Rhodobacteraceae; genus Paracoccus; species Paracoccus haematequi_A. The sequence goes on from NZ_UZWE01000029.1 coordinate 274,327, forward strand.
TGGCGATATTGTCCTCGTCCTCGACCACAAGAATGTCTGCCATCGGCGTCCCCTCCTTCAGACGACGGACCGGCTGCCCGGTCGTGACCTTCATCCCATCAAGCCCTTGCCATGGCCAAGCGCCGATTGCGCGCCCCGCACCACCACGAAAGCGTCGCGCAGATGGCTGCGGTCCAGGTTCGGCAAATCGGCCGGCGCCAGGTGGTTGCCCGGCCTTTCGCCCGCCCGGATCTGCGCGGCCTGGTTTTCCAGCCGCGCGGTCTGGATCAGGTCATAGGCCGCGATCAGGTCGGCCGCGCCACGCCCGCCGATGATGCCCGCCGCCTGCGCCTCGACCAGGCGGGCGCGGGTGTTGACCGGGGTCAGCCGCCCCTGCAACGCATAGACCCGCGCCAGGTCGATCACCGGCACGACGCCGTTGTGCTTCATGTCGATGCGGTTGCGGTACTGCCCCGAACGCGGCGTGGCGATGGTGCCGATCAGGCCCAGGGGCGGGCGGTGCTTCAGCGAATTCTCGATCATGTTGTACAGAAAGATCGGCTTCTCGGCCGCCAGCGCAAGGGTGTTGTGCTGCAAGCCCGCCAGCAGCGCCGCATCCCCGCCGATGGCGCGCAGGTCGAACATGACCGAGGCCAGCATCTGCGCCTCGGGGTTCGGGTGGTCGATCCAGTCGCGGAAATAGCCCCGCCAGACCGCGCGCGGCTGGCGCCAGCGCGGATTGGTCGCCATCATGTCGCCGGGGCAATGGACATAGCCGCAGGCGTTCAGCCCGTCGCTGACGAAGCGCGCAAGATCGGCGAACCATGGATGGTCCGGGTCGCAACCGTCGCCCAGGATCAGGCAGTTGTCCTGATCCGACAACCCGGTCTGTTCCTGCCGGCCCTGGCTGCCGCAGGCCGCCCACAGCCAGGGGCCGGGGGCGGGGCCCAGGTCCGCCTCGGCCAGGGCCAGCAGGCGGCGCGTCACCGCGTCGGCGATGTCGGTGATGGCCCGCGTGATCGCCTCGTGCCGGTAATTGGCGCCGACCATCTGCACCAGCAGGCCGGGGATGCGCGCGGTCGCCGCCGCCATGCCCGCCACATCGGCGGCCTGCGCGATGTCGCGGATCACGGCGGATGCCGACAGGGCCTGCACCCGCGTCAGGTCGGTCTGGCTGACCATGCCGACGAAGCGGCCCTGTTCCACCACCGGCAGGTGGCTGATGCGGCGTTCCAGCATGATGTTCAGCACGTCATAGCCCAGTTCGGACGGCGACAGCGTGATCGGACCCGGCGTCATCACCTGGGCGATGGGGGTCTGCGGGTCACGCCCCTCGGCCAGGACGCGGTTCGACATGTCGCGGATCGTGGCGATCCCGACCAGCCGCCCGCCCTCGACCACGCCGATGCTGCCCGCGCCCGCGTCGCGCATGGCGCGGGCGGCCTCGACGGCCGGGGTGTCGGGCGGGCAGCTGAGCGGCGGCTTGGCGCCGATCAGGTCGCCCACCTTCAGCACCGCCAGGTCGCTGGGCCGCGCCCCGCCCCGATCGAAGAAGCGCGCGACCGCAGGCTGGCTGTCGATCAGCCGCATCAGTTCGTCGCGGGGCAGCATCAGGACGGTCGCGTCCGTGGTCACGGCGGCGGTGGTGACGGCCAGGCCGTCGCGCAGCAGGCCCCGTTCGCCAAAGGAATTGCGTGGGCCAAGTTCCGACACGCAGTCGCCGCTGGCGTCCAGGATACGCACCGCGCCGCTTTCGATCAGATAGATGCCCGGCAGCGCCTCGCCCTGGCGATAGATCACGCTGCCTGCGGGCCAGTGCCTGCGGCCGAAGGAACGGGCGACCCGCGCCCGTTCGTCCTGCGGCAGGCTGTCATAGGGATGGATCGTGGCGATGAAGTCGTCGATCCGGGACATGCCGGGCCTTTCTGCGGGAAAAAGGCCGCGCCCCCGGCCAGGGGGCGCGGCAGGGTTTCAGTGGGACGAGGCCTCGGCCGCGCCGATGCCGGTCTCGGACCGCACCTGCTGCGCCAGGAAGCCCGCGCGGTCGATGCGCGCGCGACGGCCATTGTCCAGCTTCGACACGATCCAGATCGTCAGGAACGCCGCCGTCATGGAAAACAGCGCAGGCGAGGTATAGGGGAACGGTGCCGATCCGACCGGATTGCCCATCGTCGCCTCCCAGACCGAGGGAGAGACCACCGTCAGCCCGACCGACAGCGCCAGACCGACGAAACCGCCGATCACCGCGCCCCAGGTGGTGCAGTCCTTCCACAGGACCGACATGAACAGCACCGGGAAGTTGGCCGATGCGGCGACCGCGAAGGCCAGCGACACCATGAAGGCGATGTTCTGGTTCTGGAAAGCGATCCCCAGGATCACCGCCAGCGCCCCCAGGCACAGCGTGGTGATGCGCGACACCCGCAGTTCGGATGCGCTGTCGGCGGCGCCCTTCTTGAAGACCGTGGAATAGAGGTCGTGACTGACCGCCGAGGCGCCCGACAGCGTCAGCCCGGCCACCACCGCCAGGATGGTCGCGAAGGCCACGGCCGAGATGAAGCCCAGGAAGATGTTGCCGCCGACCGCATGGGCCAGATGCACCGCCGCCATGTTGTTGCCGCCGACCAGCTTGCCCTCGGCATCCAGGAAGTCCGGGTTGGTCAGCACCAGGGTGATGGCGCCGAAGCCGATGACGAAGGTCAGCAGATAGAAGTATCCGATCCAGCCGGTCGCCCACATCACCGACTTGCGCGCTTCCTTGGCGCTCGGCACGGTGAAGAAGCGCATCAGGATATGCGGCAGGCCCGCCGTGCCGAACATCAGCGCCATGCCGAAGCTGATGGCCGAGATCGGATCCTTGATGAAGGTGCCCGGCCCCATGATCGCCTGCCCCGCGGCTGCGGCGGTTTCCGGCGTGGCGTCGGGGGCGGCGGCGGCCAGGTCGGTCTTGACGCGCACCGCGTCGGCGAACATCGCCTCGGGCGAGAAGCCGTATTTCCACAGCACCATGAAGGACATGAAGGACGCGCCCGCCAGCAGCAGGCAGGCCTTGATGATCTGCACCCAGGTCGTCGCGGTCATGCCGCCGAACAGCACATAGACCATCATCAGGACGCCGACGATCACCACCGCGATCCAGTAGTCCAGGCCGAACAGCAGCTGGATCAGCGACCCCGCGCCGACCATCTGCGCGATCAGGTAGAAGGCCACCACGACCAGCGTGCCCGACGCGGCAAAGACCCGCACCGGCGTCTGCGCGAACCGGAAGGCCGCCACGTCCGCGAAGGTGAACTTGCCCAGGTTCCTCAGCCGCTCGGCCATCAGGAAGGTCAGGATCGGCCAGCCGACCAGGAAGCCGATGGAATAGATCAGCCCGTCATAGCCCGAGACCATGACCGCAGCCGAAATCCCCAGGAAGGACGCCGCCGACATATAGTCTCCGGCGATGGCCAGCCCGTTCTGGAAGCCGGTGATGCCGCCGCCCGCGGTATAGAAATCGGCGGCCGACTTGGTCTTCGAGGCCGCCCATTTGGTGATGTAAAGCGTGCCCGCCACGAAGACGGCGAACATGGCGATGGCGGTCCAGTTCGTCGCCTGCTTGGCGCCCCCCTGGATCACGTCGGCCGCCAGGGACGCACCCGGCGCCAGCATCAGCATCGCAAGGGCGCCTGCGCCCGAAAGTGTGCGGTTCATCATCAGCGCCCCTGCTTGATCTGGTCGCTTAGCGCGTCGAATTCGCTGTTCGCGCGGCGAACATAGATGGCGGTCACGACGATGGTGAAGATGATCACGCCAAAGCCGATCGGGATCCCCCAGGTCATCACGCCGCTGCCGATGCGGGCCGACAGCAGGTCCTTGTTGAAGGCGATCAGCAGGATATAGCCGTAATAGACCACCAGCATGGAGATGGTCAGGGTCCAGCCAAAGCGCGACCGGGTCGTTTTCAATCTTTGATAGCTTGGACTTGCGGCGATCCGTTCCGCCAAATTCTGTTCCATGGGCTGGCACCTCCTCTGCCAATCATGCCGGTTCGTCCGCCAAAGGGTTGGCGAACGCTGTCTGCGCGTTCGAAACGGGTCGCGGCGGCCCTGTCGCAGGCAAGCCGGTCCCGGCCTGCGGGCAGGAAAAGGCCCGCAGGAGCGATGCTTCGGGAAAGGGTGTTCCCCCTACCCTTTGTTCATTCTGTTTTTGATGAGGTCGTCGACGACCTCTGGTTCGGCGAGGGTGGAGATGTCGCCGAGGGTGGCGTAGTCGTTTTCGGCGATCTTGCGCAGGATCCGGCGCATGATCTTGCCCGAGCGGGTCTTGGGCATCCCCGGCGCCCATTGGATCAGGTCAGGCTTGGCGATCGGGCCGATCTCGGTGCGGACCCATTTCTCCAGCTCGGCCCGCAGCGCGTCCGAGGGCTCGACCCCGTTCATCAGCGTCACATAGGCA
>NZ_UZWE01000097.1 GCF_900631945.1 Paracoccus haematequi
CAGAAACCTGGCACCAGTTCCTCGACGACTTCGTTAGCGATCCTGAACTCGCGCAACGCTTCAAGGCTCAACCGCCGCGGTAACAATCGGCCGGTTACCCTGGAACTCGCGGCTATACCCGACGACGGGTGCACACGTCCCGAACCCGCTCGTCTCAGAACCGACCATCGCGCAGCCGTTCAGCAAGCTCGTGGTGATCGCGAGGACGGCGAGCCGCCGCTTCCAGCATCCGACTTTGGACGTCATTGGCCTTCTCCGTGGTTTCAAGGCGTTCGGCGAGGCGTCCCGCTCGCTCGCCAGAGCGCCGAAGCGAAAGCAGAAACAGGAACACGGCGAGGACGATGGCGCCGTAGCGCAGCACAGCGCGCGCCCACGGGCTCGTGGCGATCCCGGTCAGCAGCGCGGCGATCACCGCCGCCCCCGCTTCCAGTCATCGAGCCGCGCGTAGATCGTGACCGCGATGCCAACGAGCGCCACGGCGATGAACACCCAGCGCAGCGTGTCGAGATAAGAC
>NZ_UZWE01000069.1 GCF_900631945.1 Paracoccus haematequi
TACGGACTGGTGGGAGACCTCTTTACCGTGGTGCCCGAACTGACCGGAAAGCTCTAGGACCATCTTCTGTGCGGAAACATCCTCGGGGGGTCCGGGGGGACGTGAAGTCCCCCAGCCTTCAACCGCCCCCACCGGGGGCGGTTTTGCATTGCAGCATCGCACTGCCCGCCCTATCGTCCCGGCCAACGGAGATGAGAGGCGGCCATGGCGGTTCAGACGGTTGGAATTATCGGCGCGGGGCAGATGGGAAACGGCATCGCTCATGTCTTTGCCCTGGCCGGATACGACGTTCTGATGACCGACATCAGCCAGGAGGCGATGGACAAGGCCCTGGCCCTGATCGACCGCAACCTGGAACGCCAGGTCGGCCGCGGCAAGATCGCTGCCGATGACAGGAAGGCCGCGATGGGCCGCATCAGGACGACGCTCAACCTGGCGGATCTGGGCCAGACCGACCTGGTGATCGAGGCCGCGACCGAGCGCGAAACCGTGAAGCAGGCGATCTTCGAGGATCTGGTCCCGCATCTGAAACCCGACACGATCCTGACCTCGAACACCTCGTCGATCTCGATCACGCGGCTGGCCAGCCGCACCGACCGGCCTGAAAAGTTCATGGGCTTCCACTTCATGAACCCGGTCCCGGTCATGCAGTTGGTCGAACTGATCCGCGGCATCGCCACGGACGAGGCCACCTACAAGACGCTCCACGAGGTCGTGGAACGCCTGGGCAAGACCGCCGCCAGCGCCGAGGATTTCCCGGCCTTCATCGTCAACCGCATCCTGATGCCGATGATCAACGAGGCGGTCTATACGCTGTACGAAGGCGTGGGGAACGTCAAATCCATCGACGAATCCATGAAGCTGGGCGCCAATCACCCGATGGGCCCGCTGGAACTGGCCGATTTCATCGGGCTGGACACCTGCCTTGCGATCATGAACGTCCTGCATGACGGGCTGGCGGATACCAAATACCGCCCCTGTCCTCTGCTGACGAAATATGTCGAGGCCGGCTGGCTGGGCCGCAAGACCGGGCGCGGCTTCTATGACTATCGCGGCCAGACGCCGGTTCCGACACGCTGAACGCTGGCGGATGTCGCATTCAGGCGCGACAGCGGCGGGAATCCGTCCCTGACTGTTCCGACAAGCAAGAACCACAGGAGTTGACGATGAAGGCCCTGACCATGACGGCCGCCCTGCTGGCGGCGACAGCCCTGCCCGCCCTGGCGGATGATGCGGCGACCTGCGGCACCGTGCGCTATTCCGATCCGGGCTGGACCGACATCACCGCGACCAATGGCGTGGCGGCGGTCCTGCTGGAATCGCTGGGCTATACCCCAGACATCGCCACCCTCTCGGTGCCGGTGGGCTACGAGGCGCTGAAGAACGGCCAGACCGATCTGTTCCTGGGCAACTGGATGCCCGCGCAGCAGAAGTTCCGCGACGATCTGGACGCGGCGGGGACCATCGACGTGCTGGCGCAGAACCTGGAAGGCGCCAAGTTCACGCTGGCCGTCAACAAGGCGGGCGCGGATGCGGGCGTCACGGATTTTGCCGATCTGGACGCGCAGAAGGATGCTTTCGGCGGCAAGATCTATGGGATCGAACCGGGCGCGCCCGCGAACCAGTCGATCCAGGCGATGATCGAGGCCGACGAATTCGGCCTGGGCGACTGGGAACTGGTCGAATCCGGCGAACAGGCGATGCTGGCCCAGGTCAGCCGCAGCGGCGACAGCCCGGTGGTGTTCCTGGCCTGGGCGCCCCATCCCATGAACGAGGCGATCGACATCACCTATCTGTCGGGCGGCGACAAGCAGTTCGGTCCCGATTTCGGCGGCGCGACCGTCCATACCCTGGCGCGCAAGGAATGGGTCGCGGCCTGCCCCAACGCGGCCAGGCTGTTCAGCCAACTGGTCTTCGACGTTCCGATGGAAAACGTGCTGATGGGCAAGATCCTGGACGACGGCGCGGATGCCAAGGACGCTGCAAAGGAATGGCTGGCCCAGAATCCCGACGCCATCGACACATGGCTGGACGGCGTGACCACACTGGACGGCCGGCCGGGCGCCGATGCGGTCAAGGCCGCCGTTGCTGGGTGACACGTTGAAGCCGAATATCCTGATCCTGATGGTCGACCAGCTGTCGGGGGTTCTGTTCCCCGACGGCCCCGCCCCTTTCCTGCACGCGCCGAACCTTCGCCGCCTGGCCGAACGGTCCACGCGTTTCGCCAACACCTATACCGGCAGCCCGCTTTGCGCACCCGCGCGGGCCAGCTTCATGTCGGGGCAGTTGCCGCGCCGCACCCGCGTCTATGACAACGCGGCGGAATTCGCGTCCGACATTCCCACCTATGCCCATCACCTGCGCCGGGCGGGGTACCAGACCTGCCTGTCGGGCAAGATGCATTTCGTCGGCCCCGACCAGTTGCACGGCTTCGAGGAGCGGCTGACAACCGACATCTATCCCGCCGATTTCGGCTGGACCCCCGATTACCGCAAGCCGGGCGAGCGGATCGACTGGTGGTATCACAACCTGGGTTCCGTCACCGGCGCGGGCGTGGCGGAAATCACCAACCAGTACGAATATGACGACGAGGTTGCCTATAACGCCTGCCGCAAGCTCTATGACCTGTCGCGCGGCAAGGACGACCGGCCCTGGTGCCTGACCGTCAGCTTCACCCACCCGCACGACCCTTTCGTCGCACGGCGCAAGTATTGGGATCTGTATGAGGGCGCCCCCGAATTGGAGCCGCCCGAGGCCATCCCCTATGACGACATGGACGCCCATTCGCGCCGCCTGATGGATGCCTGCGACTGGCGGTCCTTCGACATCACGCCGGATCATGTCCGCCGCGCGCGCCAAGGCTATTTCGCCAACATCACCTATGTGGACGAGAAGATCGGCGAGATCCTGGATGTGCTGGACCGCACCCGGCAGGACGCCATCGTCCTGTTCCTGTCCGACCATGGCGAGATGCTGGGCGAACGGGGCCTGTGGTTCAAGATGAACTTCTTCGAAGCATCAAGCCGCGTGCCGCTGATGATCGCGGCGCCGGGGATGGCGCCGGGGCGCGTGGACCAGCCGGTCAGCACCATCGACGTGCTGCCGACGCTGTGTGACCTGGCGGGGCTGCCGATGGACGAGATCGCGCCCTGGACGGATGGCCGGTCGCTGGCGCGGGGCGCGGAACGCGGCCCGGTGCCGATGGAATACGCAGCCGAGGGAAGCGTGGCGCCGATGGTGGCGATCCGCGACGGGCGGTGGAAATACGTCGCCTGCCGTGCCGACCCGGAAATGCTGTTCGACCTGGAAACCGATCCGAGCGAACGCGACAACGTGGCGGGCGATCCCGGCCACGCGGTGCCGCTGGCGCATCTGCGCGTCCTGGCGATGGAACGCTGGGATCTGGGCGCCTATGACGACGAGGTGCGCCAGTCCCAGGCCCGCCGCTGGATCGTCTATGAGGCGCTGCGCAACGGGGCTTATTACCCCTGGGACTACCAGCCGTTGCAGCAGGCGTCGGAACGCTACATGCGCAACCACATGGACCTGAACGTGCTGGAGGAAAACCAGCGGTTCCCGCGCGGGGAATAGGAAAGGGCCGGTCATCCCGGCCCTTTTTCGTGCGCGTCAGGCGTCGGCCTTGTCGCCGCGGTTCTGCATGAACTGGTCGAATTCGGCCTTGTCCTTGGCCTCGCGCAGCTTTTGCAGGAAGTCCACGAATTCGCGGTGCTCGTCCTCCAGCCGCTTCAGCGTTTCCTCGCGATAGGCGTCGAAGGCGCTGTTGCCGGTGGACGGGGCGTAATAGCGGGCGCGGGTGCGGGCGCTGCAACCAAACATGCGTTTGCTCCAGATCATATAGGCCAGAAGGGCAAGGCCGAGCGGCCAGAAGAACACGAAGCCGAGGATCATGGCGATGATCCAGGCAGGCTTGCCGCGTTCGTCCAGCCAGTCGCGGGCGCGGATCAGCGGACCAGAGACGCGCGACGTGGCGGGATAGGCGGGCATTCGAAAGGATGCGCTGTGCATCTGCGGGGGAACCTCCCATGTTAATGTTAATCACATTTACATAGATGGGGGATGGTCGGACGGGATCAAGACCGGGTGTTGAAAATTATTCGCCGATCAGGCCCAGCCCGCGCAGATAGATGAGAGCGCCGCTTTCCAGCATCTCGGATGGGCTGACAGGGCTGCGCCCGCCGGGCTTGCCGCGCGAGAACAGTTCGACCACGCCATGGCTCAGCGCCCAGATGTGGTTGGCGACCATGCGCGCGGGCGGGCGGCGGTCGGCGGGAAGGCGGCGGGCCATGATCTCGGCCGCGTCAATCAGCGCCCGCTGGGCCCGTTCCGACGCGGCCGACAGATCCGCGTTCCCGGCGATGGACAGGCCGGATTCGAACATCGCCATGTAATGGCCCGGCTGTTCGGCGGCGAAATCCAGATAGGCCTGCCCCATTCGCATGAAGGCCGCCAAGGGCCGGGGCTGGCCACCGTCGAAGGCCCGTTCCAGCCGGTCCGCGAAATCCAGGAAACCCTGCCGCGCCACCTCCTCCAGTAGGTCGTCGCGGCCCTTGAAATGGCGATAGGGGGCGGCGGGCGATACGCCCGCGCGGCGCGCGGCCTCGGACAGGGTGAAGGCCAGGGGGCCGGTTTCCTGGATCAGCGCGGCGGTCGCCTCGACAAGCGCCTGGCGCAGGTTGCCGTGGTGATAGGTCTTGCGGTCGGGCACCTACATGCCTTCGCCGAAATAATCCGACACCAGGGATTCAAGCGCATCGGCCAGAGCCACCGCATCGGGACCGCTGGTCGTCACCGTGATCTGGCTGCCGCGCGGCGCGGTCAGCATCAGCAGACCCATGATCGAATCGCCCGACACGGTCATGCCGTCCTTTTCCACCTGGGCCTGGGCGTCGAACCGTTCGACCAGATCCACGAACTTGGCGCTGGCGCGGGCGTGAAGGCCCTTTTCGTTGATGATCGCCAGGCGGCGCGTGATCGGGCCGGTCATCAGAAGCGGGATCCGGTGTCGAACGCCGCCTCGACCGGGACATTGTACGAGTTGATGTATTTCCGCCCCGCCTCCTTGGCGAAGGCCACGGCGTCGGGCACCGGCAGGTGGCGCGACTTGGCCAGCTTGACCAGCATCGGCAGGTTGGCGCCATAGAGGATGGTGCGGTCGCGCACCGCGCAGGCAGGCAGCGACAGGTTCGAGGGCGATCCGCCGAACAGATCCGTCACCACCACCACGCCATTGCCGTCGTCCACGGCATTGGCCGCCGCCTGAATTTCCGCCGTCTTGGCCGCGCGGTCGTGATCGTCCTCGATCGCGACGGCGGCGATGCCGCTTTGCGGACCCACCACATGTTCGACGGCCAGAAGATATTCCTTGGCAAGGCCGCCATGCGCCACGATCACGATTCCAATCAACGCGTTCCACCACGTTCAACAGCGCGCAGCCGGGCCGTTTCCTGAGGCACGCCCGCGGCATCCCCCAGGGAAGACGGCGCCGGGATGCGACGTTCAAGTTCCCTGTGCCTTATTGACACCGGCCAGCCCGCCTTCGCAAGCACGGGGGCCACCTTTTCAGCCAAAGTGACGGAACGATGTTGCCCGCCCGTACACCCGAATCCGACCGCCAGATGGGACTTCCCCTCCTCGACATAGGCCGGAAGTAGAAACAAGATCATCTCGCACACGCGGCTGATGAATTCCTCGAACCGCGAATCGCCCTCGACATAGGACTGGACCTGGGGATCGCGCCCGGTCAGGGGACGCAGCGCCGGTTCCCAGTGCGGGTTGGTCAGGAAGCGGCAGTCGAACATCATGTCGATGCCGCGCGGCACCCCGCGCTTGTAGCTGAAGGAATGCAGCGACACACTGAGCCTGCGGTCGCGACGGATGTCGAACCACCGGGTCAGTTCGGCCTTCAGGTCGTGGGGCGACAGATCCGAGGTATCCACCAGCACATCGGCCCGCACCCGGATCGGCTGCAACAGGTCGATCTCGGCCGTCACCCCCGCCGAGGGCGCACTGTCAGGCGACAGGGGATGGCGGCGGCGGGTCTCGTTATAGCGCCGCTCCAGCACCTCGGGGGCGCAGTCCAGGAACAGCACTTCGGGGGCATAGCGGGGATCGCGGGTCAGCTTGTCGATCAGTTCGATCACGTTGCTGGCCGAGAAATCCCGGTTGCGCACGTCCAGGCCAAGCGCCAGCGGCTCGGGGCGGCTTGGCCCGTCCAACAGGCGCGGGATCAGCGACAGGGGCAGGTTGTCGATCGCCTCGAACCCCAGATCCTCCAGCACGTTGATCGCGGTGGACCGGCCCGCGCCGGAGGGACCCGTGACCAGCACCAGCCGCTGCGCCCCGTCCAGGGCGGCGGCGGGGTCATGGGTCTTGATAGGGTCATCGTCCAAGGCGACCATCTTTCCTGTCCGAAGGGGATGCGGTCCGTCCGTCATGCAACGCGCCCGCCCAGCAACAGCTGCCGCAGCGCAGCATGAAGATGCGGACGATAAGGCCCGGTGACAAGAGGCAAGCCCACCCCCAGCACATCATAGCTGCGCGACTGTGGCAGCCGATCCCCAGCCGCCGCGCCCAGATCGACGACCTGCGCGACCCTGACCGGACCGGCGGGGTCGGCGCGCAGGATGCCGATGCCCCGCGCCTCGATCCTGCCCGACAGCGCGGGCGGGCAGCTGGCGATGATGTCCGGCCCGTCGCGGCGCAGGTCGGTGCGGTCGTCGGCCACCAGCATCGCCCCCACCGCCATCAGTTCCAGGGCCAGGGTCGACTTGCCCGCGCCCGACGGTCCCAGGATCACCAGGCCGGCGCCGTTCATGGAAATGGTGGTGGCGTGAAGTTGCACTTTCGAATCACCTCTTGGTCCGATCATCCCCAAATTCCGCTAACATCGGGTTGAGACAGGCGCATCCGGCAGACTGTTGGCGATAACATTTCCTGTTTCCGCTAACTGTTCGCGCCAACTTCTTTTTTGCCCTTCGGCCCGTGTTATAGGCGCCCCATACTGTTCACGGAACTGTCGCAAGCCCATTTGACTGAGGAGCGTCGAGATCATGGCCACCCGCGTAAACCCGAATTGCAAGCTTGAGGACCAGGGAATCGAGGGCCTCGGCCGGGTTTATTACAACCTGCTGGAGCCCGCCCTGATGACCGAGGCGGTCGCGCGCGGCGAAGGCACGCTGGGCCTGGGCGGTACCTTCCTGGTGTCCACCGGCGCGCATACCGGCCGTTCGCCCAAGGACAAGTTCGTGGTCCGCACCCCCGAGGTCGAACACACGATCTGGTGGGAAAACAACAAGCCGATGGCGCCCGAGGCCTTCGACCGCCTGTATGCCGACATGCTGGCGCATATGAAGGGCCGCGACTATTTCGTGCAGGATCTGTTCGGCGGCGCCGATGCCGACAACCGCCTGGACGTGCGCGTCGTGACCGAACTGGCTTGGCACGGCCTTTTCATCCGCCACCTGCTGCGCCGCCCCGAGGCCAGCGAACTGGCCAGCTTCGCCCCCGATTTCACCATCATCAACTGCCCCGGCTTCAAGGCCGACCCGGAACGCCACGGCTGCCGGTCGGAAACCGTGATCGCCTTGAACTTCGCCAAGAAGCTGATCCTGATCGGCAACACCGCCTATGCGGGCGAGAACAAGAAGTCGGTCTTCACGCTGCTGAACTATCTGCTGCCCGCCAAGGGCATCATGCCGATGCACTGTTCCGCGAACCACGCCATCGGCAATCCCGATGACAGCGCCGTCTTCTTCGGCCTGTCGGGCACCGGCAAGACCACGCTGTCGGCCGATCCCTCGCGCATCCTGATCGGCGACGACGAACACGGGTGGTCGGACAAGGGGATCTTCAACTTCGAGGGCGGCTGCTACGCCAAGACCATCAACCTGTCCCCCAAGGCCGAGCCGGAAATCTATGCCACCTGCTCGCGCTTCGGCACGGTGATCGAAAACATGGTCGCCGATCCCGACACGCTGGAACTGGATTTCGAGGACAACTCGATCACCGACAACATGCGCTGCGCCTATCCGCTGGAAGCGATCAGCAATGCGTCCCCCACCAGCCTGGGCGGGCATCCGAAGAACGTGATCATGCTGACCTGCGACGCCTATGGCGTGCTGCCCCCCATTGCACGGCTGACCCCGGCGCAGGCGATGTATCACTTCCTGTCGGGCTTCACCTCGAAAACGCCGGGCACCGAGGTCGGCGTGACCGAGCCGATCCCGACCTTCTCGACCTGCTTCGGCGCGCCCTTCATGCCACGCCGCCCCGAAGTCTATGGCAAGCTGTTGCAAGAAAAGATCGCCCAGCACGGCGCAAGCTGCTGGCTGGTCAATACCGGCTGGACCGGCGGGGCCTTCGGCACCGGCAAGCGGATGCCCATCGCCGCGACCCGCGCCCTGCTGGCGGCGGCGCTGGACGGCAGCCTGAACGGCGTGCAGTTCCGCAAGGATCCGAATTTCGGCTTCGAGGTTCCGGTGTCGGTGCGGGGGGTCGAGGACAAGCTGCTGGATCCGCGCCAGACCTGGGCCGATCCCGCCGCCTATGACGCCCAGGCCGCGAAGCTGGTGCAGATGTTCAGCGACAACTTCGCGCAATATCTGGACGGCATCGACGATGAGGTTCGCGCGGCGGCCATCGGCTGAACCGGACGGCAGCGAACGAAAAAGGCCGCGCGATCTGCGCGGCCTTTCCTTTTGATGAAGGCGATCTCAGCCGATCCGGCCGCCGCCCTGCTTTGTGATCGCCACGACCGCCGGGCGAACCGGCATCGCGTCGTCGAAATCCGGCCAGCGGGTCGACAGATCCTCGTAATAGGACGGGCGGCCGTGGCCTTCCCAATCGTCGCCGCCATCGCCCGGATGCTGGACCGCCACGAAGAAGGTGGTCATGTCCCCGGTGATGCAGGGGCCGCACATCTCGGCCCCTACCGGAACGCGATAGAACAGGCGCGAGGTGCCGCGCGCCGTCCCTTCGGTGTCGACCGCCCACAGCCCGTCCGTCCGGCCCGTGTCCGACATCGAGTTGCCGTCGGTCGAAACCCACAGCCGCCCGTCGCTGTCCACGGCGGCGTTGTCGGGCATCCCGAACCAGCCGTTCACCGTCGTTTCGGTCGAGAAGGTCGCGCCCACCTCGGCAATGGACGGATCGCCGCATTTCACCAGGATTTCCCAAGTGCCGCTGGTCGCGGTGAAGTCGCCGTCCTGTTCGATGATCTCGATGATATGGCCGAAGGCGTTTTCGGTTCGCGGGTTGGCGGCGTTGGCTTCCTCGCGCTTGGTGTTGTTGGTCAGCATCACATAGGCGCGGCCGGTGACCGGGTTCGGCTGGATGTCCTCGGGGCGGTCCATCGGCGTCGCTTCCAGCAGGTCGGCGGCGCGGCGGGTCTCGATCAGGACATCGGCCTGGCTTTCGAAGCCGTTCTCGGCGGTCAACGGGCCTTCGCCATGGACCAGCGGCAGCCACTCCGTGCGGCCGTCGTCATGGAAGCGCGCGACATACAGCGTGCCCTCGTCCAGCAGGTCCATGTTCGCGGCGCGGTCGTCGGGGTTGTATTTGCCCGCCGTCACGAACTTGTAGACGTAATCGAACCGTTCGTCGTCGCCCAGGTAGAAGACCACCCGGCCATCCTTGGCGACGACGCTTTCCGCGCCCTCGTGCTTGAAGCGGCCAAGCGCGGTGCGCTTTTTCGGGGTCGAGGCCGGGTCCATCACGTCCACCTCGACGATCCAGCCGAATCGGTTCGGCTCGTTGGGGTCTTTCGACACGTCGAAACGCTCGTGATACTTGCCCCAGGCATAGGTCGCCTCGGGGATGCCCAGGCGTTCGTAATTGGCGGCCTCGGGGTGGCCTTCGGGCAGTTCGCCCAGGAAATAGCCGTGGATGTTCTCCTCGGCCATGATGTAGGTGCCCCAGGGGGTCACGCCGCCCGCGCAGTTGTTGATGGTGCCGAAGACCTTGCGGCCCGAAGGATCGGCCACGGTTTGCAGACGCGCATGGCCCGCCGCCGGGCCGGACAGTTCCATTTCGGTCTTGGCGGTGATGCGGCGGTTCAGCGCGCCGTCCAGAACCGGCTGCCACTTGCCGTCGACCTTGCGGATTTCGATGACGGTGCCGCCATGGGCCGCCATCTCGATATTGACGCGGCTCTCGTCCGCCTCGGCCACCTCGATCTCGCCATCCTTGATGGTGACGATGCCGGGAAACATCAGGTGTTCGTTGGTGTATTCGTGGTTCACGACCAGCAGGCCCCGATCGTCCGCGCCGTCCAGCGGGATGAAGCCCACGAAGTCGTTGTTGTATCCGAACTGGCGTTCCTGCGCGGCCTCGGACTGGTTCGTCGGATCGAATTCCGGCGCGTCGGCGAAGACCTTGTCGCCCCAGCGCAGCAGCACGTCGGCGTCATAGCCCTGGGCCACGTGGTGGTTGGCATCGACGCCCGCCGTCACCTCGGGGAAGTCGAAGGCCGAGCCTTCGACGCGGCCCTGAGCCTGGGCGTCCGTCGCCGACAGCAGCGCGATCGGGCTGACCGTGGCCGAGATCGCCGTCACCGCCATCGAGCCTTTCAGGAAGCCGCGGCGCGAAAAGCGGGCGGCGATGATCTCGCCCATGGTGCGGTTCTGGGTGGGGTTCAGGCCGGGGCCGTCGGCCTCTTCCAGCTTGCTGGTGCGGAAGATGTTTCGGGTTTGCTGGTCACGCATCGCGCTCTCCTGGCTGGTCGTTGGGGCCGCTTGGCCGGTCGGACAGCGAGTAGGGGCGCGATGCGACAGCCATGTGTCAGAACCGTGAAGGTTTTCTGACCCGGCCCCCGGCGGCGTCAGACGCCCAGGCACCACCGCATCACGGCCTTCTGGGCGTGCAGGCGATTTTCGGCCTCGTCCCAGATCACCGAATGCGGGCCGTCCATGACGGCGCTTGTCACCTCGTCCTCGCGATGGGCGGGCAGGCAGTGCATGAACAGCGATTCCGGCCGGGCCTGGGCCATCAGCGCCTCGTTCACCTGATAGCCGCGCAGCTGGTTGTGGCGGCGTTCCTTGGCGGATTGCGGATCGTGCATGGACACCCAGGTATCGGCGATGACCAGATCCGCGCCTTCGACGGCCTTCGCGGGGTCGCGCACGATTTCCGCGCGGACGCCCTGGGCGCGGGCGAACTCCAGCGCCTGGAGTTCGGGGTCAAGCGTGGGCGGGCCGCTGAAGGTGAAGTCATAGCCGAACTGGCCCGCGCCGTGGATCACGCTGGCGCAGACATTGTTGCCGTCGCCGATCCAGACCACCTTCTTGCCCGCGATGGGACCGCGATGTTCTTCGAAGGTCATCACGTCGGCCATGATCTGGCAGGGATGGGTGCGGTTCGTCAGCCCGTTGATGACCGGAACGGTGGCGTATTCCGCCATCTCGAGCAGGGTCGCCTCCTCGAAGGTGCGGATCATGATCAGGTCGACATAGCGCGACAGGACGCGGGCGGTGTCGGCGATGGTCTCGCCATGGCCCAGCTGCATTTCCTTGCCCGACAGGACCATGGTCTGCCCGCCCATCTGGCGCACGCCCACGTCGAAGCTGACGCGGGTGCGGGTGGACGGCTTTTCGAAGATCAGCGCGACCATCCGGCCCGCCAGCGGCTGATCGTCGTCGGGCGCGCCCTTGGGGCGGTCGTTGCGGGCGGTCTTCATGCTGCGCGCCTGGTCGATGATCGACCGCAGTTCCGCCTTGTCGGTGGTATGGATGTCCAGAAAATGCTTCATCTTTGTGGCTTTCGCGATTTGGGCAAGGAAGCCCGCTTGGCTGGCCGGGGTCAAGAGGGGGGCGCTGCCCCCACGCGCGTGCCGCGCGTCCCCCGGGATATTTGGGCACAGAAGATGCAGCTATCGTCGGCGTGTCATCAGGCGGCAGGGATGGATCCCGCCGCCGATGCCGTGTCTGGACGCAACGTCAGTCAAGGCTGGCCGCCGCGCGGTCGAGGCGCGCCACCGCCTCGGCGATCTCGTCGTCGGTGATGTTCAGCGGCGGCAGCAGGCGCAGGGTGTTGTCGGCGGCGGGCACGGTCAGCAGGTGCTGGGCATAGCCCGCCTTGACCAGATCGGCGGGCGCCAGCTTGCATTTCAGGCCCAGCATCAGGCCCTGGCCGCGCACGGCTTCGAACACGGTCGGATGAGCGGCGACAAGTCCTTCCAGCTTTTGCCGGAACAGGGCGGCCTTGCGGTTCACCTCGGCCAGGAAAGCGTCGGTGGCGACGATCTCCATCACCCGCGCGCCCACGGCGCAGGCCAGCGGGTTGCCGCCATAGGTCGAGCCATGCGTGCCCGCGACCATCCCGACGGCGGCTTTCTCGGTCGCCAGCACCGCGCCCAAGGGGAAGCCGCCACCGATGCCCTTGGCGACCATCATGATGTCGGGGGCGATGCCTGCATATTCATGCGCGAACAGCCTGCCCGTCCGGCCCATGCCGCATTGCACCTCGTCCAGGACCAAGAGCGCGCCGGATTGGTCGCAGAGCGCGCGGATTTCGCGCAGGTCGGCGTCGGGCAGCGGGCGGATGCCGCCCTCGCCCTGCACGGGTTCCAGCATGACCGCCGCCGTCCTGTCGCTGATGGCGGCCTTCAGCGCGTCCAGATCGCCCCAAGGCAGCGTGCGGAAACCGGGCATCAGCGGGCCGAAGCCCTTGGTCATCTTTTCCGACCCCGAAGCCGCGATGGCGCCGGTGGACCGGCCGTGGAAGGCGCCCTCGAAGGTCAGGATCTCGATGCGATCCTCGCCCCGGTCGGACCAATACTTGCGGACCATCTTGATCGCCAGTTCGGCGGCCTCGGTGCCGGAATTGGTGATGAAGGCGGTGTCGGCGAAGGTGTGGTCCACCAGCAGGTCGGCCAGCCGTTCCTGCTGCGGGATCTGATACAGGTTCGAGACATGCCAGATTTTCCCCGCCTGTTCGGTCAGCGCGGCGACCAGATCGGGATTGGCATGGCCCAGCACGTTGACCGCGATTCCCGCCCCCAAATCCAGGTATCGCGTGCCGTCCGTGGCGATGGCCCAGGCCCCCTCGCCCTTTTCGAAGGCGATGGGTGCGCGATTATAGGTCGGCAGGACGTGCGAAATCATAGGGGACTCCCCGATTGGCAGGACTGGATGTGAAGGCAGGCAGGATCAGACGGTGACAGAACGTCAACGTCGGGGACGGGCGGTGATGGCGGTCCGAACGATCATGGTTTCGGCCATAGCGCCGATTCGGCCCCCGCGCAATCACGCTTTCATCCGATAGCCGCTTTTCAGCCAGCGCCAGGCCAGCCACAGCACGACGGCCACGGCTGCGACGCAGACCAGCAGCCCCCGCCAGACCGGGGCGTCGCTGACCCCGGTGACGCCGAAGCGCGCCCCGTCGATCAGGTAGAAGACCGGGTTCCAGTGCGACAGGGTCCGGAACGGCTCGGGCAGGGCCTGGACCGAATAGAAGGTGCCCGACAGGAAGGACAGCGGCGTAATGACGAAGTTGCTGATCGCCGCCATCTGGTCGAACTTCTGCGCCAGGATCCCCGCCAGGATCCCCAGCCCGCCCAGCAGCAGCGCGGCCAGCAGCACGAAAGCCAGCGCCCACAGCGGATGGACGATGCCTCGGCCCGTGACGATCACCATGCCGGTGCCGATGACCAGGGCCACCAGCCCCGCGCGCGCCACCGACCCCGCCAGATAACCCGCCAGCAGTTCGCCCGCCGACAGGGGCGGCATCAGCGTATCGACGATATTGCCCTGCACCTTGGCCGAGGTGATCGAGCTGGAGGTGTTGGCGAAGGCGTTCTGGACCACCGTCATCATCAGGATCCCCGGCCCCAGGAAGACCAGGTAAGGCAGGCCCATCACCTGCCCGCGCCCCTGCCCCATCGCCAAAGCGAAGATCAGCACGAACAGCGCCGCCGTCATCAGCGGCGCGAAGACCGTCTGCTGCCAGACAGCCATGAAGCGCATCACCTCTCGAACGGCCAGGGTTTGCAGGCCCAGCCAGTTCACGCGGCCGAAACGGCGCACGCCCATGGCCGGAAGGTCGGGGGCGGATGGGTCGATGGGAATCAGGGGCGGCATCCGGCGGTCCTTGAATTTCTGGCGCTAGGCGGCTAAATCTCGGCATCCCGTTTCTGACGGGGGCAATCGCAGGTTTCAAGATGGGGCGGCGCAGGGGCGCGCCCGGAAAGGCAGTCATGTCCTGGACGGATGAACGCGTCGAGACGCTGAAGCGGATGTGGTCCGAAGGCCAGTCGGCAAGCGCCATCGCCAAGGAACTGGGCGGGGTGACCCGCAACGCCGTGATCGGCAAGGTTCACCGCCTGGGCCTGTCGAACCGCAACGAGGAAGCCGAACAGGCGCCCGCGCCCGCCGCCCCCGGCCCCCGGCCCCCCTGCACACCGGGGGCAGCCGGGCCCATGCCGCGATGC
>NZ_UZWE01000004.1 GCF_900631945.1 Paracoccus haematequi
TCCTGGCGATCTGGCGGGCCTTGTTGCCGGTGCTGGCCCTCGGGCTGGCCCGGCTTCCCTGCGGGCGTCTGGCTGCGGCTGTGCCGTGCCTGCGGTCGCTCTGATTGTATCGCTGACGGATCAGGGTTATTCTGCCGGTGATCTGCATAGGACGTGCCGATCGTAGTCACTCTTAGTCAGTGGCGGCGATTAGTCCTGTGCACGAGGCAATGCCTTGCCAACATATATCCCCTCTTTCTGCGTGGACATACTGCCCCTGACTTCAACAGAAGGGGCATTTCCGTGCTTCATGATCCTGACCTGATCCGCGTGATTATTGATCTTGCCCGTGCTGCCATTGGGCTGTTGCGGGAAGTCATTGCTCTATGGCGGGATAGTAGGCGGAAATGAAAAGGGCCGCGCTGGTTAGACGCGGCCCCGGCGTTTCCGCCTTCGGTCCAGTCGCTGCTGACGGCAAGCGGCGAACCTTCACTTGCATATATGCTGCAAGGCCGCTTATCGTTCAAGCGTCGGGGTGGTTCCCGGCGCTGAAGTCTGACGGATTTTAAATGCTGGATAGTTTACAGGGCCATTCTGCGCCCCCCGTCTGCCCTGCCTCTGGCGGGGCTTCTCTGCGGTCTGCTGGTGGCGGAACGGCTGCGGCGGGCGCGGCCCTTGGTAATAACGTAAAATCGGTTGACCACGCTGCGGCCCATGAACGCAACCTGTCCCGGTTTGCGTCCAAGTGGGCTGCGGCAAATATTCTGAAAAACCATGATGCTGCGCTGTCTAAGCGCCTCTCGCATTGCGGCTATGTGGCCCGGTCCTTCGAGGTCACGCTAGAACGCAAGGCGGAAACTGGCGCTGCCGGGTTTGATGGCCTCAAGACATGCGCAAGCGTCTGGTGTTGCCCGTGCTGCTCCCCTCGGATCAGCGCGCGGCGCAAGGATGAATTGGACCTGCTGATGTCTGGCGCGCGGGCCGAAGGTCACGCGGTCGTGATGCTGACGTTGACGGCGCGGCATGACCGCCAGATGAAGCTGGCTCCCTTCCTGGATGCTCTCAAGCTGGCAAAGAAACGTCTGCGCCAGCGTCGGGAATGGCGGGGTCTGCCGTTCGTTGGCTCGGTGACGGCCACGGAAACGACCCACGGTCGCAACGGCTGGCATCCGCATTTTCATGAAATCCTGCTGCTGGACTGCCTGCCTGCCGATGCGCTTGCCCTGGTTGAAGGGCTGCGCGCGGCCTGGCTGTCCTGCCTCGCTGCGTTCGGCCTCTCCGGGGCTGACGCGGCGTTTCAGGTGCAATCTGCCCAGGCTGCCGGGGCTTACGTTGCAAAATTTGGTGCGGCGGAAGAACTGGCGCTGCAAGGGTCCAAGCGCGGCCGGAACGGTTCGCGCGGCCCGTGGCAATTGCTGAATGATGCCCGTGACGGTGACGCGCAAGCGGCGGCGGTATGGGCAGAATATGCCTTGGCCTTTCGTGGCCGTCGCCAGCTCGTCTGGTCGCGCGGCCTCAAGGCCCGGTTCGGCGTCGGGGAAACCTCCGACGATGAAGCGGCGGCGGAAGTCGATCCGGCCCCGCCTGCTGCCGAAGTGCTGCGGGCGTGGGCCGGTGCCGGGGAACCCTGGCGTGCGGCCCGGCGTCGGCGCGTGGCCCTGGTCCATGCGGCGGAAACGGGCGGCGATCTCCGGGCGGCTGAATACGGGCTGACCGATGCCGAACGCTGGCGGCGGCTCGGCGGCGAAAGCCTAATTGATCCGCCCGACTGAAAGCCCGTGTCTGTTGCGGTGATGCGCGTCATGCTGGCATAATGGTGCACCACGCAACAGGGGTGACGCATGGCGGAATTGTCTTTGGCGCAGGCTGCAACGCTGATTGGCAAAAGCAAGTCCACCCTCACGCGGGCCATAAAATCCGGGCGAATGTCGGCGGTCCGAAGGGCTGACGGCACATTCGGCCTGGATCCTGCCGAACTGCTGCGCGTCTATCCTGACGCGGTGCGTGGTGCATCGGATGGTGCATCACGCACCGGCGATCCTGTTGCGTCTGACGCGGCGCAACAGGCGACGCAACAGTCTGAAATCAGCGCCTTGCGCGATGATCTTGCGGCGGCGCGTCAAGCTGCGGCTGTGGCTGACGCTGAACGACGTGCGGCTGTCGCCCTGGCCGATGAGCGGGCGCGGGCGCTTGAAGCTGCGGAACGCAATCTTGCAGACCTGCGGCGGATGCTGCCTGCGCCTGCCGGTCCAGTGTCGCCCCGTCCCTGGTGGCGTTTCTGGTCGGCTATTCCTCACAAGTAATTGTGAGCGCACAATAAAAATCTGTTTATCAGATGCGGCCCCATTTAGAATAATTGTGTGAAGCACAAGATATTCGGTTGGGGCGGTGATAATGCCGAAAGTGAATAAATCGGCTCGGTTTGTGATTACCAAAGCGGGCCGTGTGAAGCATCCGAATTGGGCGCTCGTGTCCTGCGGACAAAAGGGCGCGCAATGTCTTTATGATGCGGTGTCGGCTGAATTTGGCCGGGCCTCTGCCCGCAAATTGCTCAACATGATCTGCACGGGCGAACGGGAATTAGGGCCGATTTATGAAATCGGCACGATTGCCCGCGTGGCCCGGCTGCATGATCTGGTCGAAAGCGTCGGGCGGTATGTGCCTGGGCATGGATTTGCTGCCTATTGCGATGAACTGGCCCGCCTCGGCGTGGCTGCGGAATAGGTGCTGCCATGACCATGCACAAAAGCCCCAAGCTGAATGACCACAAGCCCCGCCTGAATGGGCGGATTGTTCCGGCCCTGGATACAGGGGCGGACGATTATTTGGGCGTTCTGTATATCCGCAATGATTTCCGCATTGCGGTTTCTCCCGGTGGCCGGGCCTATCTGGCGCAATTCCGAAATTCGGAAGGGCGGTGGAATGGTCCGGCCTATTACGACAAGTCGCCGCTCCTGCCGATTGTGAAATCGGACGGGGATGCGGCTGACGCTGTTGCGGCTTTGCCGGATATGCCTGCGCAGCATTTTCTGGCCGAAAGCATCAGCGCCCTGCGGCGCTTCGTGCGATCGGTCGCATTTTCAAATGTGGTGCAGGCATGAATGATCTTCCTTCTTCGGACGATGGGCGCGCGGATGCGCCCCGGCGTCCCTCTCTCCTGGCGCAAGTCCGGCTGTCTGACGGTCGGCTTGCGTGGCCTGTCGCTCGGGCGGCTGGCCTTTCGGAACCCACGTTCCGGGCGCGTCTCAAGGCGGGTCTGTCGCCTGACGCGGCTGTCGCAAGGCCGGTCGCCAAGCGCGGGCCGTCTCGCGCTGCGGAACGCGCGCGATGGGCTGCGCAATGGGCTGCTGATCTGTCTGCGCAGCGCGCGGCCCGTGCTCCGGCCTCGCCTCGGCCTTGGCCGGAACGGCAGGTTTCGACTGCGGACGGTTATTCCGGTGTCATCTGGCAGGACGGCGATTGCCGCCTGATCGTCTCGCCTCGGGGCGCGACATATGCCGTCCAGGTGCTTGGCCCTGGCGGCTCCTGGCAAGTTGACAGGGAATTTCCGTCTGCCTCCTTCCTGCGTCATTGGCTGCTACTCGCGGCCATTGATCCGGCCCCCGCCTTGCTGAAAGCGGCGGCGGGCCTGCCCGATGATCCTGCGTCGTCGGGCTTTTCTCCTTATCGCCGGTCGGCCTCCTGACTGGCGATTGACCGGGCGGCAGTCCCTCCCTGCCGTCTTGGTCCTGACGGCTCGGCCTGCGTCCTTGTGATGCAAGCCGGGCCGTCTCTGCGATCTGCCTGCCTTCTGGTGGCGGATCGTCTCAAAGGCCCTGAATGTTGCCCATCGGCAACAGAATGGGCCGTCCCTCTAAAAACCAATTATCACAGAACAAAAAAGCAAGCCCTCGGGCTTGAACCAACCCTTGCGGAAACTGATTTGCCAAAGCGTCCATCTCGCGCGGCAATATCGAGCACAGGGTTGGTCAGTAGAACCCTTGTTATAATATGCGGTTAGTGAGAACCAAAAACCGGCTGGCAGTCGCCTGGCTGGTTTTCTCATAAATGGGCCGTGGCCGTGTCCTTTCGCGGCGAGTGCCCTTCTAACCGCTCTTTTTTGTTCTGATGGTGGCCCTTTAGGGCTGGCAATCTGACTGGCCGGTCGGCTGCTCCTGCGGCTGGCTGGCCTTTCTGCGATCCTGCGGCCCTGGCTTTGTCCTGGTGCTGCGGGTCGCTCTCGCGCTGTCGGCTGATCCTGGATCGGTTGGCGGCGCGGTCCTGGCCTGACGGCTGGCGGCTCTGCTGACGGCTGGCGGGCCTCTGCGATCTGCGCGGCCTCTGGCTGCTGCGGGTCGCTCCTGCCGGTGGCGGTCCTGGTCGGCCTGTCCGTCCAGATCGGCCCGGCTCCCGGCTGATCTGCCCGGCCTCCTGGTCGGCGGTCTGCCGGTTCTGATCGGCGCGGGCGGCGATCCTGCCGGGGCTTCTCCCTGGTCCGCTGTTCTCCGGGTGCATGGGCTGCGCCTCGCGCTCTCCCGCCCATTCGATCCCCTCCCCTGGATGGTTTCGCGCTTCTCCGGTGCTTGCATGGTCCTGCGGCCCTGATCCTTGATCCTCTGGCCCTGGCTCTCCTGGATCGGCCCTGCGCTGATCCTCTCTCCCTGCGCCTTCCTGGCGCGGTCACGCCTGTTGCGTGTGCGGCGGATCGGGCTTGCCTTCGATCCCTGCCGCCTCTCGACCCTGCGGCCTTGCCCTGCGGGTCGGTTCTGGTCCTGCCGGTCGCTCTCCTGGCGATCTGGCGGGCCTTGTTGCCGGTGCTGGCCCTCGGGCTGGCCCGGCTTCCCTGCGGGCGTCTGGCTGCGGCTGTGCCGTGCCTGCGGTCGCCCTGCTGTCCTGCCCTATCCGCTGGGCCGCTGTGCGGGCCGCTGACGGGCGCAAGGCGTTCCGGCATGGGGGATAGCGGCGGAACAGCATAAGGGCCGCTGGTGACTCGCTCCGAGGC
Source organism: Paracoccus haematequi (assembly GCF_900631945.1). Lineage (GTDB taxonomy): Bacteria > Pseudomonadota > Alphaproteobacteria > Rhodobacterales > Rhodobacteraceae > Paracoccus > Paracoccus haematequi_A. Next base: position 4,961 of record NZ_UZWE01000004.1, read on the forward strand.
GCTGCGGCCTGTCCGGGCCGGGCGGTATCGCTCCCGGCCTCCCCTCCCCCTCTTTTTTCACCAGCCAATAGCTTTCCGCTTGGTGCTGGTGGTGCTGGCGTAGCAGGTGCGGGGGTCCACGTTCGCTTGCGAACGGGGGTGCGCCTGCGGTCCAAGCCCCGCCGCCGTCCGCAGGACCGAATGACCGCCTGAAAGGCGGGCGTTCGAGCGGGGCTTGGGGAACGCCTTTGTGCTGCCGGTGAAGCCCTATGGCTGAACGGTCTTGCTGGTCCCTGCCGGTTGCCACAGGCAGGGCCAGCGGCCCTTCCTCTCGGCTAAGCGTCCTTCTTCTGGCCTGACGGCTGCTGCTGGCGGCTGGCGGGCCTTCTGCGATCTGCGGCCCTGGCTTTGTCCTGGTGCTGCGGGTCGCTATCGCGCTGTCGGCTGATCCTGGATCGGCTGGCGGCGCGGTCCTGGCCCTGACGGCTGGCGGCTCTGCTGACGGCTGGCGGGCCTCCTGGTCCTGCGGGTCGGCCTCCTGGCTGATCTGCGGGCCTTCTGCGATTTGCGCGGCCTCTGGCTGCTGCGGGTCGCTCTGCCGGTGGCGATCTGCCTTGCGGTCGGCCCGGCTCCTGTTCTGATCGGCCTTGGGTCGATCCTGCCGGGGCCTCTCCCTGGTCCGCTGTTCTCCGGGTGCATGGGCTGCGCCTCGCGCTCTCCCGCCCATTCGATCCCCTCCCCTGGTGGCTTCGCGCTTCTCCGGTGCTTGCATGGTCCTGCGGCCCTGATCCTTGATCCTCTGGCCCTGGCTCTCCTGGATCGGCCCTGCGCTGATCCTCTCTCCCTGCGCCTTCCTGGCGCGGTCACGCCTGTTGCGTGTGCGGCGGATCGGGCTTGCCTTCGATCCCTGCCGCCTCTCGACCCTGCGGCCTCCGCCTGGGTCGCTCCTGGTCCTGCCGGTCGCCCTCCTGGCGATCTGGCGGGCCTTGTTGCCGGTGCTGGCCCTCGGGCTGGCCCGGCTTCCCTGCGGGCGTCTGGCTGCGGCTGTGCCGTGCCTGCGGTCGC
>NZ_UZWE01000003.1 GCF_900631945.1 Paracoccus haematequi
GTAACCGGCCGATTGTTACCGCGGCGGTTGAGCCTTGAAGCGTTGCGCGAGTTCAGGATCGCTAACGAAGTCGTCGAGGAACTGGTGCCAGGTTTCTGCTGTGAGGCGCGCGTCTCTGAGCATGTCCGTAAGTTCGTCGATGCCGTCGTCGGTCAGGGCCGTGATGGCCTCGTCCGGCCCGGTGTAGACGCTGATGATGGAGCCATAGGTCAGATTGTCATCGTTGTAGACAATGGCTTCCAGAAGCTCCGGATCTTCGCCCAGCATCTTGGCGACGTAGTCGAGGGTGCAGATGTGAGTGACGGTTGCCATCAGGCGGCCTCGGCCTGCGGGGCGGCCCGCGATGACCAGTTCCATGGCAGCAGGTCGTCAAGCCGATTGATCTTGTGGTCGTGGATGCGGCCCAGGATGTCGGCCAGATAGGTCTGCGGGTCGAGGCCGTTCATCTTGGCGGTTTCAATGAGCGTCATGGCGCGGGCCAGTGTTTCGGCGCCGGTATCGGCCCCCGCGAAGAGCCAATTTTTTCTTCCGAGTCCAATCGGGCGCAGGGCTCGCTCGGCCGGATTGTTGTCGATCGCCACCCGGCCGTCTTCGAGGAACAGGCAGAATGAGCGCCAGCGGCTGAGAGCATAGCGGAAGGCCTTGGCCAAGTCGCTCTTGCCGGGAATGCGGGTCAGTTGCTGCTCGGCCCAGACCCGGAACGCCTCGACCTTTGGCCTAGTGTGAGCCCGGCGTGCGGCCAGACGAACATCGGCCGACTGGCCCGATATGTTGCGCTCGATGTCGTAAAGCGCACCGATCCGGTCAAGCGCTTCTCGCGCAATCTCGGATTTGGTCAGGGTCCAGGCATCATGGAAGTCTCGCCGCAGATGAGCCCAGCATGCGGCTTCGCGGAAGCGGGCCGCGCCGTCTGCTCCGGGATCGTAGAGCTTGGCATAGCCCTTGTAGGCATCAGCCTGCAGGATGCCGCTGGATTGGCCGAGGTGTTTGAGAACATGTCCTTCCTTCCAATCTGGAGCAAACCGGTAGGTCACGCCTGGCGGGGCGGCCCCCGCCCAAGGGCGCTGATCCCGCACATAGGCCCAGATCCGGCCCTTCTTCACGCCCTTGCCCAGACCCTTGTCGCGAAGTGAACGATCCAGAACTCGGATCGAGGTGTCATCCGCATGCAAAAGGTCGCTGGCCATCACCACGGCATCGATCCGATCGATGAGAGGCTGCAGCACCTTCATGGCGCGGCCGCACCAGTCGACCAGCGTGCTGTCGGGAATGTCCGCACCCATCCGAGCGAAGATCTCGTTCTGGCGATAAAGCGGAAGATGGTCGTCAAATTTGGCGACAAGGATGTGGGCCAGCAGGCCAGCACCGGCCATGCTGCCCGGGATCGGTCGGCTGGGCGCGGGCAACTGCACCATTCGTTCGCAGCGGCGGCAGGACTTCTTGAGCCGGGCGATCTGCACGACCTTCAACTGCGCCGAGATCAGATCCAGCATCTCGCTGACATCTTCGCCCACCACGTGCAGATCACCACCGCAATCGGGACAGCAACTGCCGGGATCAAGCTCCTGCCGCTCGCGTGGCGTGCCGTCTGAGACCCGGGGCCGACGGCGTGACGGGCGATCAGCGGCATCACCGCCGGCAGAGGGTTCGGACACGTTGTCGTCTTGACCATCATCCGCCGCACCGGTCTCGCTTTCGGCGGTCGCGATCAGCAAATCCTCGAGGGCCAGTTCCAGCTGTTCGATCTCGCGCTCGATCTTTTCCGAAGACTGGCCGAACACCTGCTTCTTCAGCTTGGCGATGCGCAGTCGAAGCGTTTGGATCAGTTGGTCGTGGGCCCGCAGCGTGGCTGAGATCTTCGCGTTCTCTGCCTGCAAAGCAGCGATCAGCGCCTTCAAAAGCGCAGGTTCATCAGGAAGAGGCTCGGTCAAATCCGACATGAACCCGACTACCACAAGTCAGGCCTAGACACTACAAAAACAAAGGTATTCAAGCGGCTAATTCACCCCACGCGGGCTGGCGGCACACCCCAATCCGGCCGCCTCCAGTCGATTCCCTCCCACAGCATGGCCAACTGTGCCGAGGTTAAACGAACCGCGCCATCGCCGCCCGCCGGCCAGGGAAAGCGGCCGCGTTCCAGCACTTTGTAGTAAAGGCAGAAGCCCTGACCGTCCCAATACAAAAGCTTCAATCTGTCGCCACGCCGACCGCGGAATGCAAACACCGCACCGCCTGCCGGCTTCTGGCGCAACTGATCCTGCGCAAGCGCCGCCAAACCCTCGATGCCCTTGCGCATGTCGGTCACCCCGCAGGCCAGATAAACCCGGACACCGGTGCCGGGCCCGATCATGCCGCCTCCACCACCCGGATCAACCGCGTCAGCGTGGTCGTGTCCAGCATCGGGTCAAAGCGCAGGCACCGGCCATTGGCCAGCTGAAGCTCAATCAGGGCGGGGCGTTGCGGCGTCAAATCTTCAGCCAAGGAAGGCACCGCCAATTCGGCGGGCGCGCTCAACTCCACAGGCAAGAACACAGTCTCCGGAAGCGGGGAAAGCAGCCCCTTCTTCTTCAGCTCATGCCGCCAGGCATAAAGCTGCTGTCGGGTTACCTCGTGGCGCTGCGCCACCTGCGTCACCGTCGCGCCCGCCACCCCCACCGACAGCACGATCCCGAGCTTCTCCTCGTCGCTCCAGCGACGACGCCGTTCCAGACCCAGAATGTCACCACGCATCGAAAGCCCCGCATAAGATACGTCGTTAACGACGTCGCTATGCACGTGTCTTAGCCGATCACCCCACGCTCAGGCAGGCGGTGGCAACCGGGCGGTTAC
>NZ_UZWE01000044.1 GCF_900631945.1 Paracoccus haematequi
ATCGCCATGCGCTGCTGCAAGACTGATGAAAGTTTCAGCGCCTTCATTGCTCTCGCCGCAACCGTCATCCGACTCCGGTGAACGTCAACACACCCTAGCATCGTCGGTTACATTCTTGCCGGTATAGTCATTGGACCCGCTGGCCTCGGCCTGACTGCGGAGAGCGCTGCCCTGAGCAGTATTGGCGAAATCGGAGTCGTACTCCTGCTGTTCGCGCTTGGTCTGGAATTCTCCTTCGAGAAGCTCGTAACACTCAGGAAGCATGTCTTCGGTCTTGGGGCTGTACAGGTTTCAGTCACGACGATAACGGTTTCGTTGGTAGCGAGTTTGGTCTTCGATCTCGCATCAGTTTCCGCAATCCTCATCGGCGGGGCCGTTGCGATGTCATCCACAGCCATGTGCCTCAAGGTGCTTGCGGGGGCGAATGCGCTTGGGTCTCCGGCGGGTCGGATGGCGATCTGGGTCCTGCTGTTCCAGGATCTGGCCGCCGTCGGGCTGCTGCTCATGCACGACTCGGCGACCGGCACGGCCGAAGGGCGCGGCGTCGCAACCATGATCGGCGGCGCAGCGGCCCTTGTGGCACTTCTCTTTATCGCGCGGGGACCGCTTCAGGCCCTAGCGAGGTGGACGGCAACGCAGCGGGACCCCGAACTCGCGCAGCTTCTGGCTCTGGCGATTGCCTTCGGGTCGGCGATTGCCGCGACATCGGTCGGTCTGTCGCCCGCGCTCGCCGCCTTCGCGGCCGGCATGATCATCGGCGAAGGCGATGCGCGCCACGTCGTCGAAAAGGAAATCCGGCCGTTTCGCGATCTGTTCGTGGGCGTCTTCTTCATCGGCATCGGAGTGCAACTGCCCCTCGGGCTGATCCCCGATGTCTGGCCTGCCGTACTGATCTGGCTGGCGATCCTGATTATCGGCAAGGCCCTGATCGTGATTTTGCTCGGGATGCTGTTCGGGGAAGAAGCGCAGGTCATGCGCAGGGCTGGCATGATACTCGGGCATGGAGGCGAATTCGGCCTCATGCTTGTTTCCGTATCCCTGTCCTCGGGGCTTATCTCCGACATGGTTGCCGGACCCATTCTCCTTGCTATCGGGATCAGCATGCCGATAGGGAGCATTCTTGTCCGCCGGGCCGCGCGGTCTGGCGCCGGAGTCGACTGAAGTCCAAGGGAGCGGCCCTGCCCGGCGGAAGCGCGATGCAGGCTCCTCAGGCTTCAGAAATCCGTCTCGACATAGACCCCGGCGCAGTCATAGGCGACGGCAGCAGCCGTGGCGCCGGTGTTCATGAATAGCCGGGGCGACAGGAACTGTGTCGCGGCAGGCAGATCGGCGGTGATCTCCTGTTCGAAGATCGCGCCGGCCACCTCGTCCACCACGCGAACCCATACGGAACTGCCGTTCGGCGGGGCGGCTATGTAGAGGGTCAACACGCCGCCGGTGGTGATGGTAAAGCTCGCGCCCACGTCGGTCAGCGTCGGCGCGCCCGTGCCGTCGTTGGCCACGAGTTGCCAGCGTGTGTGGGTGCCGCGCTGGAAGCCGATACCGATGCAGTTGATGGCGGCGGCCAGAGTCAGGGTGGTGGCCAACGCAGCGGTAGAGCCGTAGAGGCCGAAGAAGCCCATGCCGGTCGCCTGCAGCGTCGTCAGCGAAATCCGCGTGACGAAAGTCCAGCCGCCCAGCCCCGCCGCATTGCCGCGCCAGCAGGCCCAGCCTGCTGATCGCTGGTCGGCGGCCGAATCCACCACCGCCGCCGAAGTCAGGCGCCAGCGGCGCATCGAGGCGGCGAGGTTCGTGGCGGCCAGCGTCGGGTGCGAGACGGTGCCGACGGACGTGATGGGCAGGCCCTCGCTGTTGATCGTGGTGCCGGTCGAGGGTGACCAGTTGGCGATCCGGTTCACCCCGAAATGCGGCTGCAGCGCGAAGTCGCGGCCGGACGGACGCATGACATCGATCCACGGCGCTCCGGCCCGGTTGCGGGCATAGATCGCCGCCTTGCCTGCGGAAGGTGGGGTCGGCGCTGCATTGAGGCCGGGCAGGACCGTGGGCTGCGGCAGTTCCACTTGGCCGCTGCTGCGGTCGACGCGGATGGCGTCATAGAAGGCCGAGCCATCGGGGCTGACCTTGAAGCTGAAGTCGTCATTGCCGAGGAGACCGATCAACGCTCGGGCCGAAAACCCGGTCTTGAAGGCGAAGGCGGCGTCGTTCGCCGGGGCGGCCTTGTTCACTGTCGCCTCGATACCCGCGCCGGCGTTGTTCAGAAGCACTGCGGGGGTGTTCACGGACAGCCGGTTATAGCTGTCGGCCGTCGCCCCGCCGAGGCCCAGCAGCTGCGCGCTGAGGTTGGCCTGGGGCATGCCGACCTGCGTCACGGCATTGGCGAAGGTCACGGTCGGCGTATTGATGACCGTCGTACCGTTTGCGCGCGAGGTGGCCGAGCCGATGTTGACGACGGTGGTCGATCCGGACGCGCCGCCGACTCCGATGTTCACGGTCTTTGTGACCCCGGTCGTCGTCGCGCCGGTGCCCAGCCCATAGGTCGCGGTGCCCGTCGCCGTGCCGATGGTTGCGGTCGCGGCGGCGACCGTGACCGTGCCTGAGGCGGTCAGTGAGCCCGAGAAGGTCTTGTTGCCGGTGAAGGTCTGGGTGCCCGCCAGGATCGCCAGCTCCGAGGAGGTGTTCGGCAGGGTGAAGCTGCGGGTGGTCCCTGCGCTGATCCCTGCCAGCGAGAAGGTGGCCTTCTTCGTGGGATCCGCATCGTTCACCAGGCTGAACACCGCATCGGACACGTCGCGGGGCTCGCCCACCACCTCCCAGGCCGCGCCGGTCCAGACGAGGAACAGCCCCTCGGCCGCGATCCAAGTGATCCAACCGGGGCGCGGCACGAGGCGGATCCACGCGCCATCGATCCAGAAGGCGATGTTCAGGTCCCAACCGGCCCAGAGGCCGGTGGCTCCCGAGGCCACCAGATGCCGGTCCCCATCGGCGGGGCTCGCTGGCGGCGCGGTGCGCGTGCGGTCGAGCACCGACAGCTGCACCATGGCGTCCAAGAGGCGCAGGGCCTCATTGTGGGTGACATGCTTCTGCGCCTGAGCCGCCAGCAGATACGGCAGTCCCAGATGGGTCGTGGTGTCGGACATGGGTCGTCCCTTCAGAACAAGAGGGTCACAGTCGCGGGCGTGCCGCGGCCGAGGCGGTTCGAGAGCTGGTAGATGCGGATCGCCAGCGTCTGACCGGGGCCAAGCGGCGTGCCCCAATCGGCGGTCTGCTGGGCGGCGGTGTAGAGGACGGAGGTCGTGATGCTGGTGAGCGTCCTCTTGACCAAGGCCCCGTCGATGATCTGGATGTCGTAGCTCTCAGAATCCTCAGCCAGCGGCACCTCGACCTGTTCCCAGGCATCGGCCACCAGCGCGCGCGACCGCCGCGTCCAGCGGAGGATCAGATCGCCCGGGTTGCGCGCCGCGCGCCATGGTTGTTCGACATGAACCGGGGCAAAGGGCACAAGGCCGCGCCCGGTCGGCGTGAAGCTCTGCGCCACATAGGTCTCGTCGCTGACCGGGCGGCTCGCCGGGCCGATGCGCCAGTTCCAGGGGAGCCCGAGATCGGCCTCAGCGATCGGCAGTGGTGCCAACGAGGCGTCCAGCACCACGACGCGGGCACCGGCGGGCGCCGAGTTGCCGATGGCGGCCTCGGTCCCGCGCTGGCCGCGCAGGAGCCGGGTCAGGCGATAGCGACCGGGGGCCAGCAGTTCGGCCACGCCCGCCTGCACGATCTCCCAGACACTCGGTGCGCTCTCGATGGCGAGCGCGTTGGCGCCGCCGAACAGCGCCAGATCCGTGACGCTCTCCAGCGTGCCGGTCAGCAAGTCGACCACCAGCGCGTTGCCGAGGTCGAAGCGCGAGGTGGGCCCGGCGTAGAAATCCGAGATCAGCGTGCCGATCCGGGCGCGCGCGCCGAACGTGGCCAGCAGCTCGAAGCCGTCGGTCGAGGGGCTGCGGAACACCGCCATCTCGCCGGGCCATGGCACGGCATGGGCGGCGATGAGCGGCCGATGCGCGGGCTGGTTCTCGGAGAGCTGCGGCAGGTCCAGCAGCAGCGCCTCCGGCGCGCCGAATACTACTGCTCGCGTCAGAGAGGCCGCTCGGGGATCGCCGGGCGGCAGGTCGTAGGCGGCGCGGTCCTGGCGGACAGCCTCGATCCCGCGCGCCTCGGCATCGGCGACCGAGACGAGGCGGAATTCGACCTCACGTCCGTCATGCGCCAGCCGGATCACGTCGGCGGGATCAAGGGCGAGACACGAGGGCGGCAGGCGAAAGGTGGCGCTTTCCCGACCGATCCATGCCTCCATCAGCGCCCGGCGGCAGCGGCGTTCGACCTCCTCGGGCGGGATCGCCATCGGGAAGCTCTCGGAGGCGATGCGCGTCGTGTCGACCGTGATGCGCCGCGCCTCGACGAGGGCGGCGTCGTAGTCCTCGTCGGCGCGGGCGACCTGCCACTTCAGGGCTTGCGGCAGTTCGGTCTCCTGGCCGCGGGTCAGTTCCAGCGCCTCGCCCTCGCGGCTGGCGACAAGATTGTCGATGGCCAGTGTGGCGACGGAGGCCCGGCCGCGCATCACGAAGCGGATCACGCCCTCGGTCTCCGCCGCGTCGAAGCCGAAATGCCGCGCCAGCGTGGAAATCGAGGCGCGCGGGCTTTCCAGCGCGCCGATCACATAGCCCTCGACCGCGCCCCAGAGGCCAGAGACGTCGATCAACGCCTCATCGAGCCCAGCGCGCAGGCAGAGGTGGCGCACGAGGGCCGCCAGCGACACCGCCCCAAGCCGCCCGGTCAGCCAGTGCCCGAGCCGCCAGTTCGCGCCGTCGGTCCAGACGTCGGTCAGCGCCGGAAAGAACGGATAAGGCCGCGCGTCCCAGGTCCAGGCGGCGCATTCGGGGACATGCACCATCCGGCCGCCGTAGACCGAGGACAGCGGGTTGTTCGCGGCTTCGCCCCACCAGAGCCAGGTGGCTTCCAGATAGGCGCGCTGGATCGCGTCGTCCCGCCAGCCGCGCGAGAAATGCGGCGTGAAGCTCTCGGACGATTTCGGGTCGAAGAAGACATTGGGCTGGTTGGTGCCGCGGTCGATGGCCGGGCAGCCAAGCTCGGTGAACCAGATCGGTTTCGACTGCGGCACCCATGCCGTCGGCGTGCCGCTTTCGACCCCGCCCGGGCGGTTGAAATGCGGGTTCGACCACCAGGCGCGCAGATCCTTGTAACGGAAGACCCAAGGCTTGCCTGCTGCGCCGTCGGTGATGGGCGTGCGGATTTGCGCAGAGCGGTCGGCTGCCGAGGCGTAGAACCACTCAAACCCTTCGCCGCCGGCGATGTTCGCCTGCAGATAGGCCCGGTCGTAGATCGCGGGCCAACCCTCGGCGGCATCCGCATGGTCGAACCCGTCGCGCCAGTCGGAGAGCGGCATGTAGTTGTCGATGCCGACGAAGTCGATCTCGGGATCGGCCCAGAGCGGGTCGAGGTGGAAGAAGACGTCGCCGCTGGCATCATTCGGATGGTGCCCGAAATATTCCGACCAGTCGGCGGCGTAGCCGAGCTTGGTGCCTCCCCCGAGGATGGACCGGACATCGGTGGCCAGATCCCGATAGGCCTGCACCGCCGGATAGCTGCTGGCGCCCGAGCGGATGGTGGTCAGCCCCGGCATTTCGGAACCGATCAGGAAGGCATCGACGCCCCCGGCCGCTTTGCACAGATGCGCGTAGTGCAGGATCATCCGGCGCAACGACCATTCCCCGACCGGCCCGGTCCAGTTGATATTGGTGCCTGACACGCTGAAGTTCGCGGGTGTCGCCGTGCCGAACAGTGCCGACACCTGCGTGGCAGCGGGGGCGGTCTTGTCCACCGACCCTGCAAAACCCGCAGCCGGGGAACAGGTGATCCGCCCCCGCCAGGGGAATGTCGGCTGGCCCAAGGCCGCGGCATTGGCGCTGTAGGGATTGGGCTTCATGTTGCCGGGTGGGACGTCCAGCAGCAGGAAGGGATAGAAGGTCACCCGCAACCCGCGTGCCTTCATCTCCTGGATCGCCTGCACCACCGCGAAATCCGAAGGGGTGCCGCCGTAGACCGGACGATCCTCGGCATCTCGGCTGACCAGAAACGCGTCAGCACGGCTGACGCCGTTCACGACCCATGCCGACGGTGTCGTGGTCTTGGCCGCAACCTCGACGCCCGGCCGCACCTTGCAGTTTCCGGCGCGCAGATCATCGCCAAACCAGGCCACGACGAGGCTGACGCTTTCGACAGCCGGGGCCATGGCCTGCAGCCGATCAAGGGCCACGACGATGTCAGCGGTGTCGGTGATCGCGTTCAGGTTCTCGGCCACAGTCGCGCCGCCAGCGCCGGTGGTCTTCTTGACAGGCGCGGTGGCATAGCTGAATTCGCCCGAGGCCGGGATCATCGTCACCGCCTTGACCAACCCCTCGGCGGTGTCCGGGTCAGCGAGCGGCCGGAAGACCTCGAACGACAGCTGCGGCAGGCGGTTGCCGTAGGTCGCAAGCGGCAGCTCCTCGAAGACGACATAGGCGGTCCCGCGATAGGCCGGGGTGTTGGCCGCGCCCATCTTCGCGGCGATGAACGGATCGGCCGCCTGCGCCTCGTCGCCGGGATACCAGCGCCAGGTGACGCCCGAGAGGTCCATCGGCTTGCCGTCGGCCCAGATACGCCCGATCCCGGTGATTCCCCGCCCTGCCGGGCCTGCTCCGCCTCCATTCTCTCCACCGGAGAGAATGGTCCCTGCGGGACCGGCTTCGGAGCCTTCGCACAGCGCCACGGCAAAGCTTGCATAGTACAGATACTCGGTGGTCTTGACCTTGCCGCCCCCGCCACCCTTGCCGCCGCCCTGCGTGGTGGTCTTCGTCTCCTCGCGGAAATCCGTCGCCCAGATGATGTTGCCGCCCATCCGCATCCGACCATAGAGCCGCGGGATGACCGCGCCTTCGGTGGCCGAAGTGATGCGCAGCGTGTCGAGCCGCGCGCCCTCGATGCGCTGCGTCGGCGCCAGCGACGAGATGATCCAGCTGTCCACGACCGAGCCTATGGTCGAGCCGATGAAGCCGCCGATGGTCGCGGCGCTGACGCCGAGGATCGCGCCGCCGATCGACCCGCCAATGGCGGCGCCGGCCGCGCCGAGAACGAGGGTGGCCATGTCGGGGTCTCAGCGTTGCGGGAACAGGAAGGCGAAGGCGATGCGCCGCCGCCAGGATGGGGTGAGCGGTTCCTCAATCACGCCGAGCCGCTCGTAGGCGTGGAGGAAGGAGCCGGGCCCGGTGAGGATCCCGACATGCTTGGCAATGGCGCGCGACGTCATCCGGAACAGCACCAGCGCGCCGGGACCGGCATCGGCTGGGGCGATCTCCGGCATCATGCGGCGCGCGCCCTCGGCCAGCACCTCGCGCGGGCCGGTCTCGCCCCAGTCCCGGCTGTAGGGCGGGATCGGGAACGGCTCGGGGCCGACGACATCGCGCCAGACGCCGCGGGCGAGCCCGAGGCAATCACAGCCGACGCCCTTGAGGCTCGCCTGATCATGGTACGGCGTCCCGAGCCAGGACCGTGCCGCCGCGATGACTTTGTCGGGATCGGCGGTGTTCACAGCACGCCCCCATCATGGCCACCATCCTTCGTCGCATAGCGCAGGACGGCGTCCTGGCCGGGGATATGCGGAAAGCCTCGGAAACTGGTGGTATTGGCGAACTTCGCCCCGCAGGTCTCGATCCGCTTGTCGCAACCCGCACGGATGGTGAAGGCGTCGCCCTCGTTGATGGCCCGCACCGGCGCTTCGAGCAAGGTCAGCACAGCGATGCCGTCCGTGACGTCATGACCCAGCACCTCGGTGCGCCTCCCAGCATTCGCGCCGCCGGTCCATTCGATGGTCCCAAAGGTGAACCAGCCAGAGGCGAAGCCGTCGAGGCTCGAGGCAGTGAAGGCGCGGTCGCGCAGAAGATCGATGACGGCGCCGGTTCCCTTGAAGGCCGGTTCCGCCAGATCGACGCCGCAGCGCGCATCGCCGAGCGCGGCATCGCAGGTCGCCTGGAAGGTCCGCCCCACCGTCTGGCCGAGGACATGGGCGAGCGAGCGCACCTCGGCGACGAAGGCCAGCCGCCCGCGCCGGATCTGACCGATGGCTCCGCGCCGCATCAGCACGCGCTGTCCGGTGTCGGCCCAGTTCACGCGCCAGACCTCGACCGCCGCGTTGTCCCAGCGGCCATCGAGGATGTCGGTCTCGGTGATGCGGTCCGAGGTCAGCACGCCTTCCGCGTCCTGCGCATCGACCGACAGGTCCGAGCCCGAGCGCACCTCGGACGCCGTCAGCCCGCTCTCGGGTTCGAAGTCCGTGCCATCGAAGCTGAGCGTGCGGTCGTGATCGGTGAAGCCGAAGGTGACGCCATCGGCCCGGGCGATCCGCCACACCCAAGCGAGCGTCGTCGTGCCCTCGTCGAGATGGGCCTGAAGCTCGGGCGAGAGGGATTTCACTTCCGCCCCCAGCCGCGAAGCAACGCCAGAGAGGCCAGTGCGGACGAGACGACACCGCCGCCAGCGCCGGTCAGCGCGTAGATGTTGAAGGGCCTCAAGTCGAAGGTGCCGGTCGCCAGATCGAAATCCGCCAGCCCGGCCATCGCCAGACCAGAGGCCGCCAGACAGGCAAGGTAGATCAGCCCACGCGCAAGGTTCCAGTTCATGATGTTGCCTTTCCTTTGAAGTGGTCCAACAGCCTCCGCCACCACGGCGGAGCGACAACGGATTGCGTCGGCACCGACGCAGTCGACGGCCGAAGTAGCGCCAGCGCCTCGTTCTCGGTCAGACGCCGGATCGGTCGCGAGAAATCGACCCGGCCGTTGCGGTCGACCGACCAGACCGGGATGGTGCCGGCGGGATAGCGGCCCGTGGCGAAGAGGTCGCGCTCGGCCTCACGCCGCGCTTGGATCGCGGCGGGTTTGAGCCAGCCCATGAAAGCCGCTGCAGCTGCAACCCGGTCGCCCGCGTTCAGGTGCCGGGTCAGCGCAGCCTTGGCGATGCCGCCTGTATTGTAGTGAAACGAAACCAGCGCATCGAACTCGTGCGGCTTGAGCGGCACCTTCACGGCGCGCAGGACGGCGGCCTCGTAACGCGCGAGGTCGGCGCGGGAGACCCCAAAAGCCTCGCGGATCCCTGCATCTAGATTGGCGGGCATGCCGCGCGGCATCGCGGCCGGATCGGGTGCCCCG
>NZ_UZWE01000062.1 GCF_900631945.1 Paracoccus haematequi
CTTCACATTCGCCAAGTCAACCCCAGACCCGTCAGCTCGAACCCGAGCCTTCACGTTGTAGTCAATAACCCGCTTCACGGGCACCAGAATCTTCATGGGCTACGCTCCCTTGTCTCTGACTGTCGGGGCAGTGTTACCGACGGATCGGCGCGCTTTACAATATAAAAGCGTCCCCCGACGCTGCGTTTGCGCCAGCATCGGCGCGCGATCGGGCTGGCGTCTAGCGGCTGGCCCCCGGAACCCAGAGGATATCGTCGGTTCCGCCATTGTTGGCCGTGCGCGCCGCGACGAACAGCCAGTCGGACAGGCGGTTCAGGTAACGGATCGCCGCCCCGTTCGCGTCGCCCCCGGCGGCAAGCTGGGTCGCGCACCGCTCGGCCCGGCGGGCGACGGTGCGCGACAGGTGCAGATGCGCCGACAGCACCGAACCGCCCGGCAGGATGAAGCTGCGCAGCGGATCCAGATGGGTGTTCATGGCGTCGATCTGGGTTTCCAGGCGGGTCACCTGGGCGTCGATGATGCGCAGCACTGGATAGCCTGCCTGGTCGTCGGCGGCCATGTTCGGCCGCGCCAGATCCGCGCCCAGATCGAACAGGTCGTTCTGGATCACCCCCAGCCACGCGGCCAGATCGCCCGTCGCGTGCAGGCGGCAGAGGCCCAGCGTCGCGTTCAATTCGTCGACGGTGCCATAAGCCTCGACCCTGGGGTCGTGCTTGGCGACGCGGCTGCCGTCGGACAGGGCGGTGTCGCCCTTGTCGCCGGTGCGGGTATAGATCCTGTTCAGAACGACCATCATTTCCCCCCAAGCCAGACGAACAGCATGATCAGCACGACCGCCACGGCCTGCGCGATGATCCGCCATCGCATCATCCGGTTGCCGTGCTTGCGGTTCCACTCGCCGCCCCTGGCGAAGCCGCCGATGCCGGTGGCCAGGATTCCCAGCACGGCCAGCATCGCCAATGCGATCACATAGAACAGCGGGTCATGAGCCATCGCGAGCGCCTTTCGTTGGACTGGACCCTAGCCCTGGCGCGCGACCCAGTCCAGTGCGCGCGTGGGCAAAAGCCTGCGTGCCGTGCCGGACAGCCAGGTGGGCGTCGTGACGTAATAACGCGGGCGCGGCCGGGCCGCCGTCAGCGCGTGGACGATCCGGTCGCTGACGGCCGAGGGGGGCAGTTCGAAGCGGTCCTTGCCCGAGGGTTCGTAGAGCCGCTTGAGCAGGCTGGCGCGGTATTCGTCGGCCCGCGCGCTGTCCTGCCAGTTCACCCAGCGTTCGAAATGCGGGATGGCATTCACGCGGATGCGGCTGGCGATGGGGCCGGGTTCGATCAGGATCACCTTGACGGGCGTGCCCGCCATTTCCAGCCGCAGCACGTCGGTCAGGCCTTCCAGCGCGAATTTCGTCGCGACATAGGGGCCGCGCCAGCGGATGCCGATCAGCCCCAGGACCGAGCTGATGTTGACGATCCGCCCGCCGTTGCGGCGGAAATGCGGGATCAGGCGGACGGTCAGGTCGTGGGTGCCGAACAGGTTCGTCTCGAAGATCGCGCGCAGGGCGCCGCGCGGCATGTCCTCGACCGCGCCGGGCAGGGCGAAGGCGGCGTTGTTCACCAGCGCGTCCAGCGGGCCGCCCGACAGAACCCGGTCGGCCAGCCGCGCCACGCTGGCTTCGTCGGACAGGTCCAGGCGGTGACACTCCATCCCCTCGGCCCGGCGAGCGGCGATGTCCTCGTCCTTGCGGCAGGTGGCGACGACCTGCCAGCCCAGCGACTGCATCCGCCGCGCGGCGTCCAGCCCGATGCCGGATGAGCATCCGGTGATCAGCACACGTCCCGTCAAGGCGCCGACGCCGACAGGAAGCGGCCCGCGACATAGCCGGTGCGGCCCTCTGCGTCGCGGATATTGACCCATTCGGCGTCCTGCGGGCCAAGCGCCTGCACCGCCACGCCCCGTCCAAGCGCGGCGACGACCCGGTCGGCGGTCGACGGCCCGGCGCGGACATTCACCCGGTCGCCGGTGACATAGAGAACCGGCCCGTCCACAGCCATCGGCGCGGGTTCCGGCGTTTCCCCGGCATGTTCGGGCGACGGCCGCAGCGCCGGTCCGGGAAAACGCTGGATGCGTTCTGGCGTCTGCGATTCCGCCTGCACCACGGCGGGGGGAACGGGCTGGGGTTCGGTCGCGGCAGGACGTTCGGTGCCCGCGTCCCGAGCCGCAGGTTGGGGCACAGGAACGGGGCGGCGGTCGGCGCGGGGATTGCCCTCGCCCCAGACCGACAGGATCAGAAACAGGCCCGCCAAAGTCGCCAGCAGCAGCGCGCCCAGTCTGATCATGCCTTGCCCCCGCCGGTTTCTTGCGAACCTTGTTAACCTATGATGTTTCGCAACGCCAACCGTCGCGCG
This sequence comes from Paracoccus haematequi, assembly GCF_900631945.1. Lineage (GTDB taxonomy): Bacteria > Pseudomonadota > Alphaproteobacteria > Rhodobacterales > Rhodobacteraceae > Paracoccus > Paracoccus haematequi_A. The sequence goes on from NZ_UZWE01000062.1 coordinate 2,403, forward strand.
CCCGTTCCAACGGATTCCCGCTGGACCGCGCGCGCGCCGCGCCCTATCTGATGCGCCATGTCCAGCCTGCCCCCCGAACCCCCCGCCGATCCCGAAGACAACACCCAGACCGAACCGCTGAGCCGCGCCATCGGCGAACGGTATCTGACCTATGCCCTGTCGACGATCATGCACCGGGCGCTGCCCGACGCGCGCGACGGGCTGAAGCCGGTGCATCGCCGGATCCTCTATGCGATGCGCGAGTTGCGCCTGTCGCCCAACGGTGCGTTCCGCAAGTCGGCCAAGATCACCGGCGATGTGATGGGCAACTATCACCCCCACGGGGATGCCGCGATCTATGACGCGATGGCGCGGCTGGCCCAGGATTTCGCCATGCGCTATCCGCTGGTGGACGGGCAGGGCAACTTCGGCAATATCGACGGCGACAACCCGGCCGCGGCCCGATACACCGAGGCGCGGCTGGCCGCGACATCCGAAAGCCTGATGGACGGCCTGGCCGAGGACGCGGTGGATTTCCGCCCGAACTATGACGGAACCTTGCAGGAACCCGTGGTCCTGCCTGCCGCCTTCCCGAACCTGCTGGCGAACGGGGCGTCGGGGATCGCCGTGGGAATGGCCACGAACATTCCCCCCCATAACCTGCATGAGGTGATCGACGCCTGCCTGCATCTGATCAAGACGCCGGATGCGCGCGACGACACGCTGGCGGGCATCCTGCAAGGGCCGGACTTCCCGACCGGCGGGGTGATCGTCGAAAACCGCGAGACCATCGCCGAGATCTATCGCACCGGGCGCGGCGCGTTCCGGGTCCGCGCGCGGTGGGCGGTCGAGGATCTGGGCCGGGGCCTGTGGCAGATCGTCGTGACCGAAATTCCCTATCAGGTCCAGAAGTCCCGCCTGATCGAGCGTCTGGCCGAACTGATCCAGACCCGCAAGATCCCGATCCTGGCCGATGTCCGCGACGAATCCGCCGAGGATATCCGCATTGTCCTGGAACCTCGGGCGCGGACGGTCGATCCCGAACAGCTGATGGCCGCGCTGTTCCGCGTCAGCGACCTGGAGCTTCGCTTCAGCATGAACATGAACGTGCTGATCGACGGCCGCGTGCCCAAGGTGTGCAGCCTCAAGGAGGTTCTGCGCGCCTTCCTGGACCACCGCCGCGATGTGCTGGTCCGCCGCGCCACCTTCCGGCTGGACAAGATCGCCGCCCGGCTGGAGGTTCTGGAAGGCTATCTGATCGCCTATCTGAACCTGGACCGGGTGATCGATATCATCCGCCACGAGGACGATCCGAAGGCGGTGTTGATGGCCGAATTCGCCCTGACCGAGGTCCAGGTCGAGGCGATCCTGAACATGCGCCTGCGCGCCCTGCGCAAGCTGGAAGAGATCGAGCTGCGCGCCGAACGCGACGCCTTGCAGGACGAACGGCAGGCCTTGCAGGCGATGCTGGCCGACGAACGCGCGCAATGGGCGCGCGTCTCCGACCAGTTGAAAGAGGTCCGCAACCTGTTCGGCAAGTCCCGGCCCGAAGGCCAGCGGCGCACCCTGATCGCCGAGGCGCAGGACATCGCCCCCCTGGACATGGATGCGATGATCGAGCGAGAGCCGCTGACGGTGATCCTGTCGAAGATGGGCTGGATCCGGGCCATGAAGGGCCATCAGCCGCTGGATGCCGAGGTCAAGTTCAAGGACGGCGACGGCCCCGGCCTGGCGATCCATGCCGAGACGACCGACAAGCTGATGATCTTTGCCAGCAACGGGCGCTTCTACACCCTGCCCGCCAACAGCCTGCCCGGCGGGCGCGGCATGGGCGAACCGCTGCGCCTGATGATCGACCTGCCGAACGAGGCCGAGGTGATCGCCCTGTTCCCCTGGCGCGAGGGTGAAAGATATCTGGTGGCCTCGAAGGCGGGCGACGGCTTCATCGTCGCGGCGGGCGACATCCTGGCGCAGACCAAGACGGGCAAGCAGGTGCTGAACGGCGACGCCCTGCTGTGCCGCCCGGTCGGCGGCGATCACCTGGCCGTGGTCGGCACCAACCGCAAGATGCTGGTCTTTCCGCTGTCCGAACTGCCGGAAATGTCGCGCGGCAAGGGCGTGCGCTTGCAGAAATACCGCAGCGGCGGCGGGCTGGTCGCGGACGACACGTTATCCGACGCGGCTTTCCTGACCCTGGCCGATGGGCTTCGCTGGCAGGAAAGCGGCGGGCGCACCCGGACCGAACCCGACCTGACCGCCTGGCTGGGCAAGCGCGCCAGCGCAGGCAGCATGGCCCCGCGCGGCTTTCCGCGCGACAACAAGTTCAACTGACCAAGGGCCTGCGCCCTCGGACAGTTTTTCCTTGGGGGCTTCGCCCCGTCCGCCGCAAGCGGCGGAAGCCCCAAGATATTGGGGACGAAGTGCGGCCCGCTGCCGCGCCCGCATGATGTGGCGGACAGCGGGCTTTCACCTTCGACGGTCATCGGCGTCCCCGCCTGTACCGTGCCTTCAGGATGGATTCGAATTCCTTTCAGCTTCGTTAAAATATCCCCGCCGGAGGCAAGAATCCTTTCCCTCGCCTACAACCCCGAACCGCCCACCGATCCGAAATATTCGCCGGTGATATAGCTCGCCTCGTCCGAGGCCAGCAGCACATAGATCGGCGCCAGCTCGACCGGCTGGCCGGGGCGTCCCAGCGGCTGCTTCTTGCCGTGCTCCGCCGCCTTTTGCGTCGGCTGCCCGCCCGAGACCTGCAAGGCGGTCCAGAACGGGCCGGGGCAGACAGCGTTCACGCGGATGCCGCGCGGCGCAAGCTGCTTGGCCAGCGACTGCGCGAAGGCCACGTTGGCGGCTTTGGACTGTGCATAATCGAACAGCAGTTCGGACGCCGAGAAAGCCTGCACCGACGAGGTGATGATGATCGACGCGCCGGGCTTCAGATGCGGCAGCGCCGCGCGCGTGACCCAGAAGGGCGCATAGACGTTGGTCTTCATCGTCGCGTCGAAATCCTCGGTCGTCAGATCCTCCAGCCTTTCGCAGAACTGCTGACGGCCCGCGTTGTTGACCAGGATGTCCAGCCCGCCCAGGGCCTCGACGGCCTGGGCGACCAGGGATTTGCAGAAATCCTCCTCGCGCAGGTCGCCGGGAATGGCGGCGGCCGCGCGGCCCTCGGCCCGGATCAGGGCGATCACCTTGTCGGCGTCCTCCTGTTCCTGCGGCAGATAGTTGATCGCGACATCCGCCCCCTCACGGGCATAGGCGATGGCGGCGGCCGCACCGATGCCGCTGTCGCCGCCGGTGATCAGCGCGCGCTTGCCCGACAGCCGCCCGGTGCCGCGATAGCTGGTCTCGCCATGGTCGGGCAGCGGGTCCATGCGGCAGGCCAGGCCGGGGAAGGGCTGTTCCTGTTTCGGGAAGTCGGGTTTCGGCAGGCGGGGGTCGCTGATGGCGCCGCTGCGGAAGGGTTGGTCGGTGGACATGGGCGTTCCTTTCGGTTTGCCTTGTCCAACAAGCGGTGGCACCAAGGGTTCCGCTTACCGCCGCCGCACCCATTTCCAGCCGTCGATCATCGGGCGCACCAGATCCTCGCGCTTCCACAGGCGGTAGAAGACGATCACCGCCCAGTGCAGCAGGACCAGGATCAGGATCAGGTCGGCGCCCCGGTGATGCCACCGCAGCGCCGCCCGAGAGGTCGCCGAACTGACCTGAGAGGCCAGCGGGCCGACATTGATATAGTCGTCGGGGTCGGCGAACAGCCCCGTCGTGACCTGCATGATCAGCACCGCCAGCATGGCAACCACCGCCAGGGCGCCCACCGGGCTGTGGCCGGGCCAGTGGCTGGGCCGGGGCCGGACCATGTCACGGACATAGGCCAGCACGGCACGCGGCCCCCGGATGAAGCGCGTGAAGCGGGCGGGCGGCGGGCCGACGAAGCCCCAGATCAGCCGGAAGGCCAGCAGGGCGACGACCCCATAGCCCAGCCAGAAATGCAGCGTCATGTCCGAGGGGCCCATCTTGCCCAGCAGCCAGTTGACGATCACCAGCACGGCCAAGGCCCAGTGGAACGCGCGCAGCGCCGGATCCCAGACCCGTTCGCGCCGCGCCCCGTCGCCCGGCATCAGTCGGCCTTGCGATAGTCGTCGTGACAGGCCTTGCAGGTGCCGCCCAGCTTTTGCAGCACAGGGCCAAGATTGCCCTGGCCGCCCTTGACGGCATCCGGGCTGCCTGCCGCGGCCTCGGACATGGCGGCGAACTTGGCGCGGAAATCGTCGGGGTTTTCCCAGATCGCGGGCAGGGCCTCGGAGGCGTCCGTGTCTGCCGACGAGGTTCCCTCGATGAACAGCGTGGGCGCGTCGTACTGGGTCAGGGCGACGATATTGGCGGCCGCGCGGCTGGCCAGGGCCTCGTCATAGGCAATCTCGCCCTTGGCCATGCCGGCCAGCTGGCCCATGTTGATGCCCAGCATCGTCATGAAGCCATGCCGCGCCTCGATGGCGCTTTCGGCGGCTTCCTCGGCGGATTGCGCGACGGCAAGGGTCGGCAAGGACAAGGCAACGGCAACGGCGATCGCTTTGACGGGGGGCATGGGCTGGCTCCTGAAAAGGACTGGCTGTAAAGACGGAACTGTCGGGAAAACCATGGCAGAGCCAAGGGCTTGGATCAACCGGCCTGCAAGGCGATCACGGATTTGCGAAAGCGGCCCCCGCAGGGGCCGCCGGGCAGGGATCGACGGGGATCAGTTGTAAAGGCGGGTCACGCCGACTTCGTCATGGATCTGGTTGACCGAAGGGCGGTCCAGGTTCATCGCGCGGGCCAGCCGGTCCAGATAACGGGCCTCGTCCTCGTGATCCAGGTCGATGGCCATCAGCGACATCAGATAGACTTGGGATTCGAGCCCTTTGGGCACCTCTTGCGCCAAAGCTTCCGGATCGACGGGGGCGGCCATCTGGTCGCGGATGAACTGGCGTTCCTCGTCGTCCAGGTCGTCGCCCAGCTTGCCCAGAAGGCGCTGCTTTTCCGCATCGTCGATGGTGCCGTCCGATTTCGCGGCCTGGATCATCGCGCGCAGCATCAGGCCCGCGACGGCGTTCTGTTCCGGGGTGGGGGCCACCTCGGGTTCGCCCTTGTTGACGATGGCGTCGTTGAACAACTCGCCGAAGCTTGCGTCGTTGGTGGGCTGCGAATCCTTGCGCGCCAGGCCCCCGGCCACGCCGCCCGCCGCCGCGCCGCCCAGAAGCCCGCCCAGCAGATCGCCCAGGCTGCCACCCGCGCCCGCGCTGCGCGTCTTGGAACCGCCGCTCAACTGCCCCAGCAGATCGCCCAGGCCGCCGCTGCCGCCCGCGCCGCCGCTGCGGGCCTTGGTGGTCAGGTTGTCCAGAAGCCCGCCAAGCCCGCCCTGGGCGCCGCGCGAATTCGGCCCGCCATAGCGCGATCCGCTGCCCGCCCGGCCGCCGCCCAGAACCTGGCCCAGCATGTCGTTCAGACTGCCGCCCGCGCCGGGCGTGGTGTTGTTCCCGAACAGGTCGCCCAGCAGGCCCCCCTGGCCGGTCCGGTTCTGGGTGACCCGCCCGCCCGACTGGCCCGTCCCGCGATGCTGCATGGCCGCGCCAATGCCCTTGGCAAGAATGACACCGGCCGCCACACGACCCAGGGTTTTCATCAGGCTCATCGAATACATCCTCTCTGGCGGGGCGACAGACACACAGGCGCGCCCCGGTTTGCCCTGAACCGAACTGTGCCCGGAATGGTTCCGCCGGGCAACAGGATCGGGCGCGGGGACAGCCGCCCGATGGCGCGCGGGCGCCCTTGATTTTTCCCAGGCAGGCTTATACATCGCGGCGCACGTCAATTCGGGGCCGTCTCATGCCATGCCCCGCGATCAGGAGGCCATCATGGCAAAGGCAAAGTTTGAACGGACGAAACCGCACGTCAACATTGGCACGATTGGTCACGTTGACCACGGCAAGACGACGCTGACGGCTGCGATCACGAAGTATTTCGGCGAATTCCGCGCCTATGACCAGATCGACGGCGCGCCCGAGGAGCGGGCTCGGGGGATCACGATCTCGACCGCGCATGTGGAATACGAATCGGAAAACCGCCACTACGCCCACGTGGACTGCCCCGGCCACGCGGACTACGTGAAGAACATGATCACCGGCGCGGCGCAGATGGACGGCGCGATCCTGGTGGTGAACGCCGCCGACGGCCCGATGCCGCAAACGCGCGAGCACATCCTGCTGGGCCGCCAGGTGGGCATCCCCTACATGGTCGTCTACCTCAACAAGGTCGACCAGGTGGATGACGAGGAGCTGCTGGAGCTGGTCGAGATGGAGGTGCGCGAGCTTCTGTCCTCCTACGACTATCCGGGCGACGACATTCCGATCATCAAGGGCTCGGCGCTGGCCGCTCTGGAAGGCCGCGACCAGGCGATCGGCGAGGATTCGATCCGCGCGCTGATCGCGGCGGTCGACAAATACATCCCGACGCCCGAGCGCGCCGTGGACCAGCCCTTCCTGATGCCGATCGAGGACGTGTTCTCGATCTCGGGGCGCGGCACGGTGGTGACCGGCCGGATCGAGCGCGGCGCGGTGAACGTGGGCGACGAGCTTGAGATCGTGGGCATCCGCGACACCAAGAAGACCACCTGCACCGGCGTCGAGATGTTCCGCAAGCTGCTGGATCGCGGCGAGGCCGGCGACAACGTGGGCGTCCTGCTGCGCGGCATCGACCGCGACGGGGTCGAGCGCGGCCAGGTGCTGTGCAAGCCGAAATCGGTGAACCCGCACACGACCTTCGAGGCCGAGGCCTATATCCTGACCAAGGAGGAGGGCGGCCGCCACACGCCGTTCTTCGCGAACTACCGCCCGCAGTTCTACTTCCGCACGACGGACGTGACCGGGACGGTGAAGCTGCCCGAGGGCACCGAGATGGTGATGCCGGGCGACAACCTGAAGTTCGAGGTCGAGCTGATCGCGCCGATCGCGATGGAGGAAAAGCTGCGCTTCGCGATCCGCGAAGGCGGCCGCACCGTCGGCGCCGGCGTGGTCTCGAAGATCATCAAGTGATCTGACCCAAACACCACACCCAAAAGGGCCGTCTCCCATAAGGAGGCGGCCTTTTTCGATTGGTCCTTCTGGAGGGGCGCGCAGCAAGCGCGTTGACCCACACGACCATCCAGCGCAAGAATGGGCATCACCGAAGTTGCCGGATCAAGCTGATGTGCCAGATCTTCGCGGGCCAGGATCCCGACCGCTATGAAACCGTGACCCGCCGTCTGCGGCTGAACGGGCAATCGACCTCGATCCGGCTGGAACGGGCCTTCTGGCGCATCCTGGACGACATCGCCGCCCGGCAGGGGGTGACGACGCCCGCCTTCATTTCCAAGCTGCACGCCGAGGTTCTGGAACTGCATGGCGAGGCGCGCAACTTCACCTCGTTGCTGCGTTGCGCCTGCACGATCCACCTGGGCGAGGACCAGCACCTGCCCCAGGCCATCGCCGCCGAATAAAAACGCCTGTAGTAATCCGTTACTACCCGCCCCGTTCCGCGATTCCCTAGCCTGAGGAGAAGAAAAGGCTACGGAGGCTTGGCATGGCGAAATACGTCCACTCGATGATCCGCGTTCTGGACGAGGCGCGTTCGGTCGAATTCTACGACCGCTGCTTCGGGCTGAAGGTCGCCGAGCGGCTGGATTTCCCGGAATTCACCCTGATCTATCTGGCCAACGGCGAAAGCGAGACCGAGCTGGAGCTGACCGTCAACAAGGGCCGGGCCCAGCCTTACGACCTGGGCGACGGCTATGGCCATGTCGCCTTTACCGTCGATGACCTGGACGCGCTGCACGCCCGGCTGGAATCCGAGGGCTTCGCGCCGCGCAAGCTGGTGGACTTCGCGCCCGGCGGCGAGGTGATCGCGCGGTTCTTCTTCATCGCCGATCCCGACGGATACCAGATCGAGGTGATCCAGCGGGGCGGCCGCTACAAATAGCGCGCGCCGCCGGGGAGGGGAGACCCCAGGCGCGCGAGACCAAGGGAGGAGGAAACATGACCCGTTTGAACAAGCAGGGCTTGACCCGGCGTGCGCTTCTGTCGCGCGCCGTGGCGGCTGGGGCGCTGGCGGTCGCCGGGCCGGGCTTCATCGCCGCGCCGGACGCCGCCTGGGCCGTCGAGGTCACGGCCATCGGCGAGCATGAGATGGCGACGCTGTTGCAAATGGCCCGCGACATCTATCCGCATGACCGGGTCGGCGACCGCTTCTATGCGGTGGCGGTCAAGTCCTATGACACGGCGGAACAGAAGCAACTGGTGACCGAAGGCATCGCGGCCCTGGATGCCGCCGCCCGGCAGGCGGGCTTCGACACCTACCTGGCCGCCGGCTGGGAGGACGAGCGTGTGGCGATCCTGCGCAGCATCGAGGAGACGCCCTTCTTCCAGACCGTGCGGGGCGGGCTGGTGACGGGGCTTTATAACCAGAAGGACGTCTGGCCGATCTTCGGCTATGAGGGCGAGTCCTTCTCGAAGGGCGGCTATATCGACCGCGGCTTCGACGACATCGACTGGTTGTGAGGGGGGCAGGGACCATGGCAAAGGCAGCCAAATTCGAACTGACCGACGACAGCGTGGTCGTCATCGTGGGCACCGGCTCGGGCGGCGGGGTGCTGGCCAACGAACTGGCGCAGAAGGGCGTCAAGGTCGTCGCGCTGGAAGCGGGCGGGCGCTATCTGCCCGAGGATTACATCAACGACGAATGGGAAAGCTTCGGCCAGCTGGCCTGGACCGATCCGCGCACGACCAGCGGCGACTGGCGGGTGGCCAAGGACTTTTCCGGCCTTCCCGCCTGGATCGTCAAGGCGGTGGGCGGCACCAGCATTCATTGGGCAGGCGCCTCGCTGCGGTTCCAGGATCACGAATGGAAGGCGCGCAGCACCTATGGCGAGGTTCAGGGCGCGAACCTGCTGGACTGGCCGCTGGACACCGCCGAGATGGCGCCCTGGTACGACAAGGCCGAGGCCAAGCTGGGCGTGACCGGCACCGGCGGCCGCGCCCGCCTGCCGGGCAACAACAACTACAAGGTGTTCGAAAAGGGCGCCCATGCCATCGGCTACAAGGATGTCCATACCGGCAACATGGCGATCAACAGCGCCGATTATGACGGGCGCATGGCCTGCCAGCAGACGGGCTTCTGCTTCCAAGGCTGCAAATGGGGCGCGAAATGGTCGACCGCCTATACCGACATCCCGAACGGAGAGGCGACGGGCAACCTGGAGGTGCGCGACCATGCCCATGCCGCCCGGATCCTGCATGACGACAGCGGCAAGGTGACGGGGGTCGAATATTTCGACAAGGACGGCAACCTTCAACTGCAAAAGGCCCGCATCGTCGCGGTGGCCGGGAACAGCTTCGAATCGCCGCGCCTGCTGCTGAATTCGCACAGCAGCATGTTCCCGAACGGGTTGGCCAACGGCTCGGGCCAGGTCGGGCGCAACTATATGCGCCATACCACCGGGTCGGTCTATGCGACCTTCGAACATCCGGTGAAGATGTGGCGCGGCACGACCATGGCCGGGATCATCCGCGACGAGGCCCGGCACGATCCGTCGCGCGGCTTCGTCGGCGGGTATGAACTGGAAACCCTGTCTCTGGGCCTGCCCTTCATGGCGGCCTTCCTGGATCCCGGTGCCTGGGGGCGGGAATTCACCACCGCGCTCGACAGCTATGAGAACATGGCGGGGATGTGGATCGTGGGCGAGGACATGCCCCAGGCCGACAACCGCGTCACCCTGTCCGACACCGAGGACAAGTTCGGCCTGAAGGTCGCGAACGTGAATTTCAGCGACCATCCGAACGACATCGCGATGCGCAACCATGCCTATCAGCAGGGTCAGGCGATCTACAAGGCGGTGGGCGCCACCCGGATCCTGCCGACGCCGCCCTATCCCTCGACCCACAACCTGGGCACCAACCGCATGTCGGAAAAGCCCGAGGACGGCGTCGTGAACCGCAACGGCCGCGCGCATGAGGTCTCGAACCTGTTCGTCTCGGACGGCAGCCAGTTCACCACCGGCGCGGCGGAAAACCCGACGCTGACCATCGTCGCCTTGGCGATCCGGCAGGCCGACCATATCGCGAAGGAGATGGCGGCGGGCAACGTCTGATCCTGCGGTCTCCTGGCTGTGCTGACATCATCTGTCAGCACGCCGGTGCCATAACGGCGCATCGGAATAAGGAGACCGCCATGATCGACCATATCGGACTGACCGTTGCCGACCTGCCCCGCGCCAAGGCCTTCTATGACCAGGCCCTGGCGCCCCTGGGGTATCGACTGCTGATGGAAGTGACCGAGAAGATGACCGGCGGCCGGGGCGCGCATCTGGGCTATGGCCGCGACGGCAAGCCGGAGTTCTGGATCGGCAGCGCGGGCGTGCCCGTGACCGGGCTGCATGTCGCCTTCGCGGCCGACCGCCGCGCCCTGGTCGATGCCTTCCACCACGCGGCGCTGGCGGCAGGCGGGCGCGACAACGGCGCGCCGGGCCTGCGGCCGGAGTATCACCCGAACTACTACGGCGCCTTCGTGATCGATCCCGACGGCAACAATGTCGAGGCCGTCTGCCACCGGGAGGAGGCGTCGTGAAGACCTATCGCGGAAGCTGCTTCTGCGCCGCCGTCGCCTTCGAGGCCGATGGCGATCTGGCGGATGGCACGATGCGCTGCAATTGCCGGTTCTGCCGCAAGATGCGGTATTGGGAACTGCGGCTGCCGCAGGCGGACGGCCTGCGGATTCTGTGCGGGGCCGAAATGCTGGCGGAAACCCCTAGGGCCGAGGATGACGGAATCGACATGCACCACGTCTTCTGTCGCCGCTGCGGAACGCGGTTATGGACTCGGGGGACCATCGCAGAGATGGGCGGGCGCTTCACGGCGGTTTTCGTCCCGGCCCTGGACGACGTGCCCCAGGCGGACTTGGTCGCCGCGCCGGTCTTTCACGCCGACGGAGCGCATGACGATTGGGGAAACCCGGCCGTCGAGACGCGTCATCTGTGACGCCTGCGCCGCGGCCCTGCCGGCAGGGGCCGCGGCGCGTCGGTTCTTACTGGCCGTCCACGGCGGCCTGGTTCACCCCGCCCTCGGCGATGCGGGTCATGTGCTCGTCACCGTTCCGCGTGTTGTCCAAGCATTCCTGAAGCTCGGCGCCGTCGTCGTTATGGCCCAGCCGGTTTGCGAAGGTGCGCACGCAGCCATAGCCGGCGATGGCGTAATGGGTCAGCCGCTGGTACTGGGTGATGATCGCAGCGTCCTGGGTATCCTCGTCGCCGAAATCGGTTTCGATGGCGTGCTTGCGGGCCTCGTTCACCAGGCCCTCCATGCCCCGGCAATGTTCGCCGGTCGGGTCGGTGTCGTGCCGGTTGCAGATGCTGGCCAGCACCTCCATCCCGCGCGCGATGCCCTGGTTGCCGGCGATCAGCGCCTCGGACAATTCGCGCGACTTGGCGACGCGGCCCATTTCGGTGACGACCGCCATGGATTGTTTGCAGGCGGAATACAGATCCTTCAGTTGGTGAAGGTAAAGGTCGTTCAGGTTCTTGATCGCCATGGGGATGTCCTTTCGGGTGGCAGGCCGTTTCATCCGGTGCAACGTGCGGCCTGTCGCATCGTTCCGGTGGGCGCCGCTTGACAGCGGCTGCGGAACGGTCCAGCAAGCGCACCCTTGCCCCATTCCGTTCACGACAGTCCGGTGACGCCATGTTTGCGTGGTTCGAGCGACGCATAGATCCCTATCCGACCGAAATCCCGGACATGCCGCCCCGGTCGCTGGTCCGGTTCGTCCTGTATTACAGCCAGGGCGCGCTGCCGTGGCTGGCGATCGTGGCCGTCACCTCGTCGCTGATCGCCATCGTCGAGGTCGCGCTGTTCGGCTGGCTGGGCGAGTTGATCGACCAGTTGTCGCAGACCCCGCGCGACCAATTCTGGGCGCAGCATGGCGGGCGGCTGGGCTTCATGGCGGCGGTCCTGCTGATCGTGCTGCCGGCGCTGAACCTGCTGGGGTCGCTGGTGCTGTATCAGGGGCTGATGGGCAATTTCCCGCAGCGGATCCGCTGGCGTGCGCATCGGTATCTGATGCGGCAGTCGGTCGGCTATTTCCAGGACGAGTTCGCGGGCCGGATCGCCCAGCGGCTGATGCAGACCGCGCTTGCGGTGCGCGAGGTCGCGATGAAGGCGATGGATGTCGGCAGCTATGTGATCATCTATTTCCTGGGCGCGCTGTTCCTGGCGGCCAGCCAGGACTGGCGGCTGGCGCTGCCCTTCCTGGCTTGGGTGGCGGCCTACGGGATCATGCTGTGGCAGATCGTGCCGCGCCTGGGCCGGGTGGCCGAGGCGCAGGCCGACGCACGGGCGGGCATGACGGGCCGGGTCGTGGACAGCTATACCAATATCGCCACCGTGAAGCTGTTCTCTCATTCCTCGCGGGAAGAGGCGTGGATGCGCGACGGGATGGACGCGTTCCTGCGCACCGTCTACGCGCAGATGCGGCTGTCCAGCATCCAGGACATCGCGCTGAACACGATCAACGTGGCCCTGGTGGGATCCGTGGCGGGGGTCGGGCTGTGGCTGTGGACGAATGGCCTGATCGAGGTCGGCGCCGTCGCGGTCGCGGTGCCGCTGGCCATGCGGCTGAACAACATGGCCCATTGGATCATGTGGGAATTCGCCGCGCTGTTCGAGAATATCGGCACGGTGCGCGACGGCATCTCCAGCCTGGCGCTGCCGAGAGAGGTGAAGGATGCGCCCGACGCCAGGCCGCTGGTCCGGGGTCCGGGGGCGGTGCGCTTCGACAATGTCACCTTCCGCTATCGCGGCGTGGAAGGCGCTCGGCCGATGGCGGTGCTGGACGACCTGACGCTGCATGTCGCACCGGGCGAGCGCGTCGGCCTGGTGGGCCGGTCGGGGGCCGGGAAATCGACGCTGATCAACCTGCTGCTGCGCTTCCACGACATCGAACGGGGCCGCATCACCATCGACGGGCAGGACGTGTCCAAGGTCACGCAGGACAGCCTGCGCGCGGCCATCGGGGTGGTGACGCAGGACAGCTCGCTTCTGCATCGGTCGGTGCGCGACAACATCGCCTATGGCCGCCCCGACGCGACCGAGGCCGACATCGCCCAGGCCCAGCGCATGGCCGAGGCGCAGGATTTCGTGCCGCTGCTGTCGGACAGCCATGGCCGCCGGGGCCTGGACGCCCATGTCGGCGAACGCGGCGTCAAGCTGTCGGGCGGGCAGCGCCAGCGCATCGCCATCGCCCGCGTGGCGCTGAAGGACGCTCCGATCCTGATCCTGGACGAGGCGACAAGCGCCCTGGACAGCGAGGCCGAGGCCGCGATTCAGTCGCGGCTGGACGCGCTGATGGCGGGCAAGACGGTGATCGCCATCGCGCATCGCCTGTCCACCATCGCTGCCATGGACCGGCTGATCGTCATGGACGCGGGCCGGATCATCGAACAGGGCAGCCATGCCGACCTGCTGGCTCAAGGCGGGCTGTATGCGCGGCTGTGGGCGCGGCAGTCGGGCGGTTTCCTGGTCGACGCCGACGCGTGACGGCCGGCTTGCACGGCGACCGCTCCTGTGCGCTGATACGCCGGTCCAGCCGCAGGAACCCGCCATGAGCCAGACCCAGCCTCCCGGCAATCCGACGATCCGCACCATCGCCATGCCCGCCGACACCAACCCGGCGGGCGACATTTTCGGCGGCTGGCTGATGAGCCAGATGGACCTTGCCGCAGGATCGGTCGCCGCCCTGATCGCGCGGGGCCGCAGCGCCACCATCGCGGTCGAGGGGATGAAGTTCCACCGCCCCGTCAAGGTCGGCGACGAGGTGTCGCTTTATGCCGAGGTGGTCCATGTCGGCCGCACCTCGATGCGCATCAACGTCGAGGCCTGGCGCCGCGAACGCCACCGCGACGACAGCGAACAGGTGACCGAGGCGGTGTTCACCTTCGTGGCCCTGGACGAGGCGGGCGCGGCGCGGCCGGTCCGGGGCTGATCCGGCGTTTCCCGGCTTGACGGCCTTGTCCGCAAACCCTATCACACGCGCACCGCAGGGGTTTAGCTCAGTTGGTAGAGCATCGGTCTCCAAAACCGAGGGTCGTGGGTTCGAGTCCCCCAACCCCTGCCAGGTCCCCAGACATCAGTCGTCCCGCCGCAGGCTCTCGCGCGCCAGTGCCGCGATCAGGTCGGTGCGCGTGACGATGCCGACGATCCGGTCGCCGTCCAGCACCGGCACCGCGTCCGTGTCGCTGGACGCCAGCTTCGGCAGCAGCGCGGCGATCGGCGTGTCGGGCGTCGCGGTGGGCAGGCGTTCGCCCATCACATCGGCGGCGCGCAGGTCGTGGCCCGCGCGCGACAGCCGCCCGTCGGGGCGGAACCGGGCATGGGCGCGGGCGATCAGGTGCAGCTGGAAGATCACCCCCAGATAGCGCCCGTCCGGCTCTGCCACCGGCAGCGAGGTGAAGCCGTGGCGCGAAAACAGCGCCGCGATGTCCAGCATCGACGTGTCGGGCGCGACCGTCACCAGGTCGCGGGACATGATGTCGCCCGCCACCTGGGCCTTGGTGCGGTGCGATGCGGCCTGCATCTCGGCCGCGGCGATCAGGCGGGCCAGATCCTCGACGCCCAGGTTCAGCGCCTGATTGTAGCGGACCAGGATCGCGGCCAGTTCGTCCTCGGACAGGCCCAGGCGCTCGGGCGGGGCGGGGTCGGTGGTGCCGCTGGGATTGACCTCTCCGAACTGGCGGAAGGGATAGCGCCGCCCGGTCGCATGGGCATAGGCCGTGGCGATCACCACCAGCAGCACCGTGCCCGCCGCCACCGGCATCAGCGCGAAGCCCAGGCCCAGGGGCGCGATCTTGTCGGCGCCGATGGCCACCGTCATCGCCACCGCCCCGCCGGGCGGATGGGTGGCCCGGCACAGCGCCATGGCGATGATCGCCGCGCCCACTGACAGCGGCACGGCGGCCATCGGATCGGCGACCAGGCGGCAGACCAGCAGCGCGACGAAGGCCGACAGGGTATTGCCCAGGACCGCGGGCCAGGGCTGGGCCAGCGGGCTGTTCGGCGCCGCGAAGATCAGCACCGAGGTCGCCCCGAAGGGCGCGATCAGATACACGCCCAGCCACAACTCGGGCGAGGCGAGTAGTGCCAGTCCTGCCGCCGCCGCCAGTCCGATCAGCGCGCCGATCCCCGCCCGCACGGCCTCGGCGGCGGGCACGGCGGCCAGGGACGGCCCAAGCGCGCGAAGACGGGAATGGCCCGTCCGGTCAACAAGGATCCGCAAGACTGGCCCCTTCTTTCTGGCGCCACGATCCCTAGGAAGAAGGCGCGGCGGCTGCAAGATGCCCGTGCCGATGCTGCGACCTTTGCGGGCTTGAAACGGCGGACGCATCCCGCTACATGCCCCTCTGCATCTGTCAAGGAGCCTGTCAGTGGCCACCAATCCCGTCCAGTTCATCAACCAGGTCCGCGCCGAGGCCGCCAAGATCTCGTGGCCCACGCGGCGCGAGGTGATCACGACGACCATCATGGTGCTGATCCTGGCGGCGCTGTTCAGCGTGTTCTTTTCGCTGGTGGACCTGGCCATCCGCTTCGGCATCACCGAAGGGCTGCGGCTGATCGCCAACTGATCGGGCTTGCATTTCCGGGCCTGCGGGGGTATCTGCCCCCGACTGTCCGGCAAACGGCGTGCATCGAATGCGGTTGCGCGCCGATTTCAATTTTGACGGATACGCGAAAATTCAAGGGGTTGCGCGGCGTGCCGGGTGATTCCCTTTTGACGAACAGGGATTGGTCGAAACATGGCAAAGCGTTGGTATTCGGTCAGCGTCCTGTCGAACTTCGAAAAGAAGGTCGCCGAGGCGATCCGGCAGGCCGTCGCCGAAAAGGGTCTGGAAGATCAGATCGACGAGGTGCTGGTCCCGACCGAGGAAGTGATCGAGATCAGGCGCGGCAAGAAGGTCACGTCCGAGCGCCGCTTCATGCCGGGCTATGTGCTGGTCCACATGGACATGTCGGACCGCACCTATCATCTGGTGAACTCGATCAACCGCGTCACCGGCTTCCTGGGCGCGCAGGGCAAGCCGATGCCGATGCGCGACGACGAAGTGAACGCGATGCTGAACCGCAGCGGCGAGGGCGAAAAGGCCGCGCCGCGCAACCTGATCCGCTTCGAGATCGGGGAAAAGGTCAATGTGACCGACGGACCGTTCGACGGCTTTTCCGGCATGGTCGAGGAAGTGGACGAGATTTCGTCCCGCCTCAAGGTCACGGTCTCGATCTTCGGCCGGCCCACGCCGGTCGAGCTGGAATTCACGCAGGTCTCCAAGGCCTCGTGATCGCGCGCGGGAGGCATTGAGCCGCACCGCTAAGTCGGCCCCTTCCGGGGCGTGATGATAAAGGAGAAGGCCCTATGGCCAAGAAAGTTGTCGGCAGCCTCAAGCTGCAAATCAAGGCGGGCCAAGCCAACCCGTCGCCCCCCGTCGGCCCGGCCCTGGGTCAGCGCGGGATCAACATCATGGCCTTCTGCAAGGAATTCAACGCCAAGACGCAGGAGATGGAGCAGGGTTCCCCGGTTCCGGTCGTGATCACCTATTACGCGGACAAGTCGTTCAGCTTCGAAACGAAGACCGCCCCCGCCTCGTTCCTGCTGAAGAAGGCCGCCGGTCTGAAGCCGGTCGGCAAGCGCAACCGCGCCAAGGGTTCGGACAAGCCCGGCCGCGCCGTCGCCGGGACCGTGACCGTCAAGCAGGTGCGCGAGATCGCCGAAGCCAAGATGAAGGATCTGTCGGCCAATGATGTCGAACAGGCGATGAAGATCATCCTGGGTTCCGCCCGGTCGATCGGTATCGAGGTGAAAGGCTAAGCCATGGCGAAGATTTCCAAGAAAAAAGCCGCCGCCCGCGCCCAGTTCGAAGGCAAGGCCAACCTGACCGTCGAAGACGCGATCACCCTGGTGAAAGGCGCCGCCTCGGCCAAGTTCGACGAAACCGTCGAGATCGCGCTGAACCTGGGCGTCGATCCGCGCCATGCCGACCAGATGGTCCGCGGCGTCGTGACGCTGCCCGCTGGCACCGGCAAGGACGTTCGCGTCGCCGTCTTCGCCCGCGGTCCCAAGGCTGACGAGGCCAAGGCCGCCGGCGCGGATATCGTCGGCGCCGAAGACCTGATGGAGACGATCCAGTCCGGCAAGATCGAGTTCGACCGCTGCATCGCGACGCCGGACATGATGCCGCTGGTCGGCCGCCTGGGCAAGATCCTGGGTCCGCGCAACCTGATGCCGAACCCCAAGGTCGGCACGGTGACGATGGACGTGAAATCCGCCGTGGAAGCCGCCAAGGGCGGCGAGGTCCAGTTCAAGGCCGAAAAGGCGGGCGTGGTCCATGCCGGGATCGGCAAGGTGTCCTTCGACGCCGACAAGCTGGCCCAGAACCTGCGCGCCTTCGTGGACGCGGTCAGCCGGGCCAAGCCCTCGGGCGCGAAAGGGACCTACATGAAGAAGGTCTCGATCAGCTCGACCATGGGGCCGGGCGTGTCCGTGGACGTTGCCTCGGCGACCGCCAACTGAGAATTTCCCCGCCTCCGGGCGGGGAATGGCGGGGCGAAAGCCGCCCCGTCCTGTCCGAGACGGAGGGTGCCGGGAAACCGGCTTAATGTCCTTCCTGAGATGGGGAAGCATTTTTCCGAAGGAAACCTTCGGGTGATCTTGCCCTAGCGGACCCGACCTGCCCTTCGGGGCGGGAAAAGTGAGAGCCGGGGGGAAACCCCCAACTTGGAGTGAAACCGTGGATAGAGCACAAAAAGAACAGGTGGTCGAAGAACTCGGCCAGATCTTTGAAAGCTCTGGCGTCGTGGTGGTTGCCCACTACGAGGGGATGACGGTTGCACATATGCAGGACCTCCGCTCGCGCATGCGCGAAGCCGGCGGTTCGGTTCGCGTCGCCAAGAACAAGCTCGCCAAGATCGCCCTGGAAGGTAAGCCTTGCGCAAGCATCGCCGACTACCTGACGGGCATGACCGTGATCACCTATTCGGAAGATCCGACCGCTGCGGCCCGGATCGCCGACAAATACGCCAAGGACAACGATCGTTTCGTGATCCTGGGCGGTGCAATGGGTGATTCGGCCCTGGATCCGGCCGGTGTGAAAGCCGTCGCCTCGATGCCGTCGCGTGAAGAGCTGATCGCTCAGATCGTGTCCTGCCTCGGTGCGCCTGCCAGCAACATCGCCGGTGCCATTGGCGCGCCTGCAAGCAACATCGCGAGCATCCTTACGACCCTTGAGGAACGTGAGGCTGCGTAAGCAACCCGATCCCCGCGTGTGGTTGAAAACCCGACGTTGGAACATTAACTGAGAGAACGGAAAAATGGCTGATCTGAAACAACTCGCCGAACAAATCGTGGGCCTGACGCTGCTGCAAGCTCAGGAACTGAAAACCATCCTGAAAGACGAATACGGCATCGAGCCGGCCGCCGGTGGCGCCGTCATGATGGCCGGCCCGGCCGCTGGCCCGGCTGAAGCCGCCGAGGAAAAGACCGAATTCGACGTGGTTCTGGTCGAAGCCGGCGCCAACAAGATCAACGTGATCAAGGAAGTGCGCGGCATCACCGGCCTGGGCCTGAAAGAAGCCAAGGATCTGGTCGAAGCCGGCGGCAAGGTCAAGGAAGGCGCCTCGAAAGCCGACGCCGAAGACATGAAGAAGAAGCTCGAAGCGGCTGGCGCCAAGGTCGAGCTGAAGTAATCGGCCTTCTGGCTGGTGTGAACAGGGCAGGGTCCGGGTTTTCCCGGTCCCTGCCGAACCTGTCTTGAAGGGCGGTCTGGATCAGACAATCCTTCAGGGCATGTTCGAGGTTCGGGAGCCGGGCGGTGGGACGCACGGCACGAATGGAACCTTTACCCCCTGCATTCGTAGGCCCGTGTCCTGGGTGCCCCGACCAGGACCGCGCGAAGACGAAAGGTGACAAGACCCCATGGCGCAATCCTATGTCGGCCAGAAGCGCATCCGGCGCTATTACGGCAATATCCGCGAAGTGCTGGAGATGCCGAACCTGATCGAGGTTCAGAAATCCTCCTACGACCTGTTCCTGAATTCGGGCGAGGGCGACGGGCATCACGACGGCGAAGGCATCCAGGGCGTCTTCCAGTCGGTCTTCCCGATCAAGGATTTCAACGAGACCGCGACGCTGGAATTCGTGAAATACGAGCTTGAGCGCCCGAAATACGACGTGGACGAATGCCAGCAGCGCGACATGACCTATGCCGCGCCGCTGAAGGTGACGCTGCGCCTGATCGTGTTCGATGTCGACGAAAACACCGGCGCCAAGTCCGTCAAGGACATCAAGGAACAGGACGTGTTCATGGGCGACATGCCCCTGATGACCACGAACGGGACGTTCATCGTGAACGGCACCGAACGCGTCGTCGTGTCCCAGATGCACCGTTCGCCCGGCGTGTTCTTCGACCATGACCGGGGCAAGACCCATTCCTCGGGTAAGCTTCTGTTCGCCTGCCGGATCATTCCCTATCGCGGGTCGTGGCTGGATTTCGAATTCGACGCCAAGGATCTGGTCTTCGCGCGCATCGACCGCCGCCGCAAACTGCCGGTGACGACGCTGCTTTATGCTTTGGGAATGGACCAGGAAGGCATCATGGATGCCTTCTATGAAACCGTGGACTATACCCTGCGCCGCGAGGGCCGGTCGCAGGGCTGGGTCACGCGCTTCTTCCCAGAACGCGTTCGCGGCACCCGTCCGTCCTATGACCTGGTGAACGCCGAAACCGGCGAGATCATCGCCAAGGCGGGTGACAAGGTGACCCCGCGCCTGGTCAAGAAATTGCAGGAATCGGGCGAGGCCCTGAACCTGCTGGTCCCGTTCGAGCGGATCATCGGCCGCTTCGTGGCCAAGGATATCGTGAACGACACCACCGGCTTCATCTATGCCGAGGCGGGCGACGAGATCACGGCGGAATACGACCGCGACGGCGAACTGAACGGCGGTCTGCTCAAGGTTCTGCTGGACAACGACATCACCGAGATCCCGGTGCTGGACATCGATCATGTGAACGTCGGCCCCTATATCCGCAACACCATGGCGGCCGACAAGAACATGGGCCGCGAAGGCGCGCTGATGGATATCTATCGCGTCATGCGTCCGGGCGAGCCGCCCACCGTCGAGGCCGCGCAGAACCTGTTCAACAGCCTGTTCTTCGACAGCGAACGCTATGACCTGTCCGCCGTCGGCCGGGTGAAGATGAACATGCGCCTGGATCTGGATGCGCCCGACACCCAGCGGACCCTGCGCCCCGAGGATATCGTGGCCTGCGTTCGCGGGCTGGTCGAACTGCGCGACGGCAAGGGCGAAATCGACGACATCGACCACCTGGGCAACCGCCGGGTGCGCTCGGTCGGCGAGCTGATGGAGAACCAGTACCGCGTCGGCCTGCTGCGCATGGAACGCGCGATCCGCGAACGCATGTCGGGCGTGGAAATCGACACGGTGATGCCGCAGGACCTGATCAACGCCAAGCCGGCGGCGGCGGCGGTGCGCGAATTCTTCGGCTCCAGCCAGTTGTCGCAGTTCATGGACCAGACCAACCCGCTGTCCGAGGTGACGCACAAGCGTCGCCTGTCGGCGCTTGGGCCGGGCGGTCTGACGCGCGAACGCGCCGGATTCGAGGTGCGCGACGTTCACCCGACCCATTACGGCCGGATGTGCCCGATCGAGACGCCGGAAGGCCAGAACATCGGCCTGATCAACTCGCTGGCGACATTCGCCCGCGTGAACAAGTACGGCTTCATCGAAACGCCCTATCGCAAGGTGGTGGACGGGCAGGTCACGGACGACGTGGTCTACATGTCCGCGACCGAGGAAATGCGTCACACCGTGGCCCAGGCCAACGCGACGCTGGATGCGAACGGCCGGTTTGTAGACGAGCTGATCTCGACCCGTCAGGCGGGCGACTTCACGTTGAACCCGGTCGATGCCATCGACCTGATCGACGTGTCGCCCAAGCAGCTGGTCTCGGTCGCCGCGGCGCTGATCCCGTTCCTGGAAAACGACGACGCCAACCGCGCGCTGATGGGATCCAACATGCAGCGTCAGGCGGTCCCGTTGCTGCGGGCCGAGGCGCCGTTTGTCGGCACCGGCATGGAAGCCACCGTTGCCCGCGATTCCGGGGCCGCCATCATGGCGCGCCGGGGCGGCGTCATCGACCAGGTCGATGCGCAGCGGATCGTGGTGCGCGCCACCGAGGGGCTTGAATCGGGCGATGCGGGCGTGGACATCTATCGCCTGCGCAAGTTCAAGCGGTCCAACCAGTCCTCGACCATCAACCAGCGTCCGCTGGTCAAGGTGGGCGACAAGGTCGTGGGCGGCCAGGTCATCGCGGACGGTCCCTCGACCGACCAGGGGGAACTGGCCATCGGCCGGAACGTGGTCGTGGCCTTCATGCCCTGGAACGGCTACAACTATGAGGACTCGATCCTGATTTCCGAGCGGATCCACCGCGACGACGTGTTCACCTCGATCCATATCGACGAATACGAGGTGGCGGCCCGCGACACCAAGCTGGGGCCCGAGGAGATCACCCGCGACATCCCGAACGTGGGCGAGGAAGCCCTGCGCAACCTGGATGAAGCCGGTATCGTCTATATCGGCGCCGAGGTCGGGCCGGGCGACATCCTGGTGGGCAAGATCACCCCCAAGGGCGAAAGCCCGATGACGCCGGAAGAAAAGCTGCTGCGCGCCATCTTCGGTGAAAAGGCGTCCGACGTGCGCGACACGTCCCTGCGTCTGCCGCCGGGGGCCTATGGCACCATCGTGGAAGTCCGCGTCTTCAACCGCCATGGTGTGGACAAGGACGAACGCGCGTTGCAGATCGAGCGCGAGGAAGTCGAGCGTCTGGCCCGCGACCGCGACGACGAACAGGCGATCCTGGACCGCAACATCTATGCGCGCCTGAAATCGTTGATCCTGGGCAAGATCGCCGTGAAGGGTCCGAAAGGGATCAAGGCCAATTCCGAGATCACCGAGGATCTGCTGGGCACGCTGTCGCGCGGCCAGTGGTGGCAGCTTGCCGTCAGCGAGGAAGACACCGCCAAGGAAGTCGAGGCGCTGAACCATCAGTATGACGCCCAGAAGAAGGCCCTCGAGGCCCGCTTCGAGGACAAGGTAGAGAAGGTCCGGCAGGGCGACGACCTGCCGCCGGGCGTGATGAAGATGGTCAAGGTCTTCGTCGCCGTGAAGCGCAAGCTTCAGGCGGGCGACAAGATGGCCGGCCGTCACGGCAACAAGGGCGTCGTGTCGAAGGTGGTCCCGATCGAGGACATGCCCTTCCTGGCCGACGGCACCCCGGTCGACCTGGTTCTGAACCCGCTGGGCGTGCCGTCGCGCATGAACGTCGGTCAGATCCTGGAAACCCACATGGGTTGGGCATCGCGCGGTCTTGGCGTCAAGATCGACGAGGCGCTGGAGGAGTATCGCCGCAACGGCGACATGGCTCCGGTCCGCGAGGCGATGCGCATCGGCTATGGCGACGAGATGTATGCCGAGACCTTCGACGGCATGGATGACGACACGCTGGTCGAACACGCCAACACCGTGCGCACCGGCGTTCCCATCGCCACGCCCGTCTTCGACGGCGCGAAAGAGGCGGATGTGAACGACGCGCTGCGCCGGGCGGGGTTCGACACCTCGGGTCAGTCCGTGGTCTTCGACGGCCGCACGGGCGAGCAGTTCTCGCGCAAGGTGACGGTGGGGATGAAGTATGTCCTGAAGCTGCACCACCTTGTCGATGACAAGATGCACGCGCGTTCGACCGGCCCCTACAGCCTGGTCACCCAGCAGCCGCTGGGCGGGAAGGCGCAGTTCGGCGGTCAGCGCCTGGGTGAGATGGAGGTCTGGGCGCTGGAAGCCTATGGCGCCGCCTATACCTTGCAGGAGATGCTGACGGTCAAGTCGGACGACGTGGCGGGCCGCACCAAGGTCTATGAGTCCATCGTCAAGGGCGACGACAACTTCGAGGCCGGCGTGCCGGAATCCTTCAACGTGCTGGTCAAGGAGGTCCGGGGTCTGGGCCTCAACATGGAACTCCTGGATGCGGAGGAGGAGGAATGAGGGCCTTGGCCCTCATCGCCTTCCCCGTGCCCTTCATTTAGGAAAAAAGATGAACCAGGAACTTGCCACCAATCCCCTGAACCCGCTGGCCCCGCCGCGGCAGTTCGACGAAATCAAGATCTCGCTGGCCTCGCCCGAGGAAATCCTCGCCTGGTCCTATGGCGAGGTGAAGAAGCCCGAAACTATCAACTATCGCACGTTCAAGCCGGAACGGGACGGTCTGTTCTGCGCGCGCATCTTCGGTCCGATCAAGGACTATGAATGCCTGTGCGGCAAGTACAAGCGCATGAAGTATCGCGGCCTGGTCTGCGAGAAATGCGGCGTGGAAGTGACCCTGCAAAAGGTCCGCCGCGAACGCATGGGCCATATCGAACTGGCCGCGCCGGTGGCTCATATCTGGTTCCTGAAATCGCTGCCCTCGCGCATCGGCCTGATGCTGGACATGACGCTGCGGGATCTGGAACGGATCCTGTATTTCGAGAACTATGTGGTGATCGAACCGGGCCTGACCGACCTGACCTATGGCCAGTTGCTGACCGAAGAAGAATTCCTGGACGCCCAGGACAACTTCGGCGCCGACGCCTTCACCGCCGATATCGGCGCCGAGGCGATCCGGGCGATGCTGGCCAATATCGACCTGGCCGCAACCGCCGATCAGTTGCGCGAGGATCTGAAGGAAGCCACCGGCGAACTGAAGCCGAAGAAGATCATCAAGCGGCTGAAGATCGTCGAATCCTTCCTGGAATCGGGCAACCGTCCCGAATGGATGGTGCTGACGGTGATCCCGGTCATTCCGCCGGAACTGCGTCCGCTGGTTCCGCTGGATGGCGGCCGTTTCGCCACGTCCGATTTGAACGACCTGTATCGCCGCGTCATCAACCGCAACAACCGCCTGAAGCGGCTGATCGAGCTGCGCGCGCCAGACATCATCGTGCGCAACGAAAAGCGCATGTTGCAGGAATCGGTCGATGCGCTGTTCGACAATGGCCGTCGCGGCCGCGTCATCACCGGCAACAACCGCCGCCCGCTGAAATCGCTGTCCGACATGCTGAAGGGCAAGCAGGGCCGCTTCCGCCAGAACCTTCTGGGGAAACGGGTCGACTTCTCGGGCCGTTCGGTGATCGTGACCGGGCCGGAGCTGAAGCTGCACCAGTGCGGGCTGCCCAAGAAGATGGCGCTCGAACTGTTCAAGCCGTTCATCTATTCGCGGCTTGAGGCGAAGGGGCTGTCCAGCACCGTCAAGCAGGCCAAGAAGCTGGTCGAAAAGGAACGCCCCGAGGTCTGGGACATCCTGGACGAGGTGATCCGCGAGCATCCGGTCCTGCTGAACCGTGCGCCGACGCTGCACCGGCTGGGCATTCAGGCATTCGAGCCGATCCTGATCGAGGGCAAGGCGATCCAGCTTCACCCGCTGGTCTGTTCGGCCTTCAACGCCGACTTCGACGGTGACCAGATGGCCGTGCATGTCCCGCTGTCGCTGGAAGCGCAGCTGGAAGCGCGCGTGTTGATGATGTCCACGAACAACGTGCTGTCGCCCGCCAACGGCGCGCCGATCATCGTGCCGTCCCAGGACATGGTTCTGGGCCTGTATTATGTTTCGATGCAGCGCGACGGCATGAAGGGCGAGGGCATGGCCTTCGCCAACGTGAACGAGGTCGAGCACGCCCTTGCCGCAGGCGAGGTGCATCTGCACGCCAAGATCACCGCGCGCATCAAGCAGATCGACGAGAACGGCAACGAGGTCGTCAAGCGCTACGAAACCACGCCGGGCCGCGTCCGGCTGGGCGCGCTGCTGCCGATGAACGCCAAGGCCCCGTTCGAACTGGTCAACCGCCTGCTGCGCAAGAAGGACGTGCAGCACGTCATCGACACCGTCTATCGCTACTGCGGGCAGAAGGAGTCGGTGATCTTCTGCGACCAGATCATGGGCCTGGGCTTCCGCGAGGCCTTCCGCGCCGGCATCAGCTTCGGCAAGGACGACATGGTGGTGCCCGACAACAAGTGGACCATCGTCGAGGAAGTCCAGGAGCAGGTGAAGGAGTTCGAGCAGCAGTATCTCGACGGCCTGATCACCCAGGGCGAGAAGTACAACAAGGTCGTGGACGCCTGGTCGAAGTGCAACGACCGCGTGACCGAGGCCATGATGTCCACGATCTCGGCCACCAAGAAGGACGCCAATGGCGCCGAGATGGAGCCGAACAGCGTCTATATGATGGCCCATTCCGGGGCGCGCGGCTCGACCAACCAGATGAAGCAGCTGGGCGGGATGCGCGGCCTGATGGCCAAGCCCTCGGGCGAGATCATCGAGACGCCGATCATCTCGAACTTCAAGGAAGGCCTGACGGTTCTGGAATACTTCAACTCGACCCACGGTGCCCGGAAGGGTCTGTCGGATACGGCGTTGAAGACCGCGAACTCGGGCTATCTGACGCGGCGTCTGGTTGACGTGGCGCAGGACTGCATCATCCGCGAACACGACTGCGGGACCGAGCAGGCGATCACGGCCTCTGCCGCCGTGAACGACGGCGAGGTGATCAGCCCGCTGTCCGAACGCGTGCTGGGCCGCACTGCCGCCGAGGATGTGCTGGTTCCGGGCGAGGACGAGATCATCGTCCGCGCGAACGAGGTGATCGACGAGCGCAAGGCCGACGCCATCGAACAGGCGGGCGTGCAGACCGTCCGCATCCGTTCGGCCCTGACCTGCGAATCCGAGGACGGGGTCTGCGCGCTGTGCTATGGCCGCGACCTGGCGCGCGGCACGCTGGTCAACATCGGCGAGGCGGTGGGCATCATCGCCGCGCAGTCGATCGGCGAACCGGGCACGCAGCTGACGATGCGGACCTTCCACATCGGCGGCATCGCCCAGGGCGGCCAGCAGTCGTTCCAGGCCGCTTCGCATGAAGGCACGGTGCAGTTCCGCAACGAGAACATTCTGACCAACGCCAATGGCGAGCAGGTCGTGATGGCGCGCAACATGCAGTTGGTCATCGTCGACGACCAGGGGCAGGAACGCGCCAGCCACAAGCTGTTCTATGGTTCCAAGCTGTTCGTGAAGGAAGGCGAACGGGTCATTCGCGGCGCCAAGCTGTTCGAATGGGATCCCTATACCCTGCCGATCATCGCCGAAAAGGCGGGGATCACCAAGTTCGTCGATCTGCTGTCGGGGATCTCGGTCCGCGACGAAACGGACGATGCGACCGGCATGACGCAGAAGATCGTGACCGATTGGCGTTCCGCGCCGAAAGGCAACGACCTGAAGCCCGAGATCATCATCATGGATGAGAACGGCGAGCCGGTCCGCAACGAACAGGGCAACCCGATCAGCTATCCGATGTCGGTGGACGCGGTCCTGTCGGTCGAGGACCAGCAGGAAATCCGCGCGGGCGACGTGGTGGCGCGTATTCCGCGGGAAGGCGCCCGGACCAAGGACATCACCGGGGGTCTGCCCCGCGTGGCGGAACTGTTCGAGGCCCGTCGTCCCAAGGATCACGCGATCATCGCCGAGATCGACGGCTATGTGCGCTTTGGCAAGGACTACAAGAACAAGCGCCGCATCACCATCGAGCCGTCGGAAGACGGTGCCGCGCCCGTCGAATACATGGTGCCGAAAGGCAAGCACATCCCGGTGCAGGAAGGCGACTTCGTGCAGAAGGGTGACTATATCATGGACGGCAACCCGGCCCCGCACGACATCCTGCGGATCATGGGGATCGAGGCGCTTGCGGATTACCTGATCGACGAGGTGCAGGACGTTTACCGGCTGCAAGGTGTGAAGATCAACGACAAGCACATCGAGGTGATCGTTCGCCAGATGCTGCAAAAGATCGAGATCACCGACAGCGGCGACACCACCCTGCTGAAGGGCGAGCATGTCGAGCGCGACGAGTTCGAGGAAGAAAACGCCAAGATCGAAGCCAAGGGCGGCCGTCCGGCCCAGGGGGAACCCGTGCTGCTGGGCATCACCAAGGCCAGCCTGCAGACCCGCAGCTTCATCTCGGCCGCGTCCTTCCAGGAAACGACCCGCGTGCTGACCGAGGCCGCCGTCCAGGGCAAGCGCGACAAGCTGCTTGGCCTGAAGGAGAACGTCATCGTCGGCCGTCTGATCCCGGCAGGCACGGGCGGCGCCACCGCCCGCGTCCGCCGCATCGCGACCGAACGCGACGCCGAGGTGATCGAGGCGCGCCGCGCCGAGGCCGAGGCCGCGGCGGCTCTGATCGCCCCGGCGATGGAGACCACGGCGTCGGACAGGGTCGCCGACCTGCCCGAAGACCGCGACGAGTGATCGTTCCGGCGTGACATGCAAAGGCCCGGCAGCAATGCCGGGCCTTTTGCGATCTTCGCGGCGTTGCCGGACTGCCTGACTTCAGGCCGCGCCGTAGAGCATCGCCAAGGCGGGCATCCAGGCGGTGAGGATGCCGCCCGCCAGGGTGGCGGCGGCCGCAGTCCTCTCCAACCGCCAGCGGAGCGCCAGCAGAAGAAAATACAGAAACCAGAGCCCGGCCCAGAAGGCCCAGCACAGGCCCAGCCACAGCGTCATCCCATCCGTGGCATGGCGCAGCGTGACCGCCGCTTCGGGCAGGACCGAGATCGCCACGAAAAGGCTGAACCAGCCCAGCCCGCGCCCATCGAAGCCCGACAGCCGGTTCATCCCCACCCACAGATAGGTCAGGCTGAACAGCAATGTCAGGGCTGCGCCCTTGACGGTTTGCGGCGAGTCGGCCCCCGCCATGGACAGGACCGCGACGGTTCCGGTGATGAACGCGGCCGCAAGATTGATGACCACGATCTCTTTGTCGGCGATGCGGTTCATCATCCCCAAGCCGTTGAGCGTCAGGACCGCGCCGACGAAAAGAAGCGAAAGGGGAAGCAGCATCTGGGGTTCCTGACAACTTGTCCCCCCGCCAGCCGACAGGGGACCGCAAGGTCTGCTTACGGCAGGACGCAGGGACGGTTTACGGAAAATTCCGCCAAGCAGAATATCGTGGCAGTAAAGAATGCCGCGCGGCGGGGTCGCTTGCGTAAGCCGCAGAAATTTCTTGCCCGATGCAGTGGCAATGCCTAACGGGAAAGCTGTGTTCCCCCTGGTGAATCCGGCCATGCGTACGCCCATCCTGTCCCCGATCCGGCGCGTCCGGCCTGCTTCGGTTCGTCCGCTGGCGCACAAGCCGGGGGACAACCTGCACGGCGCGGCGCTGATGACGCTGTGCATGGTCGCCTTCGGCCTGAACGACACGGTGATGAAATTCGTCGTGCAGGACATGCCGCTGTATCAGGCGATCACCCTGCGCGGACTGTTCGCCATGGCCTTCATCGCGGCCCTGGCGCCCCGGATGGGCGGGCTTTCGCTGCGCATCCCCGCGCGGGCGCGCCGGCCGATGCTCTGGCGGCTGGTCGGAGAGATCGCCTCGACCATCCTGTTCCTGAACGCCTTGCAGAACATGGCGATGGGCGACGTGTCGGCGATCATGCAGGCGCTGCCCCTGGCGGTGATGGTCTCGGCGTCGCTGTTCTTCGGCGAGACGCTGGGTTGGCGGCGGATCGGCGCGGTGATCGTCGGCTTCCTGGGCGTGCTGCTGATCCTGCGGCCGGGCGGCAACGTGTTCGGCCTGTGGGCGGTCGTCGCGCTTGCGGCCATGGCGATGATCGTGCTGCGCGACATGGCGACGCGCGGCTTCGGGCAAGAGATCAGCTCGGCCACCATCGCCTTTTATGCGGCGACGGGCGTGACCGCGACGGGCTTGGCCGTCAGCCTGGCGCAGGGATGGGTGATGCCCAGCGGTGCGCAGATGCTGCTGCTGGCCCTTGGCAGCGTGTTTCTGACGGTGGGCTATGTCAGCGCGGTGGCGTCGATGCGGGTGGGGGAGATCTCGTATGTCGCGCCGTTCCGCTATACCTCGCTGCTGGTGGCGATCGCGATGGGGCTGATCGTGTTCGGCGAATGGCCCGACCTGTGGACCTGGGCCGGGTCGGCCCTGGTGGTGGCAGCGGGGATCTATACCATCCTGCGCGAGGCGCGGCTGGGCAGGGTCCGTTGATGCGGGTGCAGATGCTGGGCCTGTGCCGGTTTTCCTATGTCGGGCTGCGGGGCTATCAGCGCGACCATGCCAGTGTCAGCGAACGCAGGACGTTTCTGTACGATCCTGCCCGGCTGGCGCGACGGTGGCTGTGGTTCACGACCCTGGCGCTGCCTGGCTGGCTGGCCCAGACGGATCCCGATTTCACCCTGGTCATCATGACCGGCCCGGATCTGCCGGAACCCTATCTGACGCGCCTGCGCGGCCTGGCCGCGCGGCACCCGCAACTGCGCCTGGCCCTGATCCCCCCGATGGACCGCCACCTCGAGGCCTGCCACGCGGCCGTCGCCCCCCATGTCGATCCCTCGGCCGATGTCGTGGGCCATTTCCGCCATGACGACGACGACGCCGTGGCGCTTGACTATGTCGCGCGCGCCCGCGCCGATTTCGCGACGGTCGAGGGGCTGTGGCGGGCCGAAGGCCGGCTGTCTCTGGATCATGCGCGCGGGCTGATGATGCGGGCGAACGGGCCGGGCGCACAGTTCATCCCCCGGATCGCGCATAACATGGGTGTGGCGCTGACGATCTTCCTGCGCCCCGACCAGCCCAAGACCGCGCTGCATTTCAATCACACCCGGCTGCCCCTGTGGATGCCGGGGGTGGCGGTCACGCGTCCGCTGATGTTCATTCGCGGGATCCATGCCGACAGCGATTCCGGCGACATGGGTCCGGGCCTGCCTTGGGACATCGCGCCGGATGCGCTGGACCGGCAACTGGCCCTGCGCTTTGGCCTGGATCGCACGGCGCTGAACGGCCTCGGGCGGCGGCTGGAGGCGGGGGTCGGCGCCGGGCCGTCATGTTGACAGCCCAGGCGATTCCCCCTATACGCCCCACACCCGCCGGGGAACCGGCCGGGGGCCAGAACCTTTCGTGGTCACGATCCGGGCCGTAACTGCCTCGATCCTCTGGAATTTTCCCGTCCAGCTCGGTTATCGGGGCAGGATGGGTTTGGCATTTCGCGATTCGCGCGACGTGCCGTCGAGAAGCGGCGCAACCAGCCGGTTGCGAGTATTGACAGAGCAAGACGGGGAACCGAATGCCGACGATCCAACAGCTGATCCGCAAACCGCGGCAGCCCAAGGTGCAGCGCTCGAAGTCGCAGCACCTGCAGGGCTGCCCGCAGAAACGCGGCGTCTGCACGCGCGTCTATACCACGACGCCGAAGAAACCGAACTCCGCCATGCGGAAGGTCGCCAAGGTGCGGCTGACCAACGGCTTCGAGGTCATTTCCTATATTCCGGGCGAAAAGCACAACCTCCAGGAACACAGCGTCGTGCTGATCCGTGGCGGCCGCGTGAAAGACCTTCCGGGTGTCCGTTACCACATCCTGCGCGGTGTGCTGGATACCCAGGGCGTCAAGGATCGTCGCCAGCGTCGTTCGAAATACGGCGCCAAGCGTCCGAAATAAGGAGAGGCATCCATGTCCCGTCGTCACGCCGCTGAAAAGCGCGAAGTCCTGCCCGACGCCAAATTTGGCGATCGCGTGCTGACCAAATTCATGAACAACCTGATGGTTGACGGCAAGAAATCGGTTGCCGAGCGCATCGTCTATTCGGCCCTGGACCGCGTCCAGTCCCGCCTGAAGCGCGAACCGATCGAAGTCTTCCACGAAGCCCTGGACAACGTGAAACCCTCGGTCGAGGTGCGTTCGCGCCGCGTCGGCGGTGCCACCTACCAGGTTCCGGTCGAGGTTCGTCCGACCCGCCGCGAGGCCCTGGCGATCCGCTGGCTGATCGATGCGTCCAAGAAGCGCAACGAAAACACGATGGAAGAACGCCTTGCGGGCGAACTGGCCGATGCCGTGAACGGCCGCGGCACGGCCGTCAAGAAACGCGAAGACACGCACAAGATGGCCGACGCCAACAAGGCGTTCAGCCACTACCGCTGGTAAGGCGAAAGGATCCAGACCATGGCACGCGAATATCCGCTGCAGCGTTACCGTAACTTCGGCATCATGGCCCACATCGACGCCGGCAAGACGACAACGACCGAGCGTATCCTTTTCTACACGGGTAAGAACCACAAGATGGGCGAAACCCACGAGGGTGCGTCCACCATGGACTGGATGGAGCAAGAGCAGGAGCGCGGCATCACGATCACGTCTGCCGCGACCACCACGTTCTGGCAGCGCCAGGAAGACCCGACCACCGAGGGCACCTCGGAGACCAAATACCGCTTCAACATCATCGACACGCCGGGCCACGTCGACTTCACCATCGAGGTCGAGCGTTCGCTGGCCGTGCTGGACGGCGCGATCTGCCTGCTGGACGGCAACGCCGGCGTCGAGCCGCAGACCGAGACGGTGTGGCGCCAGGCCGACCGCTACAAGGTTCCGCGGATCGTGTTCGTCAACAAGATGGACAAGATCGGCGCCGACTTCTTCAACTGCGTCCGCATGATCAAGGACCGCACCGGCGGCACTCCGTGCCCGATCGCGCTGCCGATCGGCGCCGAGGACACGCTGGAAGGCATCATCGACCTGATCAAGATGGAAGAATGGGTCTGGAAGGGCGAGGATCTGGGCGCCAACTGGATCCGCCAGCCGATCCGCGACGACCTGAAGGGCGTTGCCGAGGAATGGCGCGCCAACATGATCGAACTGGCCGTCGAACAGGACGACGACGCCATGGAAGCCTATCTGGAGGGCAACGAGCCCGACGAGGCGACCCTGCGCAAGCTGATCCGCAAGGGCACGCTGTCGCTGTCCTTCTTCCCGGTCATGGCCGGTTCGGCGTTCAAGAACAAGGGCGTGCAGCCGCTGCTGAACGCGGTGATCGACTTCCTGCCGTCGCCGATCGACGTTCCGGCACTGATGGGCTTCGCCCCCGACGACGAGACCGAGACCCGCAATATCGAGCGTTCGGCCGATGACGCGCAGCCCTTCTCGGCGCTGGCCTTCAAGATCATGAACGACCCCTTCGTCGGCTCGCTGACCTTCACGCGTCTCTATTCCGGTCAGCTCAAGAAGGGCGACCAGATGCTGAATTCGACCAAGGGCAAGCGCGAGCGTGTCGGTCGGATGATGATGATGCACGCCATCAACCGCGAAGAGATCGAGGAAGCCTTTGCAGGCGACATCATCGCGCTGGCGGGCCTGAAGGACACCACCACGGGCGACACGCTGTGCGATCCCGCCAAGCCGGTGGTTCTGGAAACCATGACCTTCCCGGAACCCGTGATCGAGATCGCCGTGGAGCCCAAGTCCAAGGCCGACCAAGAGAAGATGGGCCTCGCCCTTCAGCGCCTGTCCGCCGAGGATCCGTCCTTCCGCGTCGAGACCGATCTGGAATCGGGCCAGACCATCATGAAGGGCATGGGCGAACTTCACCTCGACATCCTGGTGGACCGCATGAAGCGCGAGTTCAAGGTCGAGGCGAATATCGGCGCCCCGCAGGTGGCTTACCGCGAAACCATCAGCCAGCCGGCCGAGATCGACTATACGCACAAGAAACAGACCGGCGGGACCGGCCAGTTCGCGCGCGTCAAGTTGCAGATCACCCCAACCGAGCCGGGCGAGGGCTATTCGTTCGAATCCAAGATCGTCGGTGGCGCGGTGCCCAAGGAATATATTCCGGGCGTCGAAAAGGGCATCAAGTCGGTCATGGACTCGGGTCCGCTGGCGGGCTTCCCGGTGATCGACTTCAAGGTTGCGCTGCTGGACGGTGCCTTCCATGACGTCGACTCCTCGGTCCTGGCCTTCGAGATCGCCTCGCGCGCCGCCATGCGCGAAGGCCTGAAGAAGGCCGGCGCCAAGCTGCTGGAACCGATCATGAAGGTCGAGGTGGTGACGCCCGAGGAATACACGGGTTCGATCATCGGCGACCTGACCAGCCGTCGCGGCATGGTCCGCGGCCAGGATTCGCGCGGCAACGCCAACGTCATCGACGCCTTCGTGCCGCTGGCCAACATGTTCGGCTATATCAACAACCTGCGCTCGATGTCCTCGGGCCGCGCGGTGTTCACGATGCAGTTCGACCATTACGAAGCTGTGCCGCAGAACATCTCGGACGAGATCCAGAAGAAATACGCCTGACAGGCGGGGCGGGGCCTCGGTCCCGCCCATCCCCCATGAATCGGTGAATTGAGGAGCCCTGCACGATGGCAAAGGCAAAGTTTGAACGGACGAAACCGCACGTCAACATTGGCACGATTGGTCACGTTGACCACGGCAAGACGACGCTGACGGCTGCGATCACGAAGTATTTCGGCGAATTCCGCGCCTATGACCAGATCGACGGCGCGCCCGAGGAGCGGGCTCGGGGGATCACGATCTCGACCGCGCATGTGGAATACGAATCGGAAAACCGCCACTACGCCCACGTGGACTGCCCCGGCCACGCGGACTACGTGAAGAACATGATCACCGGCGCGGCGCAGATGGACGGCGCGATCCTGGTGGTGAACGCCGCCGACGGCCCGATGCCGCAAACGCGCGAGCACATCCTGCTGGGCCGCCAGGTGGGCATCCCCTACATGGTCGTCTACCTCAACAAGGTCGACCAGGTGGATGACGAGGAGCTGCTGGAGCTGGTCGAGATGGAGGTGCGCGAGCTTCTGTCCTCCTACGACTATCCGGGCGACGACATTCCGATCATCAAGGGCTCGGCGCTGGCCGCTCTGGAAGGCCGCGACCAGGCGATCGGCGAGGATTCGATCCGCGCGCTGATCGCGGCGGTCGACAAATACATCCCGACGCCCGAGCGCGCCGTGGACCAGCCCTTCCTGATGCCGATCGAGGACGTGTTCTCGATCTCGGGGCGCGGCACGGTGGTGACCGGCCGGATCGAGCGCGGCGCGGTGAACGTGGGCGACGAGCTTGAGATCGTGGGCATCCGCGACACCAAGAAGACCACCTGCACCGGCGTCGAGATGTTCCGCAAGCTGCTGGATCGCGGCGAGGCCGGCGACAACGTGGGCGTCCTGCTGCGCGGCATCGACCGCGACGGGGTCGAGCGCGGCCAGGTGCTGTGCAAGCCGAAATCGGTGAACCCGCACACGACCTTCGAGGCCGAGGCCTATATCCTGACCAAGGAGGAGGGCGGCCGCCACACGCCGTTCTTCGCGAACTACCGCCCGCAGTTCTACTTCCGCACGACGGACGTGACCGGGACGGTGAAGCTGCCCGAGGGCACCGAGATGGTGATGCCGGGCGACAACCTGAAGTTCGAGGTCGAGCTGATCGCGCCGATCGCGATGGAGGAAAAGCTGCGCTTCGCGATCCGCGAAGGCGGCCGCACCGTCGGCGCCGGCGTGGTCTCGAAGATCATCAAGTGATCTGACCCAAACACCACACCCAAAAGGGCCGTCTCCCACAAGGAGGCGGCCTTGTTTATTGGAAGGCGCCGATTCCGGCGATCCGGCCTTGACGCTGGCCCGCCAAAACGGCTATAGGCCCCCATCGCAGCCGGATCCGCCCCAGGGCGAGATTCGCCTGTCCTGCGCGCGGCCGCCTTCTGGGCGGCCTTGCACTTTTTTATACGGTCCGATGCTGGCGCCGCGTGGTGCGTCGTCAGCCTCTCGACTGGAACTCCCCGTCAGAGGGATGACTATGCAAAGTCAGAATATCCGCATCCGGCTGAAGGCGTTCGATTACCGCGTGCTGGAAGCCAGCACCCAGGAAATCGTCAACACCGCCAAACGCACCGGCGCGACCGTCCGCGGCCCGATTCCGCTGCCGAACAAGATCGAGAAATTTACCGTCTTGCGTGGCCCGCATATCGACAAGAAGTCGCGCGATCAGTGGGAAATCCGCACCCACAAGCGCCTGCTGGACATCGTTGATCCGACTCCGCAGACCGTTGACGCCCTGATGAAGCTCGACCTCGCCGCCGGCGTGGATGTCGAGATCAAGGTGTAAGGAGGCGACCATGCTGCGTACTGGTATCATCGCCAAGAAACTGGGCATGACCCGTCTGTTCCTGGAAGACGGTCGTCAGGTTCCCGTGACCGTCCTGCAACTGGACAACCTGCAAGTCGTCGATCAGCGCACCGTCGCGCGCGACGGCTATACCGCCGTCCAGCTGGGCGCCGGGGTCGCCAAGGCCAAGCGCACCACCGCCGCGATGCGCGGCCACTTTGCCAAGGCCAGCGTTGCGCCCAAGCGCAAGATCGCGGAATTCCGCGTGGCCGAGGAAAACCTGATCAACGTGGGCGAGGAAATCACCGCTGACCATTACTTCGCCGGTCAGTACGTGGACATCGCCGGCACCTCGATCGGTAAAGGCTTTGCGGGCGCCATGAAGCGTCACAATTTCGGCGGTCTGCGCGCCTCGCACGGTGTGTCGATCAGCCACCGTTCGCATGGGTCCACCGGCCAGTGCCAGGATCCCGGTAAGGTGTTCAAGGGCAAGAAGATGGCGGGTCACCTGGGCGCCGTCCGCGTCACCACGCAGAACCTGCAAGTCGTGCGCACGGATGCCGACCGTGGCCTGATCATGGTCAAGGGCTCGGTTCCCGGTTCGAAGGGCGGCTGGGTCACCATCAAGGACGCCGTGAAGAAAGCGGCGCCCGAGAACGTGATCTATCCCGCCGCGCTGAAATCGGCCGCTGACGAAGCCCGCCGCCTGGCCGAAGCCGCCGCCGCCGAAGCCGCCGCCGCCGAGGAGGCCGCCCGCGAGGCTGCCGCCGCCGAAGCCGCCGCCGCCGAGGAGGCCGCCCTGGCCGAGGCGCAGGCTTCGATCGAGGCCGACAAGGAAGCTGCCGATCCGAACGCCGACAAGGCTTCTGATGGTGCGGATGCTGCGCCCGAAGGAGATAAACAATGAAACTCGATGTGATCAAGCTGGACACCGGCAAGGCCGGTGAAATCGAGCTGGCGGACGAGATCTTCGGGCTGGAGCCGCGCGGCGACATCCTGCAACGCGTCGTCCGCTGGCAGCGCGCCAAGGCGCAGGCGGGCACCCATTCGGTGCTGGGCAAGTCGGATGTCAGCTATTCGACCAAGAAGATCTATCGCCAGAAAGGCACCGGCGGCGCCCGCCACGGTTCCCGCAAGGCGCCGATCTTCCGCCACGGCGGCGTCTACAAAGGCCCGACCCCCCGGTCGCACGCCTTCGACCTGCCCAAGAAGGTGCGCGCCCTGGGCCTGCGCCATGCCCTGTCCGCGAAGGCCACGGCCGGTGAACTGGTGATCGTCGAGGATCTGAACCTTGCCGACGCGAAGACCGCCGCTGTCGCCAAGGCCGTCAAGGAAAACGGCTGGAAGCGCGTGCTGGTGATCGACGGGGCCGAGGTCAACGAAGGCTTCGCCCGCGCCGCCCGCAACATTGAAGGCGTGGACATCCTGCCGTCGATGGGCGCCAACGTGTATGACATCCTGAAGCGCGATACGCTGGTGATCACGCGGTCGGGTGTCGAAGCTCTGGAGGCTCGTTTGAAATGAGCGCGAAAGCCGAACATTACGACGTGATCGTCAAGCCGATCATCACCGAAAAAGCCACCATGACGTCGGAAAACAACGGCGTGGTCTTCCAGGTGTCCAAGGACTCGAGCAAGCCGCAGATCAAGCAGGCGGTCGAGGCCCTGTTCGGCGTCAAGGTGAAGGCGGTCAACACCACCATCACCAAGGGCAAGCAGAAGCGGTTCCGGGGCATCCTGGGCCGTCGCAGCGACGTGAAGAAGGCCTATGTGACCCTGGAAGAGGGCAACACTATCGACGTGTCCACCGGACTCTGATAGCAGGCGGGAATCTGCGGCCCTGGGCAACCGGGGCCGCGATCTTTTGACGACAACGGACCACCCTGGTCCAAAGCAACGGAAGACAGAAAGATGGCATTGAAGTCGTATAAACCGACGACGCCTGGCCAGCGCGGGCTGGTTCTGATCGACCGTTCGGAGCTTTGGAAAGGTCGCCCGGTCAAGTCCCTCACCGAGGGGTTGACCAAGAACGGCGGTCGGAACAACACCGGACGGATCACCATGCGCCGCAAGGGCGGCGGGGCGAAGCGCCTGTATCGCATCGTCGATTTCAAGCGCACCAAGTTCGACATGGCCGCCGTGGTCGAGCGGATCGAATACGATCCCAACCGCACCGCCTTCATCGCCCTGATCGGCTATGAGGATGGTGAGCGCGCCTATATCCTGGCGCCGCAGCGCCTGGCCGTCGGCGACAAGGTCGTCGCCGGCGCCAAGGTGGACGTGAAGCCCGGCAACGCCATGCCGTTCAGCGGCATGCCGATCGGCACGATCGTCCACAACGTCGAGCTGAAGCCCGGCAAGGGCGGCCAGATCGCCCGCTCGGCAGGCACCTATGCCCAGTTCGTCGGCCGCGACGGCGGCTATGCCCAGATCCGCCTGTCCTCGGGCGAGCTGCGCCTGGTCCGCCAGGAATGCATGGCGACCATCGGCGCCGTGTCGAATGCCGACCATTCGAACCAGAACCTGGGCAAGGCCGGCCGCAACCGCCACAAGGGCATCCGTCCCAGCGTTCGCGGTGTTGCGATGAACCCGATCGACCACCCGCATGGTGGTGGTGAGGGCCGGACTTCGGGTGGCCGCACGCCGGTCACGCCCTGGGGCAAGGACACCAAGGGCAAGAAGACCCGCAGCAACAAGGCGACCGACAAGTATATCTTGCGTTCGCGTCACGCGAAGAAGAAGGGGCGCTGACCTATGGCACGTTCTATCTGGAAAGGCCCCTTTGTTGACGCCTATGTGCTCAAGAAGGCGGAAAAGGCCCGCGACTCGGGGAAATCCGATGTCATCAAGATCTGGTCGCGCCGCTCGACCATCCTGCCGCAATTCGTCGGCCTGACCTTCGGCGTCTATAACGGGCAGAAGCACATCCCCGTTGCCGTCACCGAAGAGATGATCGGCCAGAAATTCGGTGAATATTCGCCCACGCGGACCTATTACGGCCACGCGGCGGACAAGAAAGCCAAGAGGAAGTAATCGTCATGGGTAAGGAAACCAATCCGCGCCGCGTGGCGGAGAACGAGGCGTTCGCCAAGACCAAGATGCTTCGCACATCGCCGCAGAAGCTGAACCTGGTCGCGCAGCTGATCCGCGGCAAGAAGGTGGACAAGGCCCTGGCCGACCTGACCTTCTCGCACAAGCGGATCGCGGGCGACGTGAAGAAGTGCCTGCAATCGGCGATCGCGAATGCCGAGAACAATCATGGGCTGGATGTCGACAACCTGGTCGTCGCCGAAGCCTGGGTTGGCAAGAACCTGGTGATGAAGCGCGGCCGTCCGCGGGCGCGTGGCCGTTATGGCAAGATCATGAAGCCGTTTTCGGAAATCACCATCAAGGTGCGCCAAGTCGAGGAGCAAGCGTAATGGGTCAGAAGGTCAATCCGATCGGTATGCGCCTCCAGGTCAACCGCACCTGGGACAGCCGCTGGTACGCCGACGACAAGGACTATGGCAACCTGCTGCTTGAAGACCTGAAGATCCGGGACTTCATCAAGACGGAAGCCAAGCAGGCCGGCATCAGCCGCGTGATCATCGAGCGTCCGCACCGCAAGTGCCGGGTGACGATCCATGCCGCGCGTCCGGGTGTGATCATCGGCAAGAAAGGCGCCGATATCGAAGTCCTGCGCAACAAGCTGGCGAACTTCACCAAGTCCGAAGTTCACCTGAACATCGTCGAAGTGCGCAAGCCCGAGGTCGATGCCGCCCTGGTCGCGGAATCGATCGCCCAGCAGCTGGAGCGTCGGGTTTCGTTCCGCCGCGCCATGAAGCGCGCGGTGCAGAACGCGATGCGCATGGGCGCCCTGGGCATCCGCGTGAACGTGTCGGGCCGTCTTGGCGGCGCCGAGATCGCGCGGACGGAATGGTACCGCGAAGGCCGTGTGCCGCTGCACACCCTGCGCGCCGACATCGACTATGCGCTGGCCGAAGCCACGACCCCTTACGGGATCATCGGGGTGAAGACCTGGATCTTCAAAGGCGAGATCATGGAGCACGACCCCCAGGCCCGCGACCGCAAGGCCGCCGAGGCTCAGGAAGGTCCGGCCCCCCGTGGTCCGCGCCGTGACCGCGACGCGCGCTAAGGAGCAAACAAGATGCTGCAACCGAAACGGACCAAGTTCCGCAAACAGCACAAGGGCCGGATCCACGGTGAAGCCAAGGGCGGTTTCGCCCTGAACTTCGGATCCTTCGCGCTGAAGGCCACCGAGCCCGAGCGTGTGACCGCCCGCCAGATCGAAGCGGCCCGCCGCGCGATCACCCGCCACATGAAGCGTCAGGGCCGGGTCTGGATCCGGATTTTCCCGGACGTGCCGGTTTCCTCGAAGCCGACCGAAGTGCGGATGGGCAAGGGTAAGGGCTCGGTCGACTTCTGGGCCGCCCGCGTTCATCCGGGCCGCATCATGTTCGAGATCGACGGCGTGTCCGACGAGATCGCGCGTGAGGCTCTGCGTCTGGGCGCCAACAAGCTGCCGGTCCTGACCCGCATCGTCGCGCGCGAAGACTGGTAAGGGCAGGGGCATTGCCCCACCGTTCGAAACAGGCCCCGCCGGGTGACTGGCGGGGTTTTCCCATTCCCATTCGGGAAAGGGCTTGCAGGAAAGGGCCGTTGCCTGTATGGGACGGCCTTCATCACGAAACTCCACCGGGAATCAGGGTGGCCCTGCGTGCAGGGGCTCTCCGGTGATGTTGAAAGGAACAGCGCATGAAAGCGCAGGATCTGACGTCGAAGACGCCCGACCAGTTGAAGGATCAACTGATCGCGCTGAAGAAGGAGGCCTTCAACCTCCGCTTCCAGCAGGCCACCGGCCAGCTTGAAAGCACTGCCCGGATGCGCGCCGTGCGCCGCGACGTGGCCCGTGTGAAGACCATTCTGAACCAGAAGGCGGCCGAAGCCGCCGCAGCGAACTGAGGAGCGGCCCATGCCCAAACGCATCCTGCAAGGCCGCGTCACCAGCGACAAGAACGAGCAGACCATCACCGTTCTGGTCGAGCGCCGCTTCAAGCATCCGCTGCTGCACAAGACCGTTCGTTCGTCCAAGAAATATCGGGCGCATGACGCATTGAACCAGTTCAAGGTGGGCGACGAGGTTCGCATCGTCGAATGCGCCCCCATCTCGAAGACGAAACGCTGGACTGTCCTGACGGACGACGCGGTTACCGCGTAAGTCCATCATCACAGATCAGAAATGATCGAAACCCTGGGGCCGGAATAAGGCCGGTCCCCAAAGGTCGGGAGAAACCAAATGATCCAGATGCAGACCAATCTGGATGTTGCTGACAACTCCGGCGCTCGCCGGGTTCAGTGCATCAAGGTCCTGGGTGGTTCGCACCGTCGCTATGCGTCGGTGGGCGACATTATCGTCGTGTCCGTCAAGGAAGCCATCCCGCGGGGCCGGGTGAAGAAGGGCGATGTCCGCAAGGCCGTCGTCGTTCGCACCGCCAAGGAAGTGAAGCGCGAGGATGGCACGTCCATCCGCTTCGACCGCAACGCCGCCGTCATCCTGAACAACCAGGGCGAGCCGGTCGGCACCCGTATCTTCGGGCCGGTCGTCCGCGAACTGCGCGCGAAGAACTTCATGAAGATCATCTCGCTTGCGCCGGAGGTGCTGTAATGGCTGCCAAGCTGAAAAAGGGCGACAAGGTCGTCGTGCTGGCCGGCAAGGACAAGGGCAAGCAAGGTGAAATCACCGCCGTGTTCCCGAAAGAGAACAAGGCCGTGGTCGACGGCATCAACATCGCCATCCGCCACCAGCGTCAGACCCAGACGACCCAGGGCGGCCGCACGCCGAAGGCGATGCCGATCGACCTGTCGAACCTGGCGCTGCTGGACAAGAACGGCAAAGCGACCCGCGTCGGCTTCCGCGTGGAAGGCGACCAGAAGGTCCGTTTCGCCAAGACCACGGGAGACGTGATCTGATGCTGGACGCAAGCAAATACACGCCGCGCCTGAAGTCGGTTTACCGCGACACGATCCGGGCCGCGCTGAAGGAAGAATTCGGCTACAAGAACGACATGCAGATCCCGCGTCTGGACAAGATCGTCCTGAACATGGGCATCGGCGAGGCCGTCAAGGATACCAAGAAGGTCAAGCAGGGCGCCGAGGAACTGTCGCTGATCGCCGGCCAGAAGGCCGTGATCACCAAGGCGAAGAACTCGATCGCCGGTTTCCGCGTCCGCGAGGAAATGCCGCTGGGCGCCAAGGTGACCCTGCGCGGCGACCGGATGTACGAATTCCTGGACCGCCTGATCAACATCGCGCTGCCGCGCGTCCGCGACTTCCGCGGCGTGAAGGGCACCTCGTTCGACGGCCGCGGCAACTATGCCATGGGCCTGAAGGAGCACATCGTGTTCCCGGAAATCAACTTCGACAAGGTCGACGAAGTTCTGGGGATGGACATCATCATCTGCACCACGGCGCCGACCGACGCCGAAGCGAAAGCGCTGTTGAAGCATTTCAACATGCCCTTCAACAGCTGATCGCGGAGGTAAGAGATATGGCAAAGAAATCCATGGTCGAGCGCGAGAAGAAGCGCGAGCGTCTGGTCGCGAAGTTCGCCGCCAAGCGCGCCTCTCTGAAAGAGGTCATCAACGATCAGTCCCGTCCGATGGAAGAGCGGTTCAAGGCTTCGCTGAAGCTGGCCGAGCTGCCGCGCAATTCGTCGGAAACGCGTCTGCACAACCGGTGCCAACTGACCGGCCGTCCGCACGCGTATTACCGCAAACTGAAACTGTCGCGGATCATGCTGCGCGAGCTCGGCTCGAACGGTCAGATCCCCGGCCTTGTCAAATCCAGCTGGTAAGGGGGCACAATGTCGATGAACGATCCTCTCGGCGATATGCTGACCCGCATCCGCAATGCGCAGATGCGCGGCAAATCGACCGTGCGCACCCCGGCCTCCAAGCTGCGCGCTTGGGTTCTGGACGTGCTGAAAGCCGAAGGCTACATCCGCGGCTATGAAGAAGTCACCACCGATGCCGGTCACAAGGAACTGGAAATCGGTCTGAAGTACCACGACGGCACCCCGGTCATCCGGGAACTGTCGCGCGTTTCGAAACCGGGCCGCCGCGTTTATGCGGGCGCTCGGGAAATCCCGCAGGTCCGTCAGGGTCTGGGCGTGTCCATCGTCTCGACCCCCAAGGGCGTCATGTCGGATGCAGCGGCTCGCAATGCCAATGTCGGCGGCGAAGTCCTCTGCACCGTGTTCTAAGGAGGGCAGAATGTCTCGGATTGGTAAGAAGCCGGTCGTGCTGCCCAAGGGCGTGACGGCCGAGATCAAGGGTCAGACGATCGAGGTGAAGGGTCCGAAAGGCACCCGCAGCTTCACGGCGACCGACGATGTGGATCTGGTGCTGGACGACGGCGCGGTCGCGGTCAAACCGCGCGGCACCTCGAAACGCGCCCGCCAGCAGTGGGGCCTGACCCGCTCGATGGTGGAAAACCTGACGGTCGGCGTGTCGGAAGGCTTCAAGAAAGAGCTTGAAATCCAGGGCGTCGGCTATCGTGCGACGATGCAGGGCAAGACCCTG
Source organism: Paracoccus haematequi (assembly GCF_900631945.1). GTDB lineage: Bacteria > Pseudomonadota > Alphaproteobacteria > Rhodobacterales > Rhodobacteraceae > Paracoccus > Paracoccus haematequi_A. The sequence goes on from NZ_UZWE01000062.1 coordinate 45,049, forward strand.
AAGCTGGCCCTGGGCTATTCGCATGACGTGAACTTCGAAACGCCGGACGGCGTGACGATCACGGCGCCGAAGCAGACCGAAATCGTTGTGGAAGGCATCGACCAGCAGCTTGTTGGTCAGGTGGCCGCGAACATCCGCGAGTGGCGCCGCCCCGAGCCCTACAAGGGCAAGGGCATTCGCTACAAGGGCGAGTTCGTCTTCCGCAAGGAAGGCAAGAAGAAGTAAGGGGCGCATGAAATGGCACTGAAAAAGCAAGAGCTGTTCGCAAAGCGCCGCCTGCGCGTTCGCAACAAGCTGCGGGCGATGTCGAACGGCCGTCCGCGTCTGTCGGTCCACCGCTCGTCGAAGAACATCTCGGTCCAGGTCATCGACGACCTGAACGGCGTGACCCTGGCTTCGGCCAGCACGCTGGAGAAGGACTTCGGCCTGGTCGGCAAGAACAACGTCGAGGCCGCGGCCAAGATCGGCACCGCGATCGCCGAGCGGGCGAAAGCCGCCGGGATCGAGGAGGTCGTCTTCGACCGTGGCGGCTTCATCTTCCACGGCAAGGTGAAGGCTCTGGCCGACGCCGCCCGTGAAGGTGGTCTGAAGTTCTGATCCTGCGGGCGGCGCCTTCCTACAAGGGCGCGCCGCCCCGATGATCCGGGGGCCATCATCCTGTGGCCCACCAGGATTGACATCAACCGGCGCGGATCGCGCGCCAGAATGCAAGGAATGCCATATGGCAGAACGTGACAACCGCCGGGGCCGCCGCGAAGAGCGCGAGGAAAACCCGGAATTCCAGGATCGTTTGGTCGCGATCAACCGCGTCTCGAAGACCGTCAAGGGCGGCAAGCGCTTCGGCTTCGCGGCGTTGGTGGTCGTCGGCGATCAGCGCGGCCGAGTCGGCTTCGGCAAGGGCAAGGCCAAGGAAGTGCCGGAAGCCATCCGCAAGGCGACCGAGCAGGCGAAACGCAGCCTGGTCCGCGTGCCGCTGCGCGACGGCCGCACGCTGCACCATGACATCGAAGGCCGCCACGGCGCGGGCAAGGTGATCATGCGCACCGCCGTTCCGGGCACCGGGATCATCGCCGGCGGTCCGATGCGCGCCGTGTTCGAGATGCTGGGCGTTCAGGATGTCGTTGCGAAATCGCAAGGGTCGCAGAACCCCTACAACATGATCCGCGCGACGCTGGACGGCCTGAAGAAGGAAGCCAGCCCCCGTTCGGTCGCGCAGCGTCGCGGCAAGAAGGTGGCCGACATCCTGCCGCAGGACAACAAGCCTGCTGCCGAAGCCGCCGCCGAAACCGTCGAAGCGTAAGGAGACAGGCGTATGGCAACCATCGTCGTCAAGCAGATCGGCAGCCCGATCCGCCGCCCCGCCATCCAGCGCGAGACGCTGAAGGGCCTGGGCCTGAACAAGATGAATCGCACCCGCGAGCTGGAGGATACCCCCTCGATCCGCGGCATGGTCGCCAAGATCCCGCATCTGGTGACGATCATCGAAGAAAAAGCGTAATCCGCAAGGACCGCGAACAGAAACGCCCCGGAGAAATCCGGGGCGTTTTCGTTTGTCGGCAATCCGGTCAGGCGCGGCGCGACCGGCGGCGCAACGCGCCAAGCGCGGCGGCACCCCCTGCCAGCAGCAGGCCCGAGGCAGGCAGCGGAACCGGCGCCGGGTTCACATCGCCCGTGACCGTGACGCTGTATCCGGTGGCGCCTCCGTGGTCTTCGCGCAGGATTTGCAGATGGTGCAGGCCGCTGCCCAGATTGCCCAACGACAGGGTGAATTCACCTGCCGAAACCCCGCCCGCATTGAGATGCCCGCCCAGGAACGTGCCGTTCAGCCAGACGAACAGACCGTTATCGACCCCGAAGGACGCCAGCACATTGCTCAGCCCTCCGCTGCCGCCATCCAGCTCATAGATGATTGCCGTCTCGGTATTGATCGCCCAAATCGCGGGAATGGGGACTGGCCCCGCGGACCAGGTGCCGCCCGGAGTCGCGGGGGTCGTCAGCCATGCCCCCAGGGCGGCCGCGGCCGGCGTCAGGTCGGGCGGGCTGCCCGTCGGAATGGCCAGCGAGGGATCGCCCTGAGTGACATTGGGGCCAGGGAACATCCAGCTGCCGCCGAAAGGATTGCTGCCGTCAAGCGCCGTGCCGATGCCATTGTTGTAATACCCGGCCGTGCTTCCGTCGATCAGCGTGGCGGCCTGGCCCGCCGTGGCAAACGCGGCGCTTGCAAGCGCCGCAAGGACGTAATGCTTCATGAACTCCTCCGCGAACTTGTGACGCGGCAAGAATAGCACGCCGGTGATCAATTCTTGCCGGAATTGGCCTGTCTTTTTGGACAGGCCATCGGCGACGGGGTGTTGCCGCGGAAGCACGCAGCGGCGCGGCGTGTATGCGGCGGATCGCCACAACAGATGGTTGTATCTAGACTGGACCCCGTGTCCCGAGTCAGGAGCGTTCCATGTCCCTTGGCAAGCATCTGGTGCCCGCCCTGTTTGCTTGCGCCTTTCCGGGGGCGATGACCGGACCGGCCCAGGCGGGGCCCTGGCCGCGCGAACCGGGGCAGGCCTTCATCGCGCTGACCGGCGAACGGGACCGGGAGGGCAACTCCTTTACCGGGTTCTATGCCGAATACGGGCTGGCACGACGCCGCACCCTGGGTCTGGAGATCAGCCATACCGATGTCGGCGAAACCACTGCGATGGCCTGGTACCAGAAATCCCTGGACGGCGGGCAGGGGCCGAACAGGCTGTCCTATGCGTTGGGTTTCGGCGCCATCCGCCGGGACGGCCAGTTGCTGCCGCTGAGCCAGGCCGCGCTAATGTGGGGGCGCGGCTTTTCGGGCCTGTGGGACGGCGGCTGGCTGACCGCCGAGGCCCGCGTCAAGGTGGCGGGCAAGACCGAGGAGGTCAGGGTCCGACAGGGCATGACCCAGGTCGAATACGCCTATCTGACGCCCGAGATCGTGACCAAACTGGATCTGACGGTCGGCATTCGCCCGTCGCCAGCCTGGGCCGTGGTGAATCAGTTGCGGCTTGAGGCGCGCAAGGACAGCGACTTCTCGGCCAGGCTGGCCAGTTCGGCGGTCTACGACCTGGCGGGACCGGCGCGGCTGGAGATCGGGATCGTCGTGCCGCTGGCCGGTCCCAGCGAACCGGCCCTCAAGATCGGCACCTGGCTGGAGTTCTAGCCTATTCCCGGCAGGCGTAGACCGCGCCGCCGACGGCCACCACCGACACCGCCGCCCCCGCCACGATCGCCGGAGAGGAGGCCATGGCCGCCGCCGCCCCGCCGATCGAGGACAGCACGCCCGAGATATAGCCCTGCGATCCGCTGAGGATCACCGCCCCCGATCCGTCGGGCAGGGCGCGGGCGCCGTTGATGGCCCCGCGCGCGGCCGCCCGGGTGATGGCGACGGCGGCGTTCTTGGTCTGGTTGACCCGCTGGCAGACCGTCTTGGCGGGCGTTTCGCAGCGGCCATAGGCATCGCGGCGGCCCAGGTCGTAACCGATGATCGAATCGCTGGCCTTGTCGTGGCGCAGGCAGAAGGGGCCGCGTTCATCGTCCGTCAGGTCCGGCGTCAGGCTGCGCAGCACCACATAGCTGGGACAGGTGTCGCGGCCCCATGACGTAAAGAGGATCTCGCGGCGGCTGAAATGATCGCGCAGGCCCGGCTCGTCCCGGTCATAGGCCAGGGGCACGTCGCGGGCATTGATGCGCGCGGTGCAGAAGGCCGGTTCCGCCTGGGCGGCAAGCGGAGCCGACAGCAGCGCGGCAAGGAAAAGGGTAGGGCGGATCATAGTTTCCTGATAAGCCCCGCATCGGCAAGGGCAACTCACATCCGCTTGTGGACGGCGCATGGCGGGACTTGCCGCAGCCCGACGTTCCGTCTATACGCCCGCGGGTGCCGATGGGCACCGATTCACGAAACACGACATGCCGTGTCCGCCCCATCATCGCTTCGGGGGTGCGTCCGGCTTAGGAGAAGCGACATGAAACTGCATGAAATCCGCGACAACGAGGGCGCCAACCGCAAGAAGAAACGCGTGGCGCGCGGTCCCGGCTCGGGCAAGGGCAAGACCGCCGGCCGGGGTATCAAGGGTCAGACCTCGCGTTCGGGCGTTGCGCTGAACGGTTACGAAGGCGGCCAGATGCCGCTGTACCGCCGCCTGCCCAAGCGTGGCTTCACCAAGCCGAATGCGAAATCCTTCGCGGTGGTGAACCTGGGCCAGATCCAGTCCTTCATCGACGCGGGCAAGATCGACGCCAAGGCCGACCTGACCGAGGATGCCCTGGTCGCCTCGGGCCTGGTGCGCCGCAAGCTGGACGGCATCCGCCTGCTGGCCAAGGGCGAAGTCACCTCGGCCCTGACCATCAGCGTCACCGGAGCGTCGAAAGCGGCGGTCGAGGCGGTCGAGAAGGCGGGCGGCAAGGTGTCGCTGCCGGTCGCGACCGAAGCGGCGGCGGAATAAGCTGTTGATCGGGGCCTTCCCGCCCCATAGATAGCGAACAGGTTTTCCTGGCGCCGCCGGTCCCCGGAAACGGGTCGGCGGCGCTGTCATGACACGGGACGTAAAACACATGGCGTCAGCCGCAGAACAGATGGCCGCGAACCTTTCATGGAGCGCATTCGGCAAGGCCACGGAACTTCGCCAGCGTATCTGGTTCACGATCGGGCTGCTGATCATCTATCGGCTGGGCACCTATATCCCGGTGCCGGGCATCGACGGCGCCGCGCTGCGCAACTTCATGGACCAGGCACAGGCGGGCATCGGCGGCATCCTGTCGATGTTCACCGGCGGCGCCCTGGGCCGGATGGGCGTCTTCGCTCTGGGCATCATGCCCTATATCTCGGCCTCGATCATCGTGCAGCTCTTGACCTCGATGGTGCCTTCGCTGGAACAGCTGAAGAAGGAAGGCGAACAGGGGCGCAAGAAGATCAACCAGTACACGCGCTATGGCACCGTGGCCCTGGCGCTGTTCCAGGCCTATGGCCTGGCCAAGTCGCTGGAGGCGGGCGGGCTGGCCCATGATCCGGGCCTGTTCTTCCAGGCGTCTGTGGTCATCACCCTGGTCGGCGGCACCATGTTCCTGATGTGGCTGGGCGAACAGATCACCGCGCGCGGCATCGGCAACGGCATCAGCCTGATCATCTTCGTGGGCATCGTGGCCGAAATCCCGGCGGCGCTGGCGAACTTCTTCGCGCAGGGCCGGTCGGGCGCGATCTCGACCCCGGTGATCCTGGGCGTGATCCTGATGGTCGTCGCCGTGATCGCCTTTGTGGTCTTCATGGAGCGCGCGCTGCGCAAGATCCGCATCCAGTATCCCCGGCGCCAGGTCGGCATGAAGATCTATGACGGCCAGTCGTCGCATCTGCCGATCAAGGTCAACCCGGCGGGCGTGATTCCGGCGATCTTCGCAAGCTCGCTGCTGCTGCTGCCTGTGACGATCTCCACCTTCTCGGGCAACCAGACGGGGCCGATCATGTCGACGATCTTGGCCTATTTCGGGCCGGGCCAGCCGCTGTATCTGATCTTCTTCGCGGCGATGATCGTCTTCTTCGCCTTCTTCTATACCCACAACGTCAGCTTCAAGTCCGACGACGTGGCCGACAACCTCAAGAACCAGGGCGGCTTCATTCCGGGCATCCGGCCCGGCAAGCGGACCGAGGAATACCTGGACTATGTCGTCAACCGCGTGCTGGTGATCGGCGCGGCCTATCTGGCGGCCGTCTGCCTGCTGCCGGAAATCATCCGCCACCAGTGGTCGGTGCCCTTCTACTTCGGCGGCACCTCGGTCCTGATCGTGGTGTCGGTGACGATGGACACGATCAACCAGGTGCAAAGCCATCTTCTGGCCCACCAGTACGAAGGGTTGATTGAGAAATCCCAGTTGCGTGGTAAACGCAAAGAGGGAAGCGCAAAGCCGCGTCGCGCACCGTCGCGCCGCTAACGGCCCGACGGGCCGACGAGGGGGACAGACCAAAGATGACGATCAATATCATTCTGCTGGGGCCTCCCGGCGCCGGCAAGGGAACCCAGGCCCGCAAGCTGGTCGAGGAACGCGGGCTGGTCCAGTTGTCCACCGGCGACATGCTGCGCGCCGCCCGGTCCTCGGGGACCGAGATGGGCAAGCGCGTGGCCGAGGTCATGGACCGGGGCGAACTGGTGACGGACGAGATCGTCATCGGCCTGATCCGCGAAAAGCTGTCCGAAGGCGGCAACGGCTTCATCTTCGACGGATTTCCGCGCACATTGGCCCAGGCGGATGCCCTGGGGCAGCTTCTGGACGAAACCGGCATGGTGCTGGACGCCGTGATCGAAATGCAGGTGGATGACGAAGCCCTGGTCCGCCGCATTACCGGCCGCTACACCTGCGGCAATTGCGGCGAGGTCTATCACGACGAGACCAAGCCCACCGCCAAGCATGGCGTCTGCGATGTCTGCGGCTCGACCGACCTGCGCCGCCGCGCCGACGACAACGAGGACAGCCTCAAGACCCGGCTGCTGGAATATTACAAGAAGACCTCGCCCCTGATCGGCTATTACTACGCCAAGGGGAAGCTGGCCCCGGTCGACGGGCTGGCCGAAATGGACGAGGTTGCGCGCCAGATCGGCCGTGTGCTGCCTGTGTCAAGCGAAATCGCGACCGGCACTTGACGCCATGAGCCGCGGCCTTTAAGTCACGGCATCTCGCAAGAGAATCACCCGTCGAAGGGGTGGCCCATCAGCGGCCCGAAGGCACGGCTTTCGGGCCTTACGTTGTGAAAAAAGGTTCCGGCGCTACGGAACCGCAACCGATAAAGGAAAACGCGTGGCTCGTATTGCTGGCGTCAACATTCCGACCGGGAAACGCGTCCCGATCGCCCTGACCTATATCCACGGCATCGGCCCGATGTATGCCGAACAGATCTGCGAGGCCGTCGGCATCGACCGCGCCCGCCGCGTGAACGATCTGTCGGATGCCGAAGTGCTGCAAATCCGCGAATATATCGACGCGAACCTGACGGTCGAGGGCGATCTGCGCCGCGAACGGCAGATGAACATCAAGCGCATGATGGACCTGGGTTCCTATCGCGGCCTGCGTCACCGCCGCGGCCTGCCGGTGCGCGGCCAGCGCACCCACACCAATGCCCGTACCCGCAAAGGCCCGGCAAAACCCATCGCTGGCAAGAAGAAATAAGGGGTAACGGACATGGCACGCGACAAGACCCGCATGAAGCGCAAGGAACGCAAGAACATCGCCACCGGCGTTGCGCATGTGAATTCCAGCTTCAACAACACCAAGATCCTGATTTCCGACGTGCAGGGCAATGCGATCTCGTGGTCGTCCGCCGGCACCATGGGCTTCAAGGGCTCGCGCAAATCGACCCCCTATGCCGCGCAGATGGCCGCCGAAGACGCGGGCCGCAAGGCGCAGGAACACGGCGTCCGCACCCTGGAAGTCGAAGTGCAAGGCCCCGGTTCGGGCCGCGAATCGGCTTTGCGCGCCTTGGCCTCGGTCGGCTTCAACATCACCGCGATCCGCGACGTGACCCCGATCGCGCATAACGGCTGCCGCCCGCCGAAGCGCCGCCGCGTCTGATTTTCAGGTAGCGATTCCCCGGATCGCGCGTCTCTCGCGCGGTCCGGTCTTTTCCGTTTTCAACCTCGGGCGTTTCCGACCACGGACATGGGGCGGAAGCAAGAATGGAGGCAAACGCATGATCCACAAGAATTGGGCCGAGCTGATCAAGCCGACGCAATTGGTTGTCAAGCCGGGTGCGGATGCCACCCGCACCGCCACGCTGGTCGCCGAACCGCTGGAGCGGGGCTTCGGCCTGACGCTGGGCAACGCGCTGCGCCGCGTGCTGCTGTCCTCGCTGCAAGGCGGGGCCATCACCTCGGTTCAGATCGACAACGTGCTGCACGAATTCAGCAGCGTCGCGGGCGTCCGCGAGGATGTGACGGACATCGTCCTGAACCTCAAGGGCGTGACGCTGAAGATGGACGTGGAAGGGCCGAAGCGCCTGACCCTGTCGGCCAAGGGACCGGGCGAGGTCAAGGCCGGCGATATCCAGGAAACCGCCGGGATTACCGTCCTGAACCGCGATCACGTCATCTGCCATCTGGACGACGGCGCCGACCTGAACATGGAACTGACGGTGCAGACCGGCAAGGGCTATGTCGCGGCCGACAAGAACCGCCCCGAGGATGCGCCCATCGGGCTGATTCCGATCGACGCGATCTTCTCTCCGGTCAAGCGCGTCAGCTATGAGGTCACGCCGACCCGCGAGGGGCAGGTGCTGGACTATGACAAGCTGACGATGAAGATCGAGACCGACGGTTCGCTGACCCCGGAGGACGCCGTGGCCTATGCCGCGCGCATCGTTCAGGACCAACTGTCGGTCTTCGTGAACTTCGACGAACCCGAATCGGCCAACCGCCAGGATGCCGAGGACGGGCTGGAATTCGATCCGCGCCTGCTGAAGAAGGTGGACGAACTGGAACTGTCGGTGCGTTCGGCCAACTGCCTGAAGAACGACAACATCGTCTATATCGGCGACCTGATCCAGAAAACCGAAGCCGAGATGCTGCGCACGCCGAACTTTGGCCGCAAGTCCTTGAACGAAATCAAGGAAGTGCTGTCGGGGATGGGCCTGCACCTGGGCATGGACGTGGTCGACTGGCCGCCGGAAAACATCGAGGATCTGGCCAAGCGTTTCGACGACCAGTTCTGACGGATTCGGGGGCGGTTCGCCGCCCCCGTACGACCGGGCATTCCGCCCCAAGGAGAGCGGCCCGCACGCATGGGCTGCCGGACAAAGCAAAAGACGTTAACGGAGAATCATCATGCGTCACGCCCGTGGCTATCGCCGCCTCAACCGCACCCATGAACACCGCAAGGCGCTGTTCGCCAACATGGCCGGATCCTTGATCGAGCACGAGCAGATCAAGACGACCCTGCCCAAGGCCAAGGAACTGCGCCCGATCATCGAAAAGCTGATCACGCTGGCCAAGCGCGGCGATCTGCACGCCCGCCGCCAGGCCGCCGCGCAGTTGAAGCAGGACCAGTACGTCGCCAAGCTGTTCGACGTTCTGGGCGAGCGTTACAAGGACCGCCAGGGCGGCTATGTCCGCGTCCTGAAGGCCGGTTTCCGCTATGGCGACATGGCGCCGATGGCGATCATCGAATTCGTGGACCGCGACACCTCGGCCAAGGGCGCGGCCGATCGTGCCCGCGTCGAGGCCGAGGCTGCCGAGGCCGAATAACGCCGCATCTGTCGGCTGAGCGAATCAGACGCCTCGCAGCCCATCCGGTTGCGGGGCGTTTTTCGTGATGTCGCGGCACAGTTGGTTGGGCGCTGGAGGGTTGATAGCCTTGGAAATCGCGCGGGCGGCGTCTTGCCGCTCATCCGCCGTCAGGGGCATCGCCAGCAGTTGCTGGCGAAGAGGGACGGGCAGCGTCAGAACGTCGCGAGACAGCCGCATAGGCGGGATCTCCTATCCCATTAAGGATATGGCAACTATTATGCTCCAAGACTACTTTGTACGTTGACGCCTTCGAACGCAATTTGTCTAAAAAGTCATGTCATCACGCGCCGATATCAATGCTGGCCTGCAAAAACTGGGGAAGCTTGCCCCGGCAGGCTATTTCGTGGGGCTGCATATCCGTTTTGCCGCCCCGTTGATGCAATTTCAGACATATGCGCAGGAATGGGCGGATTTTTATTCCCAGAACGGCTACGCGCTGCGCGATCCGACGATCGCCTGGGGATTTTCGACGACGGGGGCCTGCCGCTGGTCCAGTCTGCCGATCCCGGATCCGTTCAGCATCCTGAAGGACGCGGCGAACCACGGCCTGACGTTCGGGCTGACGGTCTCTTGCGGGCCGATCAGTTCCCGCACCATCGCCAGCTTCGCCCGCGACGACCGCGAATTCACGGATGACGAGATCGCCGAGATCTCGACCACGGTACGTCGGCTTCACGATTCAACGGAGCCGCCGGCGAGCCTGACAAAGGCTCAGAAAGATGCCCTTCGTTGCGTCGCGGAGGGCGATCGTCATGCGGCAGCGGCGGCCAAGCTTGGCATCACCGAAAGCGCGTTCAAGGCAAGGCTGATCTCAGTCCGGGAAAGACTGAAGGCCCGCACGACCGCCGAGGCGTTGCAGAGGGCCAAGGAATACCGCCTGCTTTAGGCGTTCGCCCAGGGGATCCGGGACGCAACGAGGGGCTGTCCTTACACCCCAGGAGAATGACAATGCAGACGACCACGCTTTCCTTTTCGAACCTTCACAACCATGGCGAACTGTTCGCCAAGCTGTTCCGCGCCCGCAAGCAGAGCTTCATCATCCAGAAGAACTGGGATCTGCCCGAGGCCGAGGACATGGAATTCGACCAGTATGACACGCCGCAAAGCCGCTGGATCGCGGTCCATGACAAGGGCGAGGTTCTGGCGGGCTTCCGCCTGACCCCGACCACGGCGCGCTGCGGGATCTACAGCTATATGATCCGCGACGCGCAAAAGGGCATCCTGGGCGGGTCGATCCCGCAGGATCTGCTGGACGGCGAGGCCCCCGTCGATCCGCAGGTCTGGGAATGCTCGCGCGTTTTCGTCAGCCACGACATCCCGCAGATGTATCGCCGCAAGGTCCATTACAAGATGGTCGAGGCGATGACCGCGTCCGCGCGCGAACTGGGCGCCACCAGGTTGATCGCGCTGACCGGCGCGTCCTGGCCCCGCTGGTACGGGCGCTGCGGCCTGGAAGCCGAAGCGATCGGCCGGGTGATGTGGATCGACGACGCCAACTTCCAGTGCGTTGCGATCAACCTGGCGCCGAAGATGCACTGACGGCGGGGGCTGTTCGCGGCCGTCCGGCCATCCTACATTGACGGCATCATGCCCGACCTGTTCGACGCCAGCCCCTTGTCCGATCCGCCGCCCTCCCCGGCGGTGCGACCCTTGGCCGACCGCATCCGCCCCGTGCGCATGGGCGATGTGATCGGTCAGGACAAGGTGCTTGGCCCGGATGGGCCGCTGGGGTCGATGCTGGGTTCGGGCAGCCTGTCGTCGCTGATCCTGTGGGGTCCGCCGGGCGTCGGCAAGACCACCATCGCCCGCCTGCTGGCGGACGAGACCGACCTGGCCTTCGTGCAGATCAGCGCGATCTTTTCCGGCGTCCCCGAACTGCGCAAGGTGTTCGAGGCCGCGAAGCTGCGCCGCAGCCAAGGGCGCGGCACACTGCTGTTCGTGGACGAGATCCACCGCTTCAACAAGGCGCAGCAGGACAGTTTCCTGCCCTATATGGAGGACGGGACGATCCTTCTGGTCGGTGCGACGACCGAAAATCCCTCGTTCGAACTGAACGCCGCGCTGATGTCGCGGGCCCAGGTCGTCGTGCTGGAACGTCTGTCGCTGCGCGATCTGGAACTGATGGCGCAACGCGCCGAACGGGAACTGGGCCGCAAGCTGCCCCTGACGGCCGAGGCGCGCGAGGCGCTGCTGGAGATGGCCGATGGCGACGGCCGCGCCGCCCTGAACCTGATCGAGCAGGTGGCGGCCTGGAAGACTGACAAGCCGATCGACCAGCCCGCCATGGCGCAGCGGCTGATGCGGCGGGCGGCGAAATACGACAAGTCGGGCGACGAGCATTACAACCTGATTTCCGCCCTGCACAAATCGGTGCGCGGATCGGACCCCGACGCGGCGCTGTACTGGCTGGGCCGGATGCTGGAGGGGGGCGAGGATCCGCGCTATCTCGCCCGCCGCATCACCCGCATGGCGGTCGAGGATATCGGCCTGGCCGACCCGGCGGCGCAGCGCCATTGCCTGGATGCCTGGGCGCTGTACGAACGGCTGGGATCGCCAGAGGGCGAGTTGGCCCTGGCGCAGGCGGTGATCTATCTGGCGCTGGCGCCGAAGTCGAATGCCGGATACGTCGCCTACAAGGCCGCCCGAGCCGAGGCGCGGCGCACCGGCAGCCTGATGCCGCCCGCCCATATCCTGAACGCGCCGACAAAGATGATGAAGGAACAGGGCTATGGCGCGGGTTACGCCTATGACCACGACGCCGAGGACGGCTTTTCCGGCCAGAACTATTTCCCCGACGGCATGAAGCGCCCGGTTCTGTATGTCCCGGTCGAACGCGGCTTCGAACGGGAACTGAAGAAGCGGCTGGACTGGTTCGTGTCGCAGCGGCTGAAGCGCGGCGGTTGACTTTGCGCGCGTCCCGGCACAGGACCGGCCCATGATGAACCCATATCTTCAGGTCGCCCTTGGCGGCGCCATCGGTTCGGCGGCGCGCCTTGGCGTGTATCGCGCGATGCCCGTGCAAGGCTTTCCGCTGGCGACGATCGCCGTCAATGTCGCGGGCAGCCTGATCATGGGCCTGCTGGCCGTGGTGCTGACGGTGCGCGGCGGGGCTTGGGCGCCCCTTCTGCTGACCGGCGTCCTGGGCGGCTTCACGACCTTTTCGGCCTTTTCGCTGGACGCGCTGACCCTGTGGGAACGCGGGCAGGCGGCCTCGGCGGCGCTGTATGTCGCGGGATCGGTGCTGCTGTCGCTGGGGGCGGTCTTTGCGGGCATGGCCATTGGCCGGGGGATTTTCGCATGAGCGGCGTCCAGACCATCCGCGTCGGCGAGGATGAAGGCGATCAGCGCCTTGACCGCTGGCTGAAGAAGAAGTTCCCGCAACTGGGTCAGATCGCCATCGAGAAGCTGTGCCGCACGGGTCAGTTGCGCATCGACGGCGGGCGGGTGAAGCCTGCCACCCGGATCGAGGCCGGGCAAGAGGTTCGCATCCCGCCGCTGCCCGATACAGCCCCTGCGCCCGCGCGCGCCAGCCGCCCGCTGGGTCCGCGCGTGTCGGACAGCGATCAGCAGATGATCCAGGCCGCCGTGCTGTGGAAGGACGACCATATCATCGCGCTCAACAAGCCTCCGGGCCTGCCCAGCCAGGGCGGCAGCGGGCAGGGCGACCGGCATGTGGACGGGCTGACCACGGCGCTGATGTTCGGCTACAAGGACCGGCCCAAGCTGGTCCACCGGCTGGACAAGGACACGTCCGGCGTGCTGCTGCTGGCGCGGACCGACCGCATCGCGCGGGCCTTGTCCGAGGCGTTCCGGTCCCGCACCACCCGCAAGATCTATTGGGCGGCGGTGGCGGGCGTGCCGCATCCGCGCATGGGCACGATCCGTTTCGGCCTGGTCAAGGGCGGGGGCGGGCGCGGCGACAATGAGAAGATGATCGCCGTCCACCCCCGCGACATCGACGCGACCGAGGGCGCCAAGCGCGCCACCACCGATTATGCCGTGCTGGATGCCCTTGGCACGCGGGCCAGCTGGTGCGCCCTGGTGCCGATCACCGGGCGGACCCATCAGTTGCGCGCGCATATGGCCGAACTGGGCCATCCCATCGTCGGCGACGGCAAATATGGCGGCTCGGGGCAGGAAAACCTGGGCGACGGCTGGGGCGCGCAACTGGGCGGAGAGATCAGCAAGAAGCTGCACCTGCACGCCCGCAGCCTGTCCTTCGACCATCCGATCACCAAGAAGCGCATCACCCTGACCGCGCCCTTGCCCGACCACATGGCGCGGACCTGGAAAACGCTGGGATGGCATGAAAACGACGTGCCGGACGATCCTTTCGCAGATGTCGAATGAAGCTGGTCGTCTTCGATGTGGACGGCACGCTGGTCGACAGCCAGCACCATATCCACGGCGCCATGACGCTGGCATTCCAGGCGGCCGGGCTGGCCCCGCTGCCGCGCGACGCGGTGTTGCAGATCGTCGGCCTGTCGCTGCCGGTGGCGGTGGCGCATCTGGCCCCCGGCCAGGATGCCGCGACCCAGGCGCTGATTGCCGATGCCTATCGCAGGGCCTTCATGCAGGCGCGGCTGGCCCAGGCCGCGCCCCTGTATCCCGGTGCGCTGGCCTGCCTGGACGGGCTTGCCGCGCGCGACGACCTGCTGCTGGCGGTGGCCACGGGCAAGTCGCGGCGCGGGCTGGCGGCGATGATCGCCGCGCATGGGCTGGAAGGCCGGTTCGTCAGCCTTCAGACGGCGGATGACCACCCGTCGAAACCCCATCTGTCCATGCTTCTGGCCGCGCTGGCCGAGACCGGCGTGGCGGCCGGGGACGCGGTGATGATCGGCGATACCAGTTTCGACATGGACATGGCGCGGGCGGCGGGAATGGCGGCGTTCGGCGTTGGCTGGGGCTATCACGCCCGCGACCGGCTGGCGGCCTCGGGCGCGGTGCTGGTGGCGGAGGATTTCACGGATTTGGGCCAGGCAGTGGCAAGGTGGGCGGCATGAGCGAATGGAAAGCGCGGCGGTTCTGGAAGGCGGCTTCGGTTCGGCCCGCCGACAAGGGGTTCGGGATCGCGCTGGACGACCGCCCCCTGCGCACCCCTGGCAAGCTGCCGCTGCTGCTGCCGACCGCCGCCCTGGCCGCGGCGGTGGCGGCGGAATGGGACGCGCAGGCGGATGTGATCGATCCGAACACCATGCCGCTGACCCGCGCCGCCAATTCCGCCATCGAGAAGGTGACGCCCCAGTTTGCCGATGTCGCGGGCATGCTTGCCGATTATGGCGGCACCGATCTTTTGTCCTATCGCGCGGACCAGCCGGCGGAACTGGCGCGGCGCCAGGCCGAGGGGTGGGATCCGCTGGTCGACTGGGCGGCGACCGATCTGCGCGCGCCCCTGCGCATCACCCACGGCGTCATCCCCATCGCCCAGGATCCCGAGGCCCTGACCCGGCTGCACGGCCATGTCGCCGCACTGGACGCCTTCGGCCTGACCGCGCTGCACGATCTTGTGACGCTGCCCGGTTCGCTGGTCCTGGGCCTGGCCGTCATCCGGGGCCGGATCGACGCGGATACGGCCTTCCGCCTGTCCCGCATCGACGAGGATTTCCAGGCCGAGCAATGGGGCCAGGACGACGAGGCGCGCCTTGCCGCCGAAAGCCGCAGGGCGGCGATGATGGACGCCGAACGGCTGTGGCGCCTGTCGCGCACGGGTTGAATGTGCCCGCCCGCCGGGCGTCGCGCTTGACGCATCGGGAAGGATCGGCACTATGTCGCCTATGGGATGCCCCTTCCGGGGGGCTTTCGCGAAGGCTCGGCCGCAAAGGTCCGGGTGACGTCCGGGCGGGGCCGGGACGGCAACCAACAAAGGGGTAGACATGAAGACTTCGGTATTTCTGGGCACCGTCGCCGCCGCCACGCTGATGGCGGGGGCCGGCATGGCCGACACGCTGGCCGACGTGAAGGCGCGTGGCGAGCTGAACTGCGGCGTGAACACCGGCCTTGTCGGCTTCGCGGCGCCGGATGCGAACGGCAACTGGACGGGCTTCGATGTCGATATCTGCAAGGCCGTCGCCGCCGCCGTGCTGGGCGATGCAAGCAAGGTGAAATACGTCCCCACCACCGGCCAGACGCGCTTTACCGCGCTGTCCTCGGGCGAGGTGGACCTGCTGGCCCGGAACTCGACCTGGACGTTTTCGCGCGACACCGACCTGAAGCTGGATTTCATCGGCGTCAATTACTATGACGGCCAAGGCTTCATGGTCCGCAAGGATCTGGGCGTGACCTCGGCCAAGGAACTGGAAGGCGCGACCGTCTGCATCCAGACCGGCACCACGACGGAACTGAACCTGGCCGACTACTTCAAGGCCAACAACATGACCTATCAGCCCGTCAACATCGACAGCAACGCCGAGGGCGAGCAGCAATACATGGCCGGCGCCTGCGACGCCTATACGACCGACGCATCAGGCCTGGCCGCCACCCGCGCGGCCTTCGCCGACCCGGAAAACCACATCATCCTGCCCGAGATCATCTCCAAGGAACCGCTGGGGCCTGCGGTGCGCCACGGCGACAACAACTGGGGCGATATCGTTCGCTGGACGCTGTACGCGCTGATCGCGGCCGAGGAATACGGCATCACTTCGGCCAATATCGAGGAACTGACCAGCTCGTCCCAGAACCCCGAGGTTCAGCGTCTGCTGGGCGTGACCGACGATCTGGGCGCGATGATCGGACTGGACAAGGAATGGGCCAAACGCGCCATCATGGCCAGCGGCAACTATGGCGAGATTTTCGCGGCCAATATCGGCGAACAGACCCCGATTGGTCTGGCGCGCGGCCTGAACGCGCAATGGACCCAGGGCGGCCTGATGTACGCGATGCCCTTCCGCTAAGACCTGCACAAGACCGAAGGGGGCGCAATCGCGCCCCTTTCCCATAATGAAAAGACCGGTCGCACGAAACGCCGCAAAGGCATGACCGGCTACAGGGGTAAAATCGAATGACGGACATGTCAGCGCCGGGTAATCCGCCGTTCCGGCCCAGTATGCTGATCTATGATCGGCGCTATCGGTCGATGACCTTCCAGGTGATCGTCTTCATCCTGGTGATGGCCCTGGCCTGGTGGCTGGTCAACAACACGATCCGCAACCTGGCGGCCCTGGGCAAGGATTTCAATTTCGGCTTCCTGTGGCAGCGGGCGGGATACGACATCCCGCAGACGCCGATTCCCTATACCTCGGACGATACGCATCTGCGCGCGGCCTTCGTGGGCCTGCTGAACACGCTGATCGTGTCGATCCTGGGCTGCATCGCCGCGACCTTCGTCGGCATCGTCGCCGGGGTCGCGCGGCTGTCGAACAACTGGCTGATCGCGCGGCTGATGACCGTCTATGTCGAGGCGTTCCGCAACGTTCCCCTGCTGCTGTGGATTCTGATCGTCTTTGCCGTCTTCACCGAAGTGATGCCGCCGCCCAACGCCTTTCGCGGCGACGATCCGGCGGCCAGCATGATCCTGTTCGACCATGTGGCGCTGACCAACCGCTATACCGCGATCCCCACGCTGGCGATGACCAACGATCCCGGCAGCCTGGATCTGGGCGCGCGGATCACCTTCAACTGGGCGACCATCGCCTTTGTCGTGGTGCTGATCGCCGGGTGGATCGCCCGACGCATGATCCGGGACTGGGCGCAGCGCGTGCAGGACCAGACCGGCGGCCGCCCGACGACCTGGTGGATGAGCCTTGCGGTCATGACCGTGCCGTCGCTGCTGCTGATCTTGTATTTCGGCCTGCATTTCGAAACCCCGGAACTGCGCGGCTTCAACTTCTCGGGCGGCATCAACGTCCAGAACGGACTGGTCGCGCTGTGGCTGGCGCTGACGCTGTATACCGGCGCCTTCATCGCGGAAATCGTCCGCGCCGGGATCCTGGCGGTCAATCGCGGCCAATCCGAGGCCGCCTTCGCCCTGGGCCTGCGCCCGCGCCGGACCATGAGCCTGGTGATCCTGCCGCAGGCGCTGCGGGTGATCATTCCGCCGCTGATCTCGCAATATCTGAACCTGATGAAGAACAGCTCTCTGGCGATCGCCGTGGGCTATATGGACATCAAGGGCACGCTGGGCGGCACGACGCTGAACCAGACGGGGCGGGAACTGGAATCCATCGTGCTGATGATGGGCGTCTATCTGGTTCTCAGCCTGATCATCTCGGCCGGGATGAACCTGTTCAACGCCCGCGTCAAACTGAAGGAGCGGTGAGATGAGCGACACCCACGCCCAGACCGTGCCCTTTGTCCGCGACACCATGCTGCCTCCGTCCGATCCCCCGGCGCGCGAGGCCGGCGCGATTCACTGGCTGCGGCAGAACCTGTTCTCGGGTCCGGTGAACACGGTGCTGACGATCATCGGCGTGTTGATCGTCTGGTTCCTGGTCAGCCATTTCTGGGACTGGTTCGCCCATTCCGTCTGGAACGCGAACAGCCTGTCCGAATGCCGCCAGATCATCGCCGAAACCTGGGGCGAGGGCGCGCGGGGCGCCTGCTGGGCGGTGATCCGCGAACGCTGGAACCAGTATGTCTATGGCTTCTATCCGCCCGCGCTGTACTGGCGCCCGACCATGGCCTTTGGCCTGCTGTTCCTGGCGCTGGCGCCGGTTCTGTTTTCCGAATCGCCCGGCATCCGCCGCATCGTGCTGGGGCTGGCGACGGTTCTGACGCTGTGGCTGATGGTCACCCTGAACGCCCCCGCCGCCTGGCTGGTCTTTGCCGCCGTCATGCTGATCGGCGGGCTGGCGGTGTCCGAACGGCATGTGTCCTGGCTGCTGATCTTTTCGGTCCTCTATCCGCTGATGGGGGTCTGGTTCCTGTGGGGCGGCTCGGCCTGGGGACCGATCATGGTGCTGGCCGGTCCGCTGCTGGGCTGGATCGCCTGGCTGGCCTTGGGCAGGGTGTCGGGCCTGCTGGCGACGGTCGTGGCATTGGTCGTGCCGCTGGTCTGGTGGTATTTCTACGCGGGCGAGGCCGCGTCGGACGCGGAAAGCCTGGTCTCGCTGGCGATCCCGGCGGTGGCCTCGGATCGGTTCGGGGGGTTCCTGTTGTCGATCACCATCGGCGTCGCGGGCATCGCCATGTCGCTGCCCCTGGGCATCGTGCTGGCGCTGGCGCGGCGTTCGGACATGTTCCTGGTCAAGTCGCTGGCGGTGATCTTCATCGAGTTCATCCGGGGCGTGCCGCTGATCGCGCTGCTGTTCGTGGCATCCCTGCTGCTGAACTATTTCCTGCCGCCGACCGTGACCTTCGACATCATCCTGCGCGTCATCATCATGGTCACGCTGTTCTCGGCCGCCTACATGGCCGAGGTGATCCGAGGCGGCCTGGCCGCCCTGCCCAAGGGCCAGTACGAGGCCGCCGACGCCCTGGGCCTGGATTACTGGAAGGCGCAGCGGCTGATCGTGCTGCCCCAGGCGCTGAAGATCAGCATCCCCGGCATCGTGTCCACCTTCATCGGCATGTTCAAGGACACCACCCTGGTGACCTTCGTGGGCCTTTACGACCCGCTGAAATCCATGTCCGACGCGGTGCGCGCCAGCACCAGCTGGAAAGGCATCTATTGGGAGCCGTATATCTTCGTCGGCTTCATCTTCTTTCTGATCTGCTTCGGCATGTCGCGTTATTCGATGTATCTCGAACGCCGGCTGGCCCGCGGCCACAGGTAAGGACACCGCCCATGAGCGACACCACCACCCGCCCCATCGACCGCACCCAGATGCAGGTCAGCGACGAGGTCGCGATCGACATCCGCAACATGAACAAATGGTATGGATCGTTCCATGTCCTGCGCGACATCGATCTGACCGTGCATCGGGGAGAGCGGATCGTCATCGCCGGGCCGTCCGGTTCCGGCAAATCGACGCTGATCCGCTGCATCAACCGGCTTGAGGAACACCAGTCCGGCCATATCGTCGTGGACGGGATCGAACTGACCAACGACATCAAGAACATCGACAAGGTGCGGTCCGAAGTCGGCATGGTGTTCCAGCATTTCAACCTGTTCCCGCATCTGACGGTTCTGGAAAACTGCACCCTGGCGCCGATCTGGGTCCGCAAGGTGCCCCGCCGCCAGGCCGAGGAGACGGCGATGCGTTTCCTGGAAAAGGTGAAGATCCCCGAACAGGCGAACAAGTATCCGGGCCAGTTGTCCGGCGGTCAGCAGCAGCGCGTCGCCATCGCCCGGTCGTTGTGCATGCAGCCCAAGATCATGCTTTTCGACGAGCCAACGTCCGCCCTTGACCCCGAGATGATCAAGGAAGTCCTGGACACGATGATCGAGCTGGCCGAGGAAGGCATGACCATGCTGTGCGTCACGCACGAGATGGGCTTCGCCCAGGCCGTTGCCAACCGGGTGATCTTCATGGACCAGGGCCAGATCGTCGAACAGAACGAACCGCGGGAATTCTTCAACAATCCGAAATCCGAGCGGACCAAGCTGTTCCTGTCGCAGATCCTGGGACATTGAAGAAAGGCCGGGGGACTTCACGTCCCCCCGCCCCCCTGTGGGATACTTGAACACAGAAGATAAAGCAGAATCAGTTGCGTCCGTCCAAGCGCACGAAATCCATGACGCTGCCTTGGCCGGGTTCGACCTGGGCCCAATCGTCCACCTGGAAATCGACCACCAGCGTCGCTCCGGTCGGATAGCGGCGGAAATCGGGATCCATCGGCAGGCGCGCGGGCAGAAGCGCCGCCAGTTCCGAAATACCGGGATTGTGGCCCAGCATCATCACCGTGGGCTGGGTCGCGGTCTTCAGGATCGACAGCATCTTTTCCGGCCCGGCCTGGTACAGCCCGGCCTCGATCCGCAGCAGCGGGCGGACCTCCAGGGGGGCGCTGGCGATCATCGCCCAGGTTTCCTGGGTTCTGGCGGCCGAGGAACACAGCACTTCTTCAGGCTCGTATCCGCGCGAGGCCATCCAGTCGCCAAGCGCCAGGGCCGAGCGGCGGCCCCGGTCATTCAGCGGGCGGTCGTGATCGGCCAGGTTCGGATCATCCCAGGCCGATTTGGCGTGGCGGGTCAGGATCAGCCGTCGATGTCCAAGCGGTGTCATAAGCGATCTGCCCCCCATGTGCCTGTTCTGGGCGCAGCCTGCCACAGGCGCTGCGCCTTCGGCAAGGCAGGCCGTGGATTTACAGGGATGCCTCGCCCTGGCGCAGCCCACGCGGACGGGTGCTGGGCGGGGTCGACCGGATCAGGCTGCCCGCGCCGTGTTCGGTGAAGAGTTCCAGCAGACTGGCATTCGGAACCCGCCCGTCCAGGATTACCACGGCACGCACCCCGTCCTCCAACGCCTTCAGCGCGGTTTCGGTCTTGGGAATCATGCCGCCCGCGATGGTGCCGTCGGCAATCATGGCGCGCACCTGGTCGGGGTGAAGCTGGGTCAGAACCTGGCCGTTCTTGTCCTTGACGCCCGCCACGTCGGTCAAGAGAAGCAGCCGGTCGGCGCGCAGCGCGCCGGCGATGGCGCCCGCCGCCGTGTCGCCGTTGACGTTGAAGGTCTCGTTGTCGGCCATGCCGGTCGCGACCGGGGCGATCACCGGGATCATGCCCGCCTTGTAGAGGTCGCGGATGATCTGGACGTTCATCTCGACCGGGCGGCCGACGAAGCCCAGTTCGGGGTCGTCGGCCTCGCAGACCATCAGGTCGTCGTCCTTGCCGCTGATCCCCACCGCGCGGCCGCCCGCGTCGTTGATCGCCTGGACGATGCGCTTGTTGACCAGGCCGGACAGGACCATTTCCACCACCTCGACCGTTTCCTTGGTGGTGACGCGCTTGCCGCGCACGAATGTGCTTTCGATGCCCAGCTTGGCCAGCAGTTCGTTGATCATCGGCCCGCCGCCATGGCAGACGACCGGATTCATGCCGACCTGTTTCATCAGCACGATGTCGCGGGCGAATTCCGCCATCGCGTCGTCGTCGCCCATGGCGTTGCCGCCGAACTTCACCACCACGACCGCCCCGGAATAGCGTTGCAGATAGGGCAGGGCCTCGGAAAGGGTTCTGGCGGTGGCGGTCCAATCCCGGTTCATGTCTTGCGTTCTCATCCTTGAAGGCCCCTGTCTGACGGGCGGACCCTAGGACGCAACGGCGGATCAGTCCAGACGTTCAGTCCAGGCCCGCGATGATGGCGCGCAGCGTGGCGATGCCCTGGCCCTTGTCCGACGATGTGACGACGATCTGCGGAAAGGCGGCCGGATGCCTTTGCAATTCGGCCTCGACCTGGGAGATGACCGGCTGGATCGCGTTCGGTCCCAGCTTGTCGGCTTTGGTCAGCACCGCCTGGAAGGGCACGGCGGATTTGTCCAGCAGGGTCATGATCTCGTGATCGACGGGTTTCACGCCGTGGCGCGAATCGATCAGGCAGAAGGCGCGGCGCAGGGTCGGGCGGCCCGCCAGATAGTTCTTCAGCAGCGCCTGCCATTTGGCGACCACGGCGACCGGCGCCTTGGCGAAGCCGTAGCCGGGCAGGTCGACCAGATAGCTGCGGTCGCCCAGGGTGAAATAGTTGATCTCTTGCGTCCGGCCCGGCGTGTTCGAGGCCCGCGCGATCCCCTTGCGGCCGGTCAGCGCGTTGATCAGGCTGGACTTGCCCACATTGCTGCGCCCCGCGAAGCAGACCTCGGGACGGTCGGCGGGGGGCAGGCCGTCCATGGCGACCACGCCTTTGAGGAAATCGACAGGCCCGGCGAACAGCAGGCGCGCGGCCTCGGCGGTGTCGGCATCCGGTTCGGGGGCGACGGGAAAGGCGACCTTCATGCCGCCACCGCGTCGCCCAGGGCGATCTCTCCGCCGGTCACGACCTCGGCGAAGATGCCGAAATCGGTATGGCCGTAAAGGCGTTCCAGCGTTGCCAGCATGTCGATGTCGCGTTCCCCGCTGTCCGTATTGGCCGTGGTGGCGTCGCAGCGGCCGATCTGGTCGGTGACGCGCAGCTCTACGCTGCCGATGCGGATGACGTGGCCGATCAGATCACGTTCAGCCCAAGGCGCCCAGCCGTCCACCCACAGGTTGCCGCGCCAGCGGTGGATGCCCAGGGGCTGGCCGGTGCGGGCTTCCAGATCGGCTAGGCTCGCCAGCGACAGGATCGAGATCCACGGCCATTTCTGGTCGGTCCAGATGCCCGCGCCGCGCACCAGGCGGGTGGGGGCGGGGGCATCGGCGGGCCACAGCGGCCGCAACCAGTCGACCAGGCGGTCGCCCTCGGTTTCGGGGTCGATTACCAGATCGGCTTGGGTCGGCTGGCGCAGCACCAGTCGTCCGTCGGCCCAGCCGCCGCTGATCGCCTGGACCTGCGGCGATTGCACGCCGCGCACGAAGCAGGATTTCGGCAGCCAGCGGTCAGGTTCGCCGCCCGTCTGGCTGGCCTGGGCGTTGCGTTCGCCCGCCTGCGTCAGCACCGCCCATTCCCGGTCGCCCGGCAGGCGGCGCGCGGCGGCCAGGGTCACGCGGTCCAGCCCCTCGCCGCCGACCGACTTGATCGGGTGGCGGCGGATATGGGCCAGACGCGCGGTCACTTGCTGTCCTTGCGCGGCCGCGACGGCAGCGAGGACTTGATGTTGCCGAACAGGTCGGGCCGGTGGCCGTGCATCGACATGATCGTGTATTGCTGCACGCAGGTGATCAGGTTGTTGGTGATCCAGTACAGCACCAGCCCCGATGCGAAGCCGCCCAGCATGAACATGAAGATCCACGGCATCCAGGCGAAGATCATCTTCTGCGCCGGATCCGCCGGGGCCGGGTTCAGGCGCTGCTGGATCCACATGCTGATGCCCAGCACGATCGCCAGCGCGGGCAGCGACAGCGAATGCAGCAGCGTGCCCTGGGCCGGCGGCGCAAAGGGCAGCAGCCCGAACAGGTTCAGCAGCGAGGACGGATCGGGCGCGGCAAGGTCGCGGATCCAGCCCACCCAAGGGGCATGGCGCAATTCGATGGTGACGAAGATCACCTTGTACAGCGCGAAGAAGATCGGGATTTGCAGCAGCACCGGCAGGCAGCCCGCGGCGGGGTTCACCTTCTCGCGCTTGTAGAGCTCCATCATCTCTTTCTGGAACTTCATGCGGTCGTCGCCGGTGCGGTTCTTCAGTTCCTCCATCTGCGGCTGCAATTCCTTCATCTTCGCCATCGAGATGTAGGATTTGCGCGCCAGCGGGAAGACCAGCATCTTCAGCACGAAGGTCAGCGCGATGATCGACCAGCCCATGTTGCCGATCATGCCGTGCAGCCAGTGCAGCAGGCGGAAGATCGGCTTGGTCAGGAAATAGAACCAGCCCCAGTCGATGGAATCCACGAAGCCCTGGATGCCGGGGCTTTCCTGATAGGCGTTGATGGTTTCCCAGACCTTCGCGCCCGCGAACAGATAGCTGTCGGCATTGACTTGGGTGCCCGGCTGGACGGTCTGCATCGGATAGCGGGCTTCGGTCTGATAGATGCCCGCGCCTTCCGCATATTTCACGACCGAGGTGAAGGCCTGGCCCGGCGCCGGGGCCAGCGTGGTCATCCAGTATTTGTCGGTGAAGCCGATCCAGCCGTTCGCCTGGACCTGGGTCACTTCGGCGCGGCCTTCGCGGTCCACCGGGTCCAGTTCGGCGATCTTGTTGTATTTCAGTTCGATCAGCGTGCCGTCATGCATCCCGACCGCGCCTTCGTGCAGCACGAAGAAGTTCTGCGTATCCGGGCGGCCGTGGCGGGCGATGATGCCATAGGGCGCGGCGGTGAAGGCGGCGTCGCCGTTGTTCTGCAAGGCGTGGCTGACGGTGAACAGATAGTTGTCGTCGACCGAGAAGGTGCGCCGGAAGATCTGGCCCGCGCCGTTGTCCCAGGCCAGCGTGACCGGCTGTCCGGGGGCCAGCGTCTCGCCCGATTCCACCGACCAGATGGTCGAGGGGCCGGGAACAAGCGCCGGATCGACGCCCGGTCCGGGGGTCCAGCCATAGACGGCGTAATAGGGTTTGGCCGCGCCCGTCTGGATCGCCTCGGTGGGCGATGAGGGCGAAAGCAGGCGGACATTGGGCGAACTATCGTCCAGCGTCTCGCGATAGCGGGTCAGCAGCAGATCGTCGATGCGCCCGCCCAGAAGCGAGATCGACCCCGACAGCGACGGCGTCTGGATCTGGACCCGGCCCGCCTGGGGGGCGGCATCGGCGGGGGCCGCGCCCAGGTCGGCGGGCAGGGTGCTGCTTTCGGGATTGGCCAGCGGCACGTCCTGGGTCTGGGTTTCCACCGCGACCGGCTGTTCCGTCTGGACCGGAGGCTCGGGCGCGAAGACCGTGTACCAAACCAGGATCACCAGGAACGACAGCACCGTCGCCAGGATCAGATTGCGGTTGTTGTCTTGCATGCTTACAGCCTCATCGCGTCCGTCGCGCCGCTTCAACAGAAGGGGCGCTTAAAGGTCAAGCGGAATTGGGTCCGCGCAGGGGGTGGGGTCAGTCCCGCAGCCGGGGAACGTCGCCCTTGGGCGGGGCAGGATCGCCGGGGAACAGGCCCGCGAAATCGAACAGTTTCGGATCCAGCAGATGCGAGGGGCGCACGTTCATCAGCGCCCGGAACATCACCTGGCGGCGGCCGGGCGTCCGCGCCTCCCATTCATCCAGCAGGCGTTTCACCTGCACACGCTGCAAGCCCTCCTGGCTGCCGCACAGATCGCAAGGGATGATCGGATAGTTCATCGCCCGCGAAAACCGCTCGCAATCCGCCTCGGCCACATAGGCCAGCGGGCGCAGCACGGTCAGGTCGCCGTCCTCGTTCAACAGCTTGGGCGGCATCGTCGCCAGCCTGCCGCCGTGGAACAGGTTCATGAAAAAGGTTTCCAGGATGTCGTCGCGATGATGGCCCAGAACGACCGCCGAACAGCCTTCCTCGCGCGCGATGCGATACAGGTTGCCCCGGCGCAGGCGCGAACACAGCGAACACATCGTGCCCCCCGGCGCGATCTTGTCGGTGACGATGGAATAGGTGTCCTGGTATTCGATCCGATGCGCCACGCCGCGCTCGGTCAGGAATTTCGGCAGGACGGTGGCCGGAAAGTTCGGCTGTCCCTGGTCCAGGTTGCAGGCCAGCAGATCGACCGGCAGCAACCCGCGCCACTTCAATTCGTGCAGAACCGCCAGCAGGGTATAGCTGTCCTTGCCGCCCGACAGGCAGACCAGCCAGCGGTCGCCGGGGCGGATCATGCCGTAATCCTCGATCGCCTGGCGGGTCTCGCGGACCAGACGCTTGCGCAGCTTGCGGAATTCGGTGGATGACGGCGCGCCCGCGAACAGCGGGTGAATCTCGGTCAGGTCGTCAGTGTCGTCCAGCATCGGTGTGCCTTTCGTGGTCGGGATCGGCGCCGGGCACCGGATCATAGCCCGACCCGCCCCAGGGATGACAGCGCCCGATCCGGCGCGCGGCCAGCCAGCCCCCGCGCAGCGCGCCATGGCGGGCCAACGCATCCAGGGCATAGGCCGAACAGGTCGGCTGGAACCGGCAGCCATGCCCCACCCAGGGCGAGGCGACCAGCCGGTAGGCCCGCACCGGCAGCGCCAGCAGATGGGCCAGCGGCGTCACGGGTGGATCTTTCGCAGCGCGCCCGCCAGATCGCGGCACAGGGCGGCGAAATCGCGGCTGACGGTGGCCTCGGGGCGGCCCACCAGCACATAGTCCCAGCCCGGCCGCGCACCTTGCGGCAGATGCAGCCGGGCGATTTCCCGCAGCCGGCGCTTGGCGCGGTTGCGCATCACCGCATTGCCGATCTTCTTGGAACAGGTGAAGCCCACGCGGAACTGATCGCCATCGCCCCGGTCACGGGCTTGCAGCAGAAAGCCCGGCGTTCCTTGGCGCAGCGCCCGCGACGCGGCCAGGAAATCGGCGCGCTTGGCGATGACGGCGGGCATGGACAGCCGGGGCGCGGTCATGCGAAATGCCGCCGTGCCGTCATCCGGGGGTCGCGCATCGGCAACGGGATGGGGCAGGGGCGGCATGTCGTAGGCCCTCTTGTTCGGCGGGACGGACCCGCCGCAAGGGATCAGGCCGACAGGCGCTTGCGGCCCTTGGCGCGGCGGGCGTTCAGCACGCGACGGCCGCCGCTGGTGGCCATGCGGGCGCGGAAGCCGTGGCGGCGCGCACGAACGAGGTTCGACGGTTGAAAGGTGCGCTTCATGGTGCGTCTCCGAGGTCTTGTCTTGCGGGTGGCGGGTCTTGCGGGCGGCAGGCGCGGAATGGCAACATTCCACCCTGCGCGCGAACGCGCCGGTTGTTCGAAGCCCGCTGGATAGATCAGACCGCCTGCCCCGTCAACCTGTAAGGCGGTCATCAGGCGGAAACTGCTTTATCCAGCGGCCGGAACCTGCGACAGATCACATTCGTTTGATGTGCAAACCCCGCCCGCCGGGCTGAAACACGCGCAAGACCTGGCGCTGACGATCAAGATTACATGCAACTGAATACGATCTCTGGCCGATTCGCCGCGCTGACGATCATCTTCGTCATGCTGGCCGAAGTGCTGATCCTGGTTCCGGCCCTGGCCAGCTTCCGGCTGGACTATCTCGAATCGCGGCTGGAGCGGGGCCAGATCGCCAGCCTTGCCGTGCTGGCATCGGACAAGTCCCTAGCCGACGAACTGGAGGCCGAACTGTTGCAGAGCGCCGGGCTGCTGAACGTCGTGCTGCGCCGCGACGACATCCGCCAGCTGGTCCTGTCGTCGCGCATCCCCAGTCCGGTCGTCCAGACCTATGACCTGCGCGAGGACGGCCTGGTCCAGACCATCGACGACGCCCTGGGCACGCTGCTGAACCGCCGGAACGAGGTGATCCGCGTCATCGGCGCGCCGGTCAACCAAGCGGGCCAGCTGATCGAGATCACGATGGAAACCGCCCCCCTGCGCACCAGCATGATCGAGTTCGGCATCCGCCTGCTGCTGCTGTCGGCCGCCTTCTCGATCCTGACGGCGATCCTGCTGAACGTGGCGGTGCAGCGGCTGGTCCTGGTGCCGATCCGCCGCGTGATCAGCCACATGGTGTCCTATGCCGAGGCGCCCGAGGATGCCCGCCACATCATCACCCCCGATGCCCGCCTGATCGAGCTTCGCGACGCCGAAACCGCGCTTCAGACCTTGCAGAAGACCGTCACGTCGTCGCTGAAGCAAAAGGAACGGATGGCGCAGCTGGGCCAGGCGGTCGCCAAGATCAGCCACGACCTGCGCAACATCCTGACCACCGCGCAGATCTTCGCCGACCGGCTGGAGGACAGCGGCGATCCCAAGGTCAAGCGCGCCGCGCCGAAGCTGGTGAACTCGATCAGCCGCGCGGTGAACCTGTGCGAGACGACCCTGGCCTTCGGCAAGGCCGAGGAGCCCGCGCCCACGCTGTCGCGGTTCAACCTCGCGCAGCTCGCGACCGAGGTGGTCGAGGCCGAGACCCTGGCCAGCGGCGACGGCCCGCGGGTCGAGTTCCTGTGCGACATCCCGCCCAGCCTGACGATCCGCGCCGACCGCGACCAGTTGTATCGCGTGCTGGCGAACCTGGCCCGAAACGCCCGCCAGGCGATCGAGGGCACCGGCCAGCCCGGCACGGTCGAGATCGGTGCGGGCGAGACGGACAGCGACTGGTGGATCCGCGTGGGCGACACCGGCCCCGGTCTGCCGGAGAAGGCGCGGGAATACCTGTTCAAGCCCTTCGCGGGCAGCGCCCGCAAGGGTGGCACCGGCCTGGGCCTGACCATCGCGGCCGATCTGGTGCGCGGCCATGGCGGACGGCTGGATCTGGTGCGCAGCGATGCCGAGGGCAGCGAATTCATGATCCACATCCCGCGCGACATGGCCATCCTTCCCGCGCGGCAGATGGCCGGGGGCCGATAAAATCGGGCCGCCGGCGTTTTTTCCGCCGCGCCCCCTTGCATCCCGCAAAGGGGGCGGCTACATGACCGCCCTACGACGGACCCGTAGCTCAGCTGGATAGAGCACCAGACTACGAATCTGGGGGTCGGGCGTTCGAATCGCTCCGGGTCCGCCATTTGAAACAAGGGCTTAGGCATCGCTGCCTTGGCCTTTTTTTCTTTTTCTCAATACTGTATTCACAGACATCCGTCCCGCGCGAAAATTGTCGATTCATCTCGCGAGGCGTGGAGCAAAACATAAACATACATCTGCCGCCGTCATGTATGTCTGTTCATGTCCTGCGGCCTCTGGCGCCTGTGATACAGATGCCGGATCGTCGGAAGATCCGTGGCAGGTCAGAGATCGACTAGGACCAGCCGGTGCGGATGCCTGGGCTGGCCGACAGCAGCGACCTGTGAGCGCGCTTGTCGGGCGAATTGAAGCCCCTGTCGGGGTCGAACGATCTGCCCGCGCCCTGTCGGATCGCCCCCAGATCCATTCGCGCGATGTCAGGTTGATCCCGAAATCGCCGGATTTCCATTGAGGATCAAATGTTCAGAATGGCGGTCTTGGGCGACTGGCGGGGAATGATTCCTGAAAGTCTAAAAAATATGACGTAATCTAAGTTGCCTGACGGGCCGCTTCCTAGGAAACGGCTCATCAGGTTGGTCGGGGTCTCGCCTCAGAAGATTCCCGTCAGATACAGGATGATGATGACGATCACGGGCACGCCCAGCCACCAGGCGACAAGACCTTTCATGAGAACCTCCTTCGGATGTTGTGCAGTTGAAGGGCTAACGTGGGGTTATTCTTTCAGTTCCGCCCGGCCTTCATGGCGGCGGCTTCGTGGGCTATAGCGGCAGGGTCGTGCTGTCTGGAAAGCCATGTCCTATCGCGCTCTTGCCCATGTCGTCGAAGCCTCTCTTCGCCTGCGCGCCCTGGCGGGCGGGGCCGAGGCGCTGCGGCAGCGGCTGGCCCTGGATGCCGTGGCGCCCGCCGATATCTGGGTCCACGGCGCATCGGTCGGGGAACTGACCTCGGCCCGGCCGGTCATCGCGGCCCTGGCGCAGACGCATCGGGTGCTGGTGACGGCCAACAGCACCACGGGGCGGGACCGGGCCGCGGGCTGGGGGCTGCCCGCGCGCCTGGCGCCGCTGGATGTGCCGGGGGCGCTGGCGCGGTTCCTGGACCGGGTGCGGCCCCGATTGCAGGTGACGGTCGAATCCGAATTCTGGCCGCTGCGGTCGCAGGCCCTGGCGGCGCGCGCCATTCCCCAGGCGGTGATCGGCGCGCGGCTGTCGCAGCGTTCCGCCGCGCGATGGGCGCGCCTGCCGGGGTTGATCGGCCCGACCCTGCGGCGGCTTGCCGCCCTGTCCGCGCAGGATCCCGACAGCGAATCGTGGCTGCGCGGATTGGGGCTGCCCGCCGCCTCCATCCTGCCGCCGCTGGACCTGAAGCTGCTGACCCCGGCCGGGATCGTGCCGCCCCCGCCCGGACCCGACCGAGACCGGACGTTGCTGGCGGCCTCGACCCATGAGGGAGAGGAGGCGGCGGTTCTGGACGCCTGGGCGCAGGCGCGGCGGCATCGCCCCGACCTGCGGCTGATCCTGGCCATCCGCCATCCGCCGCGCGGCGATGCGGTGGCGGCTCTGCTGGCGCAGCGCGGCCTGGCCTTCGAGCGGCGATCCCAGGGCGGGACGGGGGGCGCGGTGCTGCTGGCCGACACACTGGGCGAAATGGACCGCTGGTATGCGGCGGCGGGGATCTGCTTTGTGGGCGGATCGCTGACCGACCGGGGCGGGCATACGCCCTGGGAACCCGCCGCCCATGGCTGCGCGATCCTGCACGGCCCGCATGTCGGCAATTTCCGCGATGCCTATGCCGCCCTGGACGATGCGGGCGGGGCATGGTCCGTCGATGCGGCCGGACTGGCCGATCAGGCGGCGCGGCTGGCGGAGGATTCGGCGCAGGCCCGCCGGATGGGGCGGGCGGCCCGCGCGGTGCTGGATGGGCGCGCGGGCGATCCGGCGGCCCTGATCGCGCATCTGCGGGAACTTGCGGGACGGCCGCGCCGACCCGATATAGGCAGGGAAGGGGAAAGGTTCGACCGATGATCCGCTATGCTTTGCGCTGCGACCAGGGCCATGATTTCGACGGCTGGTTCCGTTCGTCCGACGCGTTCGAGACGACTCGGGCGGCCGGTCATGTCGCCTGCACGCATTGCGGATCGGCCAAGGTCGAAAAGACCCTGATGGCGCCCTCGGTCGCCGCCAAGCCCTCGGAACCGGCCCTTGGCCCTGCCGAGGCCGCCCTGCGCGCCTTGCGCCAGCAGGTCGAGGCGAACAGCGATTACGTCGGCCTGAAATTCGTCGACGAGGCGCGGGCCATGCACGAAGGCCGCGCCCCCAGCCGCGCGATCCATGGCGAGGCGAAGATCGAGGATGCGCGCAAGCTGATCGAGGACGGGGTGCCGGTGGCGCCCTTGCCCTTCATTCCCCGACAGAAGGCGAACTGATGACGATCCTTGTGACGGGCGCCGGCCGGGGTATCGGCCATGCGCTGGCCTTGGCGTATGAAACGGCGGGACAGCGCGTCATCCGCGCCAACCGCAACCCGGTGGGCGATCAATGGCGGCTGGACGTGACGCGGCCCGCCGATTTCGATGCGCTGCGGGACCGGCTGGAGGGCGAGAGCCTTGACCTGCTGGTCTGCAACGCCGGGATTTATAACGACGAGGCGTCGGCGGATGCCCAGCGGACCGCCGAACTCTGGGCTCGGACTTTCGCGGTCAACGTCACCGGCGCCTTCCTGACAGTGCAGGCCTGCCTGCCCGCCTTGCGGCGCGGTGGGGGCAAGATCGCGCTGATCGGCAGCGCCATGGGGTCGGATCAGCGCGCGCCGGGCGGATCCTATGCCTATCGCGCCAGCAAGGCTGCGCTGCTGAATCTGGGCCGCAATCTGGCGGCCGATCTGGACCTGCCGGTGGGCATCTATCACCCCGGCTGGGTCAGGACCGACACGGGCGGGGCGGGGGCCGAGATCGACGTGCGGCAATCGGTAGCGGGGCTGATGCAGCGCTTTGCCGAGCTGGACACGGACAGCAGCGGCTGTTTCCTGGCCTTCGACGGCAGTTCCGTGCCGTTCTGACCCGCTGCGGTTTTCCGCCGCCTTTTTCCGCCCTTGCGGTTTCGCCCCCCCGCCCATAAAAGCCGCGCCGAACAGGCAACCCCAGGTCGGAGACCCCGCGATGCCGCTTCTGGTGATGAAATTTGGCGGAACCTCCGTGGCCGATCTTGACCGGATCAAGAACGCCGCCACCAAGGTCCAGCGAGAGGTCGAGCGCGGCTATGACGTGATCGTCATCGTCAGCGCCATGTCGGGCAAGACCAACGAACTGGTGGGCTGGGTCGAGCAGACCTCGCCGCTGTTCGACGCGCGTGAATACGATGCCGTCGTCAGCTCGGGCGAGAACGTGACCGCCGGGCTGATGGCGCTGACCTTGCAGGAAATGGGCGTGCCCGCGCGGTCCTGGCAGGGCTGGCAGGTGCCGATCAACACCACCGCGCAGCATTCCGCCGCGCGTTTCGTGGACATTCCGCGCGCCAATATCGACCAGAAATTCGCCGAGGGCTTCAAGGTCGCCGTGGTCGCGGGCTTCCAGGGGCTTGGCCCCGACGGGCGCATCACCACGCTGGGCCGGGGCGGGTCGGATACCACCGCCGTGGCCTTCGCCGCCGCCTTCGGGGCCGAACGCTGCGACATCTATACCGATGTGGACGGCGTCTATACGACCGACCCGCGCATCACCAGCAAGGCCCGCAAGCTGAACAAGATCGCCTTCGAGGAGATGCTGGAACTGGCCTCGCTGGGCGCCAAGGTGCTGCAAACCCGATCGGTCGAGCTTGCGATGCGCTACAAGGTGCGGCTGCGCGTGCTATCCTCGTTCGAGGACACGGACGAAAATTCGGGCACCCTGATCTGTGCCGAGGAGGAAATCATGGAATCCAAAGTCGTCAACGGCGTCGCCTCGTCCCGCGACGAGGCCAAGATCACCCTGGTCACGGTCGAGGATCGCCCCGGCATTTCCGCCGCCATCTTCGCGCCCCTGGCGGATGCCGGCGTGAACGTCGACATGATCGTCCAGAACATTTCCGAAAAGGATTACGAGGATCACCCCGGTTCGGTGACCGACATGACCTTCTCGGTGCCGATCAACCAGGTCGAACGCGCCAAGCGCGCCATGGAAGAGGCGAAGGCTGCGGGCCACATCGCCTATGACGAACTGGTCGTCGATACCGAGGTCGCCAAGGTCTCGGTCGTGGGGATCGGGATGCGCAGCCATGCGGGCGTTGCCGCGAAGATGTTCAAGGCGCTTGCCGATGAAAACGTCAACATCAAGGTCATCGCCACCAGCGAGATCAAGATTTCGGTGCTGATCGACCGCAAATATATGGAATTGGCGGTGCAGGCGCTGCATGATGCCTTTGGCCTGGAAGCGGCCTGATATCTTCGCCACGGCGTGCCGGACGGCATCTGCGGGCAAAAGCAAGGCAGGGCAAGGCAGGCGATGCAAGACCGCAAGGACAGCGATTCACGCAAGCTGTTGCGACGGTTGAAGGAAATCCTGGGCGCCCCCGGCGGCGGCCAGGACCGGCTTGACCAGATCACCCATCACATCGCCGATTCGATGGGAACGCAGGTCTGTTCCATCTATCTGTTCCGCGATCCCAACACCCTGGAACTGTGCGCGACCGAGGGACTGCGCCCCGAATCCGTCCACCGCACCCGCCTGCGCCTGGGCGAGGGGCTGGTGGGCCGGGTGGCCCGAACCGGGCGCTATGTGAACACCGCCGACGCGCCCTCGGAACCCGGTTTCCGCTTCATGCCCGAAACCGGCGAGGAGGTGTTTCCCAGCTTCCTGGGCGTGCCGATCCAGCGGGTCGGCGAAAAGCTGGGTGTTCTGGTCGTGCAGTGCCGCGAGGCGCGGCTGTTTTCCGAAGACGAGATCTATGGCCTGGAAGTCGTCGCCATGGTGCTGGCCGAAATGACCGAACTGGGCGCCTTCCAGGGCACCCAGGCCGACAGCCTGCCGCCCAAGCACCGTTTCCCGCTGATGATCCGGGGGTCCGCCGGGCAGGAGGGCGCGGCCGAAGGGCGGGTCTGGCTGCACGAGGCCCGCGTGGTCGTCACCAACCCGGTGGGCGACGATCCCGACCGAGAGATCGCGCGCCTGCACGAGGGTGTGGCGATGCTGCGCAATACCGTGGACAAGATGGTCGCGGCTGCCGACATGGGCGGCGACGGCGAACATACCGCCGTCCTGGAAACCTATCGCATGTTCGCCCATTCGCGCAGCTGGCTGAAGCGCATGGAAGAGGACATCCGCCTGGGCCTGTCGGCCGAAGCCGCGGTGGAAAAGGAACAGTCTGCCGCCCGCGCCCGGCTGGAGATGTCCGCCGATCCCTATCTGCGCGACCGGCTGCACGACCTGGACGACCTGTCGAACCGGCTGCTGCGCATCCTGACCGGGCAGGGCACCAATACCGGCGCCGAAATGCCCGACAACCCGATCCTGGTCGCCCGCAACATCGGCCCCGCCGAATTGCTGGAATACGGCCGGCGCCTGCGCGGCGTCGTGCTGGAGGAAGGGTCGGTCGGCAGCCACGCGGCCATCGTCGCGCGGGCTTTGGCGATCCCGCTGATCATCCACGCCTCTCGCATCACGACCGAGGCGCTGAACGGCGATACGATCCTGGTCGACGGCGACCAAGGCATCGTCCACCTGCGCCCCGAGGAATCGGTCTACAAGGCGTTTCTCGACAAGATCGCCATGCAGGCCGAGGCGCAGAACCGCTATGCCAGCCTGCGCGGGCTGCCTGCCACGGGCACCTGCGGCACGACCGTGCAGCTTTACATGAACGCGGGGCTGATGGCCGACCTGCCGTCCCTGGCCGGTTCGGGGGCCGAGGGCGTGGGCCTGTTCCGCACCGAATTGCAGTTCCTGATCCGCAATCACGTCCCCCGCCGGGGCGAACTGGCCGAACTGTATCGCCGCGTCATGGACAACGCCCAGGGCAAGCCGGTGATGTTCCGCACGCTGGACATCGGGTCGGACAAGGTGCTGCCCTATATGAAGCCGCAGGACGAGCCGAACCCCGCGATGGGCTGGCGCGCGATCCGCGTGGGCCTGGACAAGCGCGGCGTCCTGCGGATGCAGTTGCAGGCGCTGATCCGGGCATCCGTCGGGCGCCCGCTGCATGTCATGTTCCCCTTCATCGCCGATATCGGCGAATACGAGGCCGCCTATAAGATCCTGATGCAGGAGCTGTCGCGCGAACAGCGCGTCGGCCATCCGATGCCCAGCGACATCCGCGTGGGCGCGATGCTGGAAACGCCGTCGCTCGCCTTCGCGCCCAAGAAGTTCTTCGAGATGTGCGATTTCATTTCCATCGGCGGCAACGACCTGAAGCAGTTCTTCTTTGCCGCCGACCGGGAAAACGAACGGGTGCGGCGGCGTTACGACACGCTCAGCTCGTCCTTCCTGCTGCTGTTGCGCCAGATCATCGCCCGCTGCGAGGAGGCGCGCGTGCCGCTGTCCTTCTGCGGCGAGGATGCGGGCCGCCCGGTCGAGGCGCTGACCTTCGCCGCCCTGGGCATTCCGCGCCTGTCGATGCGTCCGGCCTCGATCGGGCCGGTCAAGCACCTGATCCGCAGGGTCTCGCTGGCCGACCTGCGCAAGCTGATCGACGAACGGCTGGATTCGGGCCAGCCGAACCTGCGCCGCCCCATTACCGAATGGCTGGCGCAGCAATAGGCGGAAAGCCGCGAAACCGGGCAGGGACGGGGCTGCCGCGCCAGCCCGGACTGGCCCCGCGGGCTTCGGCTTGCGCCTTGCTGCGCCCCCGCAGCATCCTTATAATGAAACGGTTTTTGGCAAGCATCACCTGATATGAAACGCCGTCATTTTCTCAACGCAGCGACCGCCCTGGCCGCAGGGGGGGCGTTTGTCGCCACGCCCGCGCAGGCGCAGACAGCACCGGCCGGAACGGCGCCAGCCGGGGCAGGGACCGACACCCCTCCGCCCGCGCCGCCGACCACCTTCGGATTCGAGGAGGTCGCGGCCCTTGCGGCGGAACGCGCCACCCGCGTCTATGAACAGCCGGTGGCCGAACAGGTGGGCAGTTTCGCGAACCTGACCTATGACCAGTATCGCGCCATCCGGTTCCGCCGCGACCGCGATCCCTTCGCGGGCAATCCGCGCTTCGGCATGGATCTGCTGCCGCCCGGCGCGATCTTCTATGAGCCGGTCAATATCAGCATCGTGCGCGACGGCGTGCCGCACCGGCTGGAATTCGACCCCTCGATGCTGGAGTTCGACCCGTCGCATTTTCCCGATGGCGCGGATGTGCAGACCAAGGGCCAGATGGGCTGGTCGGGCTTTCGCCTGCGCACGATCCTGAACCGCCCCGGCGTGATGGACGAATTCCTGGTCTTTCAGGGCGCGACCTATTTCCGTGCGGTGGCGCGCGGCACGATCTATGGCCTGTCCGCGCGCGGGCTGGCGATCAAGACCGGCAGCCCCGATGGCGAGGAATTCCCGCTGTTCACCGATTTCTGGATCCAGGAGCCGACCGACGGGTCGGACTGGGTGCGCATCTATGCGGTGCTGGACAGCAAGTCGGTCGCGGGCGCCTATCAGTTCGATGTCAATCCCGGCGCGGTGACGGTGGTGCGCACCCGCGTGGCGCTGTTCCCGCGCGTCGATCTGCAAAACACCGGGCTGGCGCCCCTGACCTCGATGTTCTGGTTCGGCCCCGCCAGCCGGCGCGCGGTGGACGACTATCGCCCCGCCGTCCATGACAGCGACGGCTTGCAGATGCATACCGGCGCCGGCCAGGCGCTGTGGCGCACGCTGGGCGCGCACAAGACGTTGCAGATCTCGTCCTTCGTGGACAACAATCCGCGCGGCTTCGGGCTGGTCCAGCGCAGCCGCGATTTCGACGCCTTCGAGGATCCCGAGGCGCTGTATCACCTGCGCCCCTCGGCCTGGATCGAACCCGAGGGCAATTGGGGCGAGGGCGAGGTCCGGCTGGTCGAAATCCCCGTCGAGAACGAATTCAACGACAATATCGTCAGCTGCTGGATCCCCAAGGAGCCGCTGGCCCGCGACAAGCGCCACGAATTCCAGTATCGCCTGATCTTCGCGCCGCTGCCCGCCAACGACCTGCCCCTGGCCAAGGTGCGGCAGGTGCGCAGCGGGCGGTCGATCAATTCTCCCGCCGCGCGCAGCGTCATCGTGGATTTCGACCTGTCCCTGTTCACCGACGCGATGCCGGAATCGAAGGTCACGACCTCGGCGGGGACGATCATCCATGCCTATCTGAAGCCTTTGGTGGATCAGGGCGTGCTGCGGCTGGCCTTCGAATTCGAACCGGGCGCCGCGACTCTGGCGGATTTGCAGGCGGTGCTGACCAGCCCCGAGGGCGTGGCCCAAAGCGAAACCTGGCTGGCGCGCTGGACCGCATGAGCCCCGCAGATCCGCGTTCCGGCGATCCGGCGGTTTCCTCGGCCACGCCGCCCGAATCTCCCCTGGCCATGCCGGTGCAGGATTTCGGCGCGCCGCCGCGGCTGGCCTTTCCGCGCCAGCGGAACGGCTGGCGCGTCTGGATGGCGCGGCTCGTGGCGTTTGGCGGCACCGCGGCCATCGCCTTCGTCGGTTTCCAGCAGATGCTGCGGACCTTCGGCGACAACCCGACGCCGATGCAATGGGCGCTGCTGGTGCTGTTCGTGCCCACCTTCGCCTGGGTCGGCTTTTCGTTCTGCAACGTGCTGGCCGGGCTGTTCGCGTCCCGCCTGACGACGCCCGACGGCCCGAACGACGCGCGCCTTGCGGTGGTGATGCCGATCTATCACGAGGACGCGCAGAAAAGCATCGGCCTGCTGACCGCCCTGGCGCGCGAGCTTGAGCGCGAGGGAATGGCGGGCCGGACCGAGATCTTCGTGCTGTCCGACAGCCGTGACCCGGTGATCGCCGTGAACGAGACGCTGGTGATCGACGCCGCGCGCAAGCTGTCGCCCCTGCCGATCTGGTATCGCCGCCGCATCACCAACGAGGACCGCAAGACCGGCAATATCAGCGATTTCGTGCGCCGCTGGGGCGGGCGCTATGACCAGATGGTCGTCCTGGACGCCGACAGCATCATGACCGGCGCGACGATCCGGGCGCTGTCCGCGCGGATGACCGCCGATCCCCGGCTGGCGCTGATCCAGACCATGCCGATCCTGGTGGGGGGCGAGACGATCTTCGCCCGCCTGACGCAGTTCGCGGGCCGGGTTTATGGCCCGATGATCGCGCGGGGGGTGTCCGCCTGGTCGGGCGATACCGGCAATTTCTGGGGCCACAACGCCATCATCCGCATGTCGGCCTTCGCCTCGGCCTGCGGGCTGCCGCGCCTGCCCGGCAAGCCGCCCTTCGGCGGCACCATCCTGTCCCACGATTTCGTCGAAGCCGCCGCCCTGTGCCGCGCGGGCTGGAAGGTGCGGCTGGACCACGACCTGCGCGGCAGCTTCGAAGGCTGCCCGCCCACCCTTCTGGACATGGCCGCGCGCGAACGCCGCTGGGCGCAGGGCAACCTGCAACATTCCCGCCTGTTCGGGATGCGCGGCGCCCGCGCCATCACGCTGGCCCATTTCGCCATCGGCATCCTGGGCTTCGCGATGAGCCCCCTGTGGCTGGCGCTGATCCTGGTGGGCCTGGTGCTTTCGGCCACCGTGCTGCTGTCCACGCCGGAATATTTCCCGACCGCCTATCAGCTGTTCCCCGACTGGCCGGTCTTCGACGCACAAAGGATGCTGTGGCTGTTCGCGGCCGCCATGGCCCTGCTGCTGCTGCCCAAGCTGATCGCCACGTTCCGCGCCTGGATGCGTCCCCTGGCGCGCAATTCCGGCGGGCCGGTGCGGATCTTCGCCAGTTCCCTGTTCGAGATCCTGCTCTCGGCGCTGATCGCCCCGGTGCAGATGCTGATCCAGACCCGCCAGATCTATGAAATCCTGCGCGGGCGGGACAGCGGCTGGAACGCGCAGGTCCGGGCCGGATCCATGCCCGACTGGAACGTGGTGATCGCCCGGCACTGGGTCCATGTCATGCTGGGCATCGGCACGCTGATCGTGCTGGCGCAGTTCTCGCCCGCGCAACTGATCTGGCTGTCGCCCATCCTGGCGGGGCTGATCCTGTCGCCCGTCACCTCGCGCTATTCCGCCAGCCCGGTCTTCGGCCGCTGGGCGCGGATGCGCGGCCTGCTGGTCACGCCCGAGGAGCGCGATCCCCCGGCGATCCTCTCGGATGCGAATGCCGTCGTCAGGGCCATGCCCCGGCCGCTGAAGGGCGCGGCGGGCCTGCTGGATTTCGGCGGCGATGCCGACCGGATCGGCCGTCATGTCGCACTGCTGCCCGAAGACCCTGCCCTGCCCGAGGACAAGCGCCTGGCCCGCATCACCGCCGCCGCCAAGATCGCCCATGCCCGCAGCCGGGCGCAGGCCCTGGACTATCTGACCCGCGACGAGACCGACGCCCTGGTTTCCGACGCCGCCCTGCTGCGGCAGTGGAGCGTCCTTCCCTCATGAACCGGCTGATCGCCCTGGACATGCTGCGCGGCTATGCGCTGGTCTGCATCATGCTGGATCACATGCCGATTTCGGCCCTGCGGCGGTTCACGCTGGCCAATTTCGCGATCTTCGACGCGGCGGAACTGTTCGTGCTGCTGTCGGGCTTTCTGGTCGGCATGGTCTGGCTGTCCGTCGAGACGAAGCACGGCCGCCGCGCCGCGCAATGGCGTTTCGCCCGCCGCGCGTTCGAGGTGTGGCGCGCCCTGGTGTTCGGCGGGCTGCTGATGGCCCTGGTTTCGGCCGGGCTGCTGGCCCTGGACATGGACCACACTGCGATCTGGCACCAATACGCGGTGTGGATCCTGGAAAACCCGGTCGGGTTCTTCGGTGTGCTGGCAAGCATGTGGTTGCAGCCGAACCTGCTGGACGTGCTGGCCGTCTATGTGATCCTGCTGGCCTCGGTCCCGGTGCTGGTGCCGCTGCTGCTGCGCCATCCGATCAGCTTCGCGGCGGGATCGTTTGCCCTGTGGTGCTTTGCCCCGGTCCTGAACGCCTTCGTGCCGAACCACCGGCTGGGCGGGCTGCTGTTCAATCCCTTCGGTTGGCAGATGCTGTTCTTCTCGGGCATCGCCATGGGCCTGTTCCGCAAGCAGGTCATGCCGGTCCTGATGCCGCACAGGCGGCTGCTGACGATTCTGTCGGCGGGCATGTTCGCCTTCGGCAGCGCCATCGTTATCGCCGCCAAGTTCGGCGAACCCGCGCTGCCCCTGCGGGACGCGCTGCGCCTGGTCTATGGCGGAGAGATCGGCAAGTGGGATCTGGACGGCACGCGCTACATGGCGATCATGGGCGCAAGCTGGCTGGTCGCCGTGCCCCTGGCCGGGATCATGGAGCGCATGGCCGCCAGCCGCCTAGGGACGGCGCTGCAACAGATCGGCCGGGGCGGGCTGTTTTCCTTCCTGGCCTGCGTGCTGCTGTCGGTGATGGGCGACGCCTTCCAGATGAACCCCCTGGACCAAGGCATCGCGCGCCGCATGGCGGTCGATGTCTGGGCGATGGTCGCGCTGTGGTGGATTTCCGTCCTGTGGCTGACCTTCGGCGCGCCCTGGCAGCTCTCCGTCCGCTTTCGCCGCGAAATCAAGGCCTGACGGCATCGGATTTCAAGGAAACCTTGGAGGCGGGTACCGGAATCGAACGGTCTTCACGGATTTGCAATCCTGCGCCCGTTGCTGAAAATGCCGACAAGCCCTGTAAACGTCCCTGCTTTGTTCACGGGCATGAACCTCACGGCTTGTGGTTCGCGAAGAACTGGGTGGCTTTTTAGGATGCCCCTCTCCTCCTGGGGGATGCGGTTCTCGCGACGGAGCCGCTCGTTCTCTCGCGCCAGGTTACGATCCTCAGCCGAGGCCACATCCGTGTCAGCCATTTGTTCAAGGTCGATAAGCCGACCGCGAGATCATTCGCCATCTGACGTTGCGAAAGCCCACTGGTCAGCGCGATCCGCACCGCATCCTTGCGAAATTCATCCGTCCGACGCAGGGCGGATGAACCGCACGATTAGGAAGGCGACTGTCAGGCGCTTCCACCATGACAGCCATAAGCAACGGCGCACGCATCTTGCCGACTTCATGGCAGCCGACACTTTGCCCGTCGACTCAAAACCCTGGGTGGTCTTAACCCTGGGTGGTCTTACGCCCTACGAATACATCTGCGAAATCTGGACTTCAGAGCCGGATCGATTCATCCTGAACCGGATCCACCCGAGGCTGGGAATTAAGACCTCGGAAAGCACTGGTTTGCGAGTAGGAGCAGCTCTGCCCCAACGCCGGTAATACTCGTTGCTCGAATCATTACCAGTCAACAGCCTGCGGCTGGAGGAATGAAGATTTTGAAATACTATGCGCATTCGGGTATTCGTGAGGATCGAAGCGATTGGCAATTGCTGGCCGACCATCTGGAAAATACGGCTTCTCTGGCTGCCGAACGAGCTGCGCCCCTCGGGCTGCGGGCGGCGGCGCATATGGCGGGATTTTTCCATGACTTTGGCAAATACGACCCCGCCTTTGATCGCATCCTCTCTGGCGAAAAATCGCGTGTGGATCATTCGACGGCTGGGGCTGCCCTGCTGCATGCCCGGACTCCTGCCGGTTTGCGACCGATTTCCGAAGTGATCGGCTATGCCATCCTGGGCCATCACGCCGGGCTGCCCGATCGCCGTGGAGCCGACAGCAGTATGGAGCGTCGGCTGGATGCCTTCCGCGACCCGATCGCGCCGGAAATCTCGGCCGCGACCAGCCCGGATTTTGGCCCGGTCGCCAGGGAACTGGCCAAGCTGATGCGCCCGGCATCTTGCGGCTTCGACCTGTCGGTCGCAGCCCGCATGGTGTTTTCCTGTCTGGTCGATGCGGATTTCCGCGACACCGAGGCATTCTATGCCGGACTGAACGGCACGCGGCCGGATCGCGACTGGCCGGCCCTGGCCGATCTGTTGCCGGAATGGAGAGGCGCCTTCGATGCGCATATGGCCGGGTTCGAGCAGAGCGGTCGGATCAATCGCCTGCGCGCGGAAATTCTGGCGCATGTCCGGGATGGCGCCACGATGTCGCCGGGGCTTTTTACGCTGACCGTGCCCACCGGCGGCGGCAAAACGCTGGCTTCGTTGGGTTTTGCGCTGGACCACGCGGCGCGCCACGGACATCGCAGAATTATCTACGCAATTCCATACACTTCTATCCTGGATCAGGTTGCCGGCATTTTCCGCGGCCTTTTCGGCGATGCGGTGCTGGAGCATCATTCGGCTATCGACGACGAAAAGACCCACTCGGAGCGTAAGGACAAGCTGCGTCTTGCCATGGAGGACTGGGCCGCGCCCTTGGTTGTCACGACCAATGTGCAGTTCTTCGAAAGCCTTTTCGCGGCGCGTCCGTCGCGCTGCCGCAAGCTGCACAACATCGCAGGTTCCGTGATCGTGCTGGACGAGGCGCAGGCCCTGCCGCGCAAGCTGCTGATGCCCGCGCTGCGGATGATCGACACGCTTTGTGCGCATTACGGCTGTTCGGTGGTGCTTTGCACCGCGACGCAACCCGCCTTCGACAGCCGCCAGTTGAAGCAGGGCGGCTTGCCGCTGGAAGGCCGCGAACTGG
Source organism: Paracoccus haematequi (assembly GCF_900631945.1). Lineage (GTDB taxonomy): Bacteria > Pseudomonadota > Alphaproteobacteria > Rhodobacterales > Rhodobacteraceae > Paracoccus > Paracoccus haematequi_A. The sequence goes on from NZ_UZWE01000062.1 coordinate 86,983, forward strand.
CCCCCGATCCGGTGCGCCTCGCCCGCGAATTGCGCCGCGCCCGCATCGTGCAGGGCGGCGAGATGGACGACGACGCCCTGATCGCGGCCTTGCGCGACACGCCGCAGGGCATGGTCATCGTCAACAGCCGCGCTCATGCATTGGAATTGTTCAACGCCGCCAAGGCTGCGGGACTTGAGGGGCTGGTCCACCTGACCACGCGGCAATATCCGGTGCATCGGCGGGCAATTCTGAACGATATTCGCACGCGCCTGAAATCTGGCGCGCCCTGCCGGCTGATCGCGACCAGCCTGATCGAGGCAGGCGTGGATCTGTCCTTCCCCAAGGGTTGGCGGGCCGAGGCGGGGCTGGATAGCTGCGTGCAGGCCGCCGGGCGGGTGTCGCGCAATGGCGAATGGCCGCTCGAAGACAGCACGCTGACGGTTTTCTCGGCCCCCGGTCGTTCGATGCCCGCCGAGGTGAAGGCTCTGGCCCAGGCAATGCGCAGCACTGCCGGGCGGCATGACGACCTGCTGTCCCCCGCCGCGATCCGCGACTGGTTCGAGCATGTCTACTGGAAGGCCGGGTCCGCGCAGCTGGGGCAGCCGATGGTCGATCAGATGATCCTTGGCCGCAGCGGCACGGATTTCCCCTTCCGCAGCATGGCCGAGTCCTTTCGCATGATCGAGACCACCATGGTCCCGGTCATCATTCGCGGCGATGCGGTGGCAGAGGACGCGATCCGGGAATTGGCCTTTGAGAATATTTCCTCCGGCAAGCTGGCGCGGGCGCTACAGGTCTATACCGTCCAGATGCCAGCCAAGGCGCGCGCGCTGCTGGTCGAGGCAGGCCATGCGTCCTTTCACCAGCCTGCGGTGCGAGGGGATCAGTTCTGCGTGCTGGACAATACAGCGCTTTATCATGCGGATAGCGGTTTGTGGTGGGAACATGCAGAGTATCTGGAGACCGAGCGGTCGATCTGGTGATCGATGTAATTTTAGGCGGATTTCCGCTTGCCTGACTCTCGTTGCGCGATAAGCTGACAAAAAAGCACGAGGAATAATGGCTTACGGTATCCGCCTGCATGTCTGGGGCCAGCACGCCTTGTTCACGCGTCCCGAGTTAAAGGTCGAGCGGATGTCCTATGACGTGATGACGCCCTCGGCAGCGCGCGGCATCCTCGAAGCCATCCACTGGAAGCCCGCCATCCGCTGGGTCATCGACCGCATCCATGTGCTGGAGCCGATCCGTTTCCAGTCCATCCGCCGCAACGAGGTCGGCCACAAGGCCCCCGCCGGCAAGATCAGGCAGGCGATGAAGCGCGGCGACCTGGAGGATTTGCAGCTTCTGGTTGATGAGGATCGCCAGCAGCGCGCCTCGGCCGTCCTGGTCGCACCCCGTTATGTAATCGAGGCGCATTTCGACATGACGGGCAAAGCAGGCCCCGACGATAGCGCGGGCAAGCATCTGGACATCTTCAACCGCCGTGCCGCGCGGGGGCAGTGCTTTCATCAGCCTTGTCTTGGCACCCGTGAATTCACCGCGCATTTCGACCTGATCCCGCCGGAGGCGCCGCTGCCCGCCCGCAATCCCAAGGCGGAAACCGCCGAGCATGGTTTCGGCGCGCCACGCGATCTTGGTTTCATGCTGTGGGACATCGACCACGGGAAACCGGGTCGGCCCTCGCTGTTTTTCCGCGCCGCGCTGCGCGATGGCGTACTGGATGTGCCGCAACCCGGCAGCGCAGAGGTGAAGGGATGAGCATGCTTGCCTCGTTGGTGCGGGCCTATGATCGGTTGCCCGATGCACCGCCCTTCGGCTTCTCGACCGAGAAGATCGGCTTCTGCGTGCTGCTGAACGCGGACGGATCGGTCGCCAGCGTCGAGGATCTGCGCGGCGACGACAGGAAACGCAGCCCCAGGATGCTGCTGGTGCCGCAGGCCGTAAAGCGGACCGCCGGCATTGCCCCGAATTTCCTGTGGGACAAGTCGGCCTATGTGCTGGGGGTGACCGCTGGTGACGGCAAAAGGACGGCGGAGGAGCATGCCGCCTTCCGCGCTCGCCACGCGGAATGGCTTGCGGAGATCGACGATCCTGGCCTGCGGGCTTTCCTGCGCTTCCTGGACGGCTGGCGCCCGGACGCCTTCGCTCCACCCCTCTGGCGCGATGAGATGCGCGACCAGAACATCGTCTTCGCCCTGGCCGAGGAATATCGCGAGCGTTTCCTGCATGAACGCCCGGCCGCGCGCGCGCTGTGGCGGCGTCTCGGGGCCGAAGGCGCCTCGGACCCGCAGGTCTGCCTGGTGACGGGCGAGCCCGGTCCGGTGGCCCGGCTGCATCCCTCGATCAAGGGGGTCTGGGGGGCGCAATCCTCGGGTGCGAGCCTGGTGTCCTTCAATCTCGACGCCTTCGAGTCTTACGGTCACGATCAAGGCGACAACGCCCCCGTTTCTGAGGCAGCGGCCTTTGCCTATGGCACGGTGCTGAACCGCTATCTCGACAAGAATAGCGGCCATCGCATCCAGATCGGCGATGCCTCGACGGTGTTCTGGGCGGATTGCAGCGATATGAACCTGGCCGCAGAGGCAGAGGTCTTCTTTGCGGCGTTGCTGGACTCCGCTTCCGAGGAGAAGCTGGTTGCCGAGGATGAGAGGTTTGAAACCGCCAAAATCCAGTCCCGTCTCGATGCCATCCGCAGTGGTCAGCGCCTGTCGCGGGTCGCGCCGGAACTGGCCGAGGGGGTGCGCTTTCATATCCTAGGGCTGGCCCCCAATGCCGCCCGGCTTTCGGTACGCTTCTACTGGCAGGACGATTTCGGTCGGCTGACCGGGAACTTCCAGCAGTATCTTGCGGATATGGCGATCGACCCACCTCCGCGCGATGGCTGGCCGCCGCTGTGGCGCTATCTTCTGGAACTGGCTTCGCAAGGCAAGCGCGAGAATGTGCCGCCCCTGATCGCCGGCGAATGGCTGCGTGCGATCCTGACCGGCACGGCCTATCCGCTGACCCTGCTTTCTACGGTGCTGATGCGCATGCGCGCCGATGGCGAGATCAACGCTCTGCGATGCGCCATGCTGAAATCCGTCCTGATCCGCAATTTCCACTATAAGGAGGCCCCGGTGGCGCTTGATCCCACATCCAGAGACACGGGCTATGTGTTGGGGCGTCTGTTCGCCGTCTATGAGAACATCCAGAGAGCCGCACTTGGCAAAAGTGTGAATGCTACGATTCGCGACAAGTTCTATGGCTCAGCCTCGTCCACGCCAGCGCGCGTGTTCGGCTCGCTTGCAGGCAACGCGTTTAATCATCTGGCGAGGATCCGCAAGGACAAGCCGGCGTTCGCTCATTATCTGCAAGCTGAATTGCAGGAGATCGCCAATTTGCTCGACGTCTCGAAGGAGCCTTTTCCAGCGTCTCTTTCTCAGGAGGCACAGGCAAAGTTTGCACTGGGCTATTACCACCAAGCCAGTTTCCGCAAGCACGATGACAAGACCCCCGAGGTATCCCAATGACCACGCTTTCCCGCCGCCATGATTTCGTGCTGATCTTCGACGTGACGAACGGCAATCCCAACGGCGACCCCGATGCGGGCAACCTGCCGCGGCTTGATCCCGAGACGAATCACGGCCTGGTCACCGACGTCAGCCTGAAGCGGAAGATCCGCAATTACGTCGAACTAGCGCGAGAGGGTGCAGAGGGGCATCACATCTATGTCCAGGAAGGCGCGATCCTCAACGAGAAACACCGCCAGGCCTATGTCGCTCTGCGTGGCGACGAAAAGTCGAAAAAGGACGCCAAGCTGAACCCAAGGGACGATGCCGAGGCGACCGCCTTGCGTGACTTCATGTGCCGCAATTTCTTCGACGTGCGAACATTCGGTGCCGTCATGTCCACGGGCATCAACTGCGGTCAGGTCAAAGGGCCGGTGCAGATGACCTTCGCCAATTCGGTCGAGCCGGTTCTGCCGGTCGAGATTTCGATCACCCGCATGGCGGCCACCAACGAGGCCGAGCAAAAGAAGAAGGCCGAGGGGGATGACAGCGATCAGCGCACCGACAACCGTACGATGGGCCGCAAGCATATCGTGCCCTATGGCCTCTATGTCGCGCATGGTTTCGTTTCGGCCAAGTTCGCCGAACGTACGGGCTTTTCCGAAGCAGATCTGGACCTGCTGTTCGAGGCGCTGGCGAACATGTTCGAGCATGACCGCGCGGCCGCGCGGGGCGAGATGACCTCGCGCAAGCTGATCGTCTTCCGCCATGCGAATGCGCTTGGCAATGCGCCGGCACACCGGTTGTTCGATCTGGTTCAGATCGGCCGCAACGTGGATGGCGAATTCCGTGCCTTGGATGACCGTGGCCTGAGCAATCTGCCACCGGCGCGGAAATTCACCGACTACAGCGTCCATATCGACCGTGAGAGGCTGCCCGAAGGCGTCGAAATCCTCGAGCTGCTGTGACTACGACTGGCGTCGTGGAACCCATTCCCCTCTCGGCGCTGCAACATGCGGTCTATTGTCTGCGCCAAGCCGCGCTGATCCATCTGGAGCGGCTTTGGGCCGAGAACCGCTTTACCGCCGAAGGCGACGTCCTGCACGCCGTCGCCGACAAGGGTGGTCATCGCAAGGCGCGTGGCGTGCGGCGGGTGATGGCCTTGCCGCTGGCGTGCCATCGATTGAACCTGACCGGCACCGCCGACCTGGTCGAGTTCCTCCCCGGTCCAGATGGCGAGACCGCTTTTCCCATCGAATACAAGCGCGGCAAGCCCAAGCTGCACCGCGCCGACGAGGTGCAGCTTTGCGCGCAGGCGCTCTGCCTCGAAGAGATGACCGGCCGCCCGGTGGCACAGGGCGCACTGTTCTACGGCCAGACCAAACGCCGAGTCACCGTGCCCTTCGATGCCGATCTGCGTGCGCTGACCGAAAGCACCGCTGCCGAACTGGCCGCGGTCCTGACCAATCGTCGCACGCCGCCCCCGACGCCGCATCGCAGCCGCTGCCGGGCCTGTTCGCTTTTGGATCTGTGCCGGCCCGAGGCGGTAAGCCGTCCCGTGCGGCAATGGCGCGATCGTATGCTGGCAAGGGCGCTGGAATGAAGAAGCTGCTGAACACCGTCTATGTCACGACCGAGGGGACCGCCCTGAAGAAGGATGGCGAGAACCTGGTGGCCGAAATCGAGGGGGCCGAAAAGGCGCGTGTGCCTTTGCATATGCTGGCCTCGGTCGTCGCCTTCGGGCCGATCCTGCTGTCTCCGGCGCTGATCGGCATCTGTGCCGAGCGCGGCATCTCGTTGGTGCTTCTGGATCGTGCTGGGCGGTTCCAGGCCAGGGTCGAGGGGCCGGTCGCGGGGAATGTCCTGCTGCGGCGTGCCCAATATCAGGCTGCCGACGACGCGACGGATGTGGTGCGTGGCATCGTCATGGGCAAGATCGCCAACCAGCGTGCGGTGATCCGGCGCGCGTTGCGCGATTACGGCGGCGAGATGACGGCCGAGGCGCGTAATGGGCTCGAGCGGGCAACGGATCGCATGGCCATGATCCTGCGCCGCGTGCAGTTGTCCGACAATAGTGTGGATCTGTTGCGCGGCTCCGAGGGTGAGGCGGCGACGCTGTATTTCGGCGTCTTCGATCACCTCATCCGCTCACCCGATCCCGAGCTTCGCTGGACAGGCCGCTCGCGCCGCCCGCCGCTCGATCCGATGAATGCGGTCCTGTCCTTTCTCTATACCCTGCTGACCCATGATTGCCGTTCGGCCTGCGAGGCGGTCGGGCTGGATCCCGCCGTCGGCTTCCTGCACCGCGACCGCCCCGGCCGGCCCAGCCTCGCGCTGGACCTGATGGAAGAGCTTCGCGCACCCTTGGCGGATCGTCTGGCGCTGTCCCTGGTGAATCGCCGCCAGTTGCGAGCGGGGGATTTTCGCCGCATGGACGGCGGTGCGGTGCTGCTGACCGACGACGCCCGCCGCACTGTCCTGACCGCCTGGCAAGAGCGCAAGAAGGAAGAGCGCCAGCATCCTTTCCTGCAGGAAAAGGCGCCGTTCGGCTTGGTGCCCTATCTTCAGGCGCAGATGCTGGCGCGTCATCTGCGTGGCGATCTGGACGCCTATCCGCCCTGGTTTTGGAGTTGAGATGCTGGTCCTGGTCACCTATGACGTGAAGACGCTGGACCCCGGTGGGAAGAAGCGTTTGCGTCAGGTTGCCAAGGCGTGCGAGGATTTCGGCCAGCGGGTGCAGTTCTCGGTCTTCGAGATCGAGGTGGACCCGGCGCAATGGACCCGGCTGAAGGCGCGCCTGGAAGGGATCATCCGCCCCGAGGTCGACAGCCTGCGCTATTACTATCTTGGTTCGAACTGGTCGCGCCGGGTCGAGCATGTCGGTGCAAAACCCGCGATGGATCTTAACAGCCCGCTGATTCTCTAGGGTCTGTGGGGATTCATCGTGAGTTGATAACGGCGGCAGCGAGGTAGATCATTGCTTCAAAGCTCCGGTCGGTCTTGCAAGCACGCATGGCGATG
>NZ_UZWE01000037.1 GCF_900631945.1 Paracoccus haematequi
AGAAACCTGGCACCAGTTCCTCGACGACTTCGTTAGCGATCCTGAACTCGCGCAACGCTTCAAGGCTCAACCGCCGCGGTAACAATCGGCCGGTTACGTCCCGCCGCTCAGCGGAAGCGGATAGCGCCCGCCCTCGTCGCCCGTCACCGGGTCGAGGACGATCAGCCCCGGCCGCCAGCCATCGGCGGTAAGCATGTCAGCCTCGATCACCACGCGCCCGTCGCCCATGGGTTGCGCGGTGCTTTTGTACGACAATTTCACGCCGTCGAAACGGACGGTGCCCAGACAGCCCGAGCGCGCCAGCGCCCGGTCGATCCAGCCGCAGGTCTGAAGCCCCTGCCACCCGGCCACAGCTGCCGCCCCCGCCAGCACGAGGGCCGCGAGCGCAGTCCCGAATATCTGCTTGCGTCTCATTCCCGTGCCCCTGCCGCATAGATCCGCAGCTCGCTGTCCGCGCTTGCCGCCACCTCTCCGGCCAAGGCCACGATCACCGCGTCGCGTTGCGGATGCCACAGGATCGCGGGGGCGAGGTCGCTGTCGATGTCATGCGCCGCCAGCAGTCGGCCCGTGGCAATGTCATAGATGCGGATGGCGGCGCGGACCTTTCCCGGGCCTGAAAAGCGGCGGGCGAGGATCGCGATGCGCTCGCCCTCGGGCGAGCGGGCGCTGTCGAGGCGCAGGAAGGGGATGAACCCTGCAGGCAGGTCCAGCGTCACCTGCGTGTCGCCCAGCGGGACCTCGTCACCCGCAGGCAGGCGGGCGTTCGGGTCCGGGACCGGCTGCTGGCGGGTCAGGATCACCGCGCCGGTCGCGGCGTCGAAGGCGACATGGGCGAAGACCACGTTACCCGAGGATGAAAACCCCAGCTCGAAGGCCCGGCCATCGGCATCCGGCGGTGCGTCGCGGTGCTCAATCCCGGCGAACCACTCTCGCTCGCCCTCGCGGTCGAACAGGATCACGCGGCTCTCGCGGGACTCGTTTCCGCCGGGCAGGTCACAGGTGTAGAGCGCATTGCAGCTGACCGTCATGCGGCTGCTGTCGGGCGACAGCCGCAGTTGCTCGGGCCGCCCCTGCATCCCCAGATCGGCGCGGGCAATTTCGGCCCCAGTTTCGGGCTTGAGGGTGGCCACCACCATCTGCGCCTGCAGCCGGCCCAGGCGGCGTTCGGGCCGATAATCGATGCCGCCGACGACCAGTTGGCCTTCGGCGTCAATCACCAGCGTGTCGCCTGTCACCACGAGATCGCGCAAGGTGAAGGCCGCAAGGCAGCCGCCGTCTCCAGCAAGCCGCCCGGCCGGGCCGCAGGGACCGGACAAAGCCAGCGCCGCGACCCCCACCGCCAGCATCAACGCGGCACCGAGCAGCGCACGCCTCATTCCGCAGGCTGCCTTGGCGCCCAATGGTGACATTCCCCGGCGATGCGCGCGACGACCAGCGTCTCGCCCTCGAAATGCCCCTCGGCCACCACGCAGCCGCCACTGGCGAAGGCGTCCTCGATCCGCGTGCGGTCGGCCTTGTCGGCCTCCAGCAGAGGGAGTTCGGTCATGTCATGGCCGGACAGGGGGCGGTCGCGGGTGCCGTCAGGGTTCATGCGGAACACCCCGCGCCATGGGCAAGGCGCGCGATAGCAATTTATGCCGGTCGAACCGAGGCCCCAGAACTGTTCCCCCCCGGCCGGAACCGGCAAGGGTTCCACCGGAAGCGCCTGGACGGCACCGGCCCACAGGATCAGCGCGGCGGCAAGGGTGCTGCGGAGCATGGGCGTTCCTTTCCCAAGATCGTCGTTCCCTCATATGACGCGGGACACACGGCGGACCTTGGGCGCTATCGGGGAACGTCCAGCCTGCGGGCGGCGGCTGCGCGGTCGGGCGCATCGTGGACCTGCATGGACAACGCTCCAGAAAGGCGGATGCCGCCCGGAGCCACGGTGAACACGTCCCAGTTTGTCGTGTCCCCGATGCGGCTTTGCAGCAGCAGCAGTTCGCCCTGGGCGGACATCGTCAGGAAAGCGTCCAGCAGTTCGAACCCGGTGCCGGGGTCAAGGCTGCGGCGGTCGAAGGGTGTCGCGGTTCCGTCCCGAAGAAACGAGAGGCTGACCGCGCCGTCCTGGTCGTGGACGCCGATCTGGAAGCCATCGAAATCGTGGACCCGTGCGGGTGCCAGCACCGTGGTGCCGGACCGCGCGGCAGCCTGCGGCGGGCGGGCGCCCATGATCGGGCCGGACGGTGCGGCCCCGTCGCGCGCAAGGGCGGGTTCTTCCTGGGTCGGGTCATTTCCGGCCAGCCGTGGCGAGCCGGTTTGCGGCACCAGCACGACGACCAGGGCCAATGCCGCCAGCGCCGTGGCGCCGGGGACCAGCCAGATCAGCCACCCCCGGCGGCGTGGGGCGGGACGGCTTGGCGCGCCTTCTGTGAAACGCGCCCGCGCTGCGGTGATGGTGGCCCGCATCCGCGCGGGGTCAGGCTCGGGCGCGGGAAGCCGACGGAGCAGGTCGAGGGGATCAGTCGGCCGGATCATCACAGCACCTCCCTCAATGCCTTGCGCGCCTTGTGGATATGCCAGGCGACGGTCACTTCCTTGCAGCCCATGATCCGCGCGGCCTCGGCTTGGCTCAGTCCCTCGGCATGGACAAGCATCACTGCGTCACGCTGCTTTTCCGGCAAGGCGCGGACCGCCCGCCAGATGTCGGCCACATGCAGCGCGTCATCCTGATCCGGGGCGTGGCTGTCCTCGGCCAGGGTGGCGACGGCATCGGCCAGGCGGGCTTGCCGCTGCCTGCTGCGCTGAAGGTCACGCACGGCGTTCAGCGTCACCCGGTAAAGCCAGCTTGTGAAGGCCGCGCGGCCGTCGAAGCTGCGGATCGCGTCCGGCAGCCGCATGCATACGGATTGGGTCACGTCCTCGGCATCGCTTTCATGCCCCAGCCAGCGGAAGGCAACCCGGAAGATATAGCGGTAATGGAGGACCAGCAACGCCTCGAAGGCGGCGCCGTCGCCCGCCCGCGCACGTTCCAGCAGGGTATCGTCGCTGTCCCCGGCGTCCTCCGGCCGGGGCCGGGCATCGCGCAACCTTGGTGCCTGCAAGAAACTGGCCCCGCAATCCATCCTCAGGGGGCAAGAGGACCACAAATACGGCCGCAAGCAAAGCCAAGATCGACAAAAGACTGCATCCTGCGCCAAGATCGTGCCGGGGCGCGGCGTCCCAAGGGCAGGAAAGGAGGGCGTCCATGATCGAAAAGCATCCGCCTTGCAGTCTGATCCGACGCACGGTCATCCTTGCCGCAGTCTGCGCCATGCCTGCCGCCGCAGGACAGCCGGATGCGGGATTGGTCATCGCGCCCCGGACGGAACTGCCGGAACCCGCGGCCCCGACCGACCTTGGCTTGTGCAGGCATCACGCGCTTGACCCGCAGACAGCCGGGGGGCGGATGGTCGCCGCTGCGGGATGGGCCATCACAGACGAAGCGTCGCTGGGCACATTGACGGCGATCAGCTTCGTCGCCGGCGCCCGGACGATGACCAGCGGCGCCTGCATCCTGGACGGCGGGCGGATCGGCATCTTTGACGGACCGGATCTGCTGGCCCTTGCCGAAGGTTCGCGACCGGACGGCACCGCGATAGGCCACCTGCGCCGCAGCGGCGACCGCTTGCGCATCTGGAACGGCGGGATGCTGTCTCAGCCTGTGGCCGACCTGATGCTGGCCGAAGGTGCGCCGGTAATCGTCCCGCTGCCCTTGGCCGAAGACCTTTGCGAGGGCCGGCTGACAATGCCGCTGATTCATGGCCTGAGCCTTGCCGACGCAAGCGCGCTGCTGGCCGAGCATGGCTGGGAACCGGACAGGCTTGCGGCACCCGTCGATCCCCTTGCCGCCCGGCTTGCCGCCAGGGGCTTTGCCGGGGCCGGACATTGCTCGGGGACCGGCTTCGGTTTCTGCACCATCGCCTTCGTGCAGGACGCGGCCGCAGCCTCGGTCCTGACCTTCGGGGATGTGGAACGGCCCGCAGGCCCCGAAGTGGCGGACTACGAGGTCACCTGTCCCGCCGCACCCTTTTTACCCCGATGAAGGAGAAGATGATGACCCGACCCGCGTTCGCACTGGCGCTTGCCCTGGTTGCCGCCACGCCTGCCCTGGCCGAGGATTCAAACCTGCGCGCCGCGCTGTCGGTCCTTCCCGATACGGCGTTTTCCGCAATCGGCGCGGAGGTTGTGCGGTATGTCGATCTGTCGGCCCTTGCTTTGGCCTACGGCGGCGCGCTGGACCGCGAGGCGCTGGCCCGTGTCCTGCTGGGCGGCGGCATCCGCCCGGTCGAGGCGCTTGCGGTCGGCACCCCGGAAAGCTTTGCCAAAAAGTCCGGGATCGACAGTGCCGAATTGGCATTTGCGGCCGGGATGGGACAGCCGCCGAACGCAGTCTCGGTCTGGGGTTTCAACCAGGGAGAAGCGGCCGCAACGGCGTTTTCCAGCTTGACCGCCCATGACTTTGCGGAACGTTCATCGGGAATGATCGCCAATGGTGAGCCGGGCGTCATGAACATCGCCGGGCGCGATCCTGCGGATCCGTGGCGCGGCCCGATGGGGCAGGCATCGGTCGTGGCGCTTTCCGGTCCGACCCTGCTGCAGGCGGGTGATCCCGCGGTGCTGGAGCCGATTTTGGCCGAGGGGCACTCGGCCCTGGACAGCCCGGCAGGCCTGATCATGCTGGACGCGCTGGAGGCAGAGGAGGGCACGGTGCTGCAGGCAGCCTTCCTCGGGCCGTGGCACGGGCTGGGCAGCGGCATCGATCCTGCCGCCCTTGCCGGCAAGACCCCCGACGAAGCCCGCGCTGTCCTGGAACAGGCTGCCGCCGCGGCCGCCGGCGGGCTGCCTTTTTGGCAGGGTGCCGCAGTAGCCGATCTGGATACGGAAAAGAACCCTGCCATGGTCCTTGCCTTGTCTTATGCGGACTGCGCCGACGCGCAGGTGGCAGCGGACGGTGCCGCGGACCTGTGGCGGGAAATGGACGGCACCTCCGAGGATCTGGCTGATGCGCGCGTTGCACAGATCCAGCCATCCGGTTGCGCGGCGATCCTGCGCGTCACTGGACGCGACGAAAAGCCCCGTCCTTTCAATCAGGCCATTCATGCCCTGATGTCCGGGAACCTTCCCGCATTGCGCATTGGCACCGGAAACTGAGGGGATGATCGCTGGCCTGAAAGGAAGGGCGTCGGGCCTTGCCGGGCGCTGGCTGCTATCGCTGTGGCTCTGCGCCTGCGTTTCTGCCTGCGCCGATCGTCAGGCGGCCATCGACGCCGCGACCGCCTTGGCCGAAGCCGCCTATCCCGGCCAGTTGGAGTTGGTCGGCACGCATTTGCAAAAGGATCATTACGACGTGGTCTTCGCCATCCGGGGCGATCCCTTCACCCGCATCCGGTTCGGCGTCGACCGCGATGCGTCCCGCTGCCGTCCGGCGTCCCCATGCGAGGATCGCCTGCACCGCGCCTATGCGGACGGAACTGCCGCAGGGGCCAAGCTGAGGGCGCTGAATGCAGCTTTCCCCCGGTGCGGGGTCGTGCCGCTGGCGGTGCAGGACGAAGGCCTTGGCCCAGGCTTCACGGCGGTCATCGAACTGGACCTTGCCGTGCAGGATCAGCAACCCGCCCTGGACCGCCTGACGCCCTGCATCGCGGCGTTCCGGTCCGTCCTGCCACCCGTCGCCACGCCCGAACAGCAAAGCCTGAAGCTGCGCATCCTGCTGCCGGAACCGGGCGGGGCAGCGCGTGCCCCTGCCCTGCTGACCCTCGACACGACGCTGGCCGATGCGCGAAGCGACGAGATCAGCTTCCTGACCGGGATCGGGCCGGAGGCCGACCGCATCCCTGCCGAAAGCCTGAGGGTCCATCCCGCCTTCCTGTCCGGCAGGACCATGCGGGACAGGCTTGTCGATGCCGCCGAAACGGCGCTTGCGGGCGACCCCGGTGGCGGGCAGGTTGCAACGCTTGCCTTTCCGACCGGCACGCGTCTCGATCCGCAACGGCTTGACGTGATCCGCAGCTATATCCTTGCCTGCAGCACGGTGCGGAAGGGTCAGGGGCCGTGCAGGACGGACATCGCGGTGCGGCTGCGTCATGATCTTGGTGCGGGCGAGGTGATCCCCGAGGCCATCATCCGCGATATCCGTGATGCCCAGGGGAACCTTCGCCTGTCGCCCCTGCCCGGTCGCGGCGTCGGCTGACGGTCAGAAACGGATGCTTCGGCAATCGGTGCTCTCAAGGCCCAGTGCCGACAGGTCCACGTCCATGATCGGGGTCTGAACCGCCTTGTAAGCCGCAGACGGATCTGCGCCGGGCGAACGCAGGACCAGCAGGCGCGATTGTTGAACCTCTGCCATGTGCTGGAACAAATGCAGAAATCGGTCCCAGCTTTCACGATCAGGAACAGGCTCGGCCGGAATTTCGGAAAGCTGTTCGAAGGACATCCGCCATTCGGTCTCCATGGCGGACAGCGCGGCATCGAGTTCCGGTCTGGGCAGGCCCAGTGTCCCGCGATGCGCATCCACGAATGCTGCCATTGCAATGTCCCGACTGCGCTCATGATCCTGTCTTGATCGGCGGGTTACGATTGCAGTGCAGGCGGCTGCGATCTTCTGAACGAAGATCCGGCGATCCTCGGGAATGTCCACATCCTGCGCGACCAGTTCACAATCACGCCCGGCAAAGCCCAGCCGCCCCATCGCCTCGCTGACCAGTTCGGCAGGTGGTCCGAACTCGGACGCCGGAATCAATCTGCTTGTCGGGTTTTCCAGCCATTGGACGCGGTTGTCCTGCTGCGCCACCTCGGCTTCAAGGAAGGTGATGAACATGTCCCAATCGTCCTGCTGCCCTGCAGGAGGCGCAAGCTCCTCTAAGGCGTGAAGGCTCCGGCTGAGTTCATCCCGGCTGGCGGCGATGTCGCTTTTCAGGGCACGGCGCGCATCGGCTGACAGGTCTGTCCGCTTGAGGAACGCCGCCAGGACCTCCACGCGCGCCTTCTGCCCTTTTCCGAGAACCTGACCCGGTCTGGTATCCAGAATCTGGCGGCAGGCTCGGTTGGCCGCGTCAGGAAATCCCGCCTCATCGGCTGATGCGGACCATGACAGATGCGTGAAAGCGACTGATGCCAGTGCGATCCAGAGTGGTCGGAAACCGTATGCCTTCACCATGTCGATCCTTTCCCGCTTTCCAGAAGCTTCCAGATGCCGCTACCGGTTTCAACAGACCCTTTCCACTCTGGCGGTGCCGGCTTGATCCGGGCGCAGAACTGCGTTCATCGCGGCGGCGAGCGCCTTGGCATCCGGTTCATCCATCGGACCGATCAATCGCCCGCCGCAGCGCACATAGGGTATCCGGCTTTTGAGGGTGATGGAGTTCAGCCTCTCCATCGACAACCCGCGTCGGCAGTGGCTGGGCCGGCGTGCCTGACCGGTCATCATGATTGATCTTGCCGTTTACGGCGGCCTGTTTCTGGCGGCCTTCACCGCAGCGACCCTGCTCCCCGCGCAATCCGAGATCCTGGTTGTCGGCCTTTTGCTGACCGACCACCCGCCATGGCTGGTGCTGACCGTTGCGAGCGCCGGCAATGTGCTGGGTTCTGTGGTCAACTGGTTTCTCGGGCGAGGAATCGAACGGCTGCGCACCCGACGCTGGTTCCCGGTAAGCCCGGCCGCCCTGGCACGAGCGGAGGGCTGGTATCGCCACTACGGCAGATGGTCGCTGCTGTTGGCTTGGGCGCCGATCATCGGCGACCCGTTGACTGTCGTTGCAGGAGTGCTGCGCGAGTCTTTCTGGGTGTTCTTGCTCCTCGTCAGCGTTGCGAAGATTGGCCGCTATCTTGTTCTGGCAGCAGCAACATTGGGGTTCGCTTGACTAAGTTGCCACTCGGCCTCGGCGCTGCAAAGCAGGCTCCGTCTCCTGCAGGTGCAGAAGACGGAGTTGACGAGATTGTGGTCGAGCAACCTCAAACCATTTGTGCCGCGGTTTGCCGTGATCGCCGCCCAGCGAAGGCGGTGCCCCGCCAGGTTGAAATAGCGGAATGAGGGTTCTCAGCTGGTCGCCGGCACCACGGGGAAGCCTGCTGCAGCAAGGGCGGACGCAAAGCGGTCAATCGGCAGATCGCTGGTCAGTTCGACCTCGCGACGGTTCTGATCGATGACGATAGAGGCATCAGCATCGACCGACTGGATGGCACGAGTGACGCTCCGGGCGCAGCCGCCGCAGTTCATGTTGGGGAGATGGAAACGCATGACACCTTCCTTGGTTCTTCTCATGCCTGAGCAGATGGGAGCTTCCAGCGCGGGAAGGTCAAGGCGCCCCAACAACTTCCTGATATTGACCTTCGCGTGAATGGCCACAATCTGGCGGGCATGACTGGAAGCCGTTCATCTGCCCTCTTCCTTCCAACTGCATCACTGCTTGCCGTGGGCCTCGTTTGCATCGCCCTCTGGACAGGATGGAGCCACAGCACCTCGGCCCAGACCCAGCGCGGAGCCGAGCTTTATGCCGAACATTGCGCGATCTGCCACGGCGCCCAGCTCGAAGGGCAGCCCGATTGGCAGGTTGCCGACGAAAGCGGCGTTCTTCCTGCACCGCCGCATGACGCATCCGGCCACACCTGGCACCACGATGATGCCATGCTGACCGACTACATCCGTCGGGGAGGCCAGGCGGTCCTGGATGAGCTGGGTGTGTCCATGACGTCCGGCATGCCAGCATTTGGCGAAATCCTGACGGACGGCGACATTGCCGCCATCCTCGGGTTCATCAAGTCGACGTGGCCCGAGCGGATACGCGTGATCCAGGCCGAACGGAATGGCGGCTAGGCCCGGCTGGGGTCAGTGCAATCTCCTGCCAGTGCATCGAGAATCGAGCAATCCGGATGCCCATCGCCCGCACAGCTCTGAACCAACTGCTGCAGGGCAGTGCGCAGCTGCGCCAGATCAGCCAGCCTTTCGTCGACCTGGGCGAGATGGCGCGCGGCGATCTCGCGCACGTCGGCACTGCTGCGGCTCGTGTCTTCGTTCAGCATCAGAAGGTCGCGACAGTCCTGCAGCGAAAAGTCGAGCCGTCGCGCGCGGCTCAGGAAGCGCAGCCGGTGGACATCAGCAGGGCTGAAATGGCGATAGCCGTTCACCCCGCGCTGCGGGGTCACAAGACCGATGTCCTCATAGTATCGGATCGTCTTGGAGGTGAGACCCGACGCCCGCGCGGCTTCGGCGATGTTCATTCCAGTCCTCCCTTGCCCTGAAGGGTGCCACGTGCACCCTGACCAGGGACACGGCAAGAATGCAGCCGGGACCCGCCCCCGATCACGGCCAGGATGCCCAAGATCAGCGATCTAGCGAATGCCGTTTGCAACCTGAACCTCGCGCACGAAGCGGATGATCCCGGCCAGCTCCGGGTCTGTGAGCCCCGGCACCGGAGGCATGTTTCCGAAGGGCCAGTGATGGGCACGCACCCCGTTGCGTGCTGCCAGGACGAAAGCCATGTCGCCGTGGTGGCTCGGCTCATAGATCATGTGGATCAGCGGTGGCGCGATCCCCACCCGCCCCTCGGCATCGATGCCGTGGCAGGATGCGCAGTTGGCGGCGAAGGCCTGCTGACCGGCTTGGGCTTCGGGTGACAACGTGGCCGGCAGGGTTACAGCGACAAGAGCCTGGCCCTCTTCGGCCGGCCTTGCATCGGATTGGCCCCAGAGCCACCAGGCACCGCCTGTGGCGATCGCGGCACTTGCAGCGAGAAGAACAGTTCGCATGATGTCTTTCCTCTGAATGGCTCGCGCGACGGGTGAGCCGCGCGAGCGGTGCCGGAGAGGCTTTGTTCGGTGAGCTGTAGCTCGGACTGGCGCCAGGAAACCCGGCGCCAGCTTCTGCGATCCGGTCAGTTCGACGACCCATGGACGATGCCGTTCGGGCGGTCGCCCACCGGCACCGATCCGACGACCTCCTGGCGCGCGACGTCGATGACCGAGACGCTGTCGTCCGCGATGTTGGTCACAAACACGAAGGCGCCGTCCGCTGAAACCGATACGCCATGCGCGCCAGAAGCGGTTTTCAGCGTCCTGGCAACCTCGCCGGTCGCCGTGTCGATCACCGATACGGTGTCGTTCGGCGCGGCTTCGGTCCCCTGGTTGGCGACGTAGACCTGCCTGCCATCGGGGGTGGCGATCATCTGGATCGGATTGGGACCGACCTCGATCCTGTCCGTGACCTCGCGCGTGGCGGTGTCGATCACCGCCACGCGGTTCTCGTCGCGCAGCGAGACATAGACCTTTCCGCCGTCTGGGGTGAAGCCGACCTGGACCGGCGCCGTGCCCACCGGGATGCGTGCCGCCTCGGTCAGGCTGGCCGTGTCGATGACCGAGACTGTGCCGTCCTCGACATTGGCGACGTAAAGCTCGGCGCCATCCGGGCTGAGGCGCAGCCCATGCGGATAGGCGCCGGTCTCGACGCGGGCGGTGACGGCACCTTGGGCCAGATCGACCACCGCCACCTCGTCGCTGCCCGACAGCGAGACGAAGGCGCGCCCCTGCCGGTCGGCCACCACATGGGCGGGATGCGCGCCGACCTCGACCGTGGCCGCGGGCTTCGACAGATCCTGCGGATCGAGCATCACCAGAAGGCCCGCGGTATCGCCGCCCGCATGATCGTGCCCATCCCCGTGGTCGCCACTAGTCGGGGTGCCGACCGCCAGAAGGAAGCGCCCGTCCGGCGTCAGGTCGACGTTATGGGGCGCCACCGGGATCGGCGTTGTGGTCACGGTCCCGGTGCCCAGGTCGAGGGCGCTGATGGAGCTGCCGCCTTCGTCGGCGGACCAGACGGTGCCGCCGGTCCGGCCGAAGTCGATGGCCTCGGACTGGGCCTTCTCCTTCAGCCAGGCTTCCATCTCGGCGATCTCGCGCTCCTGCGCGGCGATGATCTGCTCGGCCCATGCCCTGGTCTGGGGATCATCGCCGTGTTGCTGCACGATCCGGGCCATGTCGATCGCGCCCTGATGATGCGGGATCATGCCCCGCACGAAGGCTGTGTCGGGGTCATCGGCCATGACGCCTTCCATCATCGGCCCGTGCATTGCGTCCATCGCGTCCACATAGGCGCGGGTGAACTCGGGGGCGTTCCCATCGCCGGCAGCTTTCGATGCATCGACCGCACCGTGCATCATCCCGCCCTGCATCATCTGCTGCATGGCACTTAGGCACTCGGCCGGCATGGCCTGCATCATGGTCCGCATCTGGTCAGGCATACCCGGCATCGGCATCGTCGGGGCGGCAGGCGGGGCGGCCTGTTCCTGCGCCTGTGCAGGGTGGTTGGTGTCATGCCCGGCCTGCGCCAGGGCAACAGTCGGCAGCCCGGCTGCGAGGCCAAGGGAAAGGGCGATTGCAGTTCGTTTCATTGCTGTTCATCCATGCTGACGGGAAGGCAGCGTCACGCAGCGGACGCGCGGTTCCCGATGATCGGTGATGGCTGGATGGCGTTTCCGGTCTGTCGACCGAGGCGGCCGGACGGCGTGGACCTGTCAGGCCCGGAACGCCTTCACACGACGATGGATGAACGGGGTGGCCGCAGGATTCCCTCGGGAGTCCGCCCCAAGCGACCCACCAGGATGCCGAGGCGGGTCTCCCCGCCGGAAGGCGGATCGGCCCGGGGGCTCTCCGGCAGAAGGGCGGCGATCGTGCAGAACTGGGCGCAGCAGTCGTCCTGGGAACCCGGCCCACTCCCGCCGGAACCGTCCTGATCTCCGGAAGTCGTCCGGGCACAGCCGGACGGCGCATGAGAATGATCGCAGCCCTGGTCCAAGCTCGCGGCGACAGCCCGCTCGGCATGGTCCGTGTGTGCTGCCGGGAGGGAGTGGGCTCCGGCCTGTAGACCCAGGGCGGCGAAAGCCAGGAACAGGAATGCGGTCGCGAGCCATTGCCTCCAGCAGCCGCGAAGCCCCATGCCCTTTGCCACACCCCTGTTCATCGGACCGTTCGTTCTCTTCCTCTGGACCGTCTCAGGCTTCCTGCCTGCTCAGGAAGCAGGGAAGCGGCCATTTTCCGTCAGTGCCCTCATCACACCACGTCGTGCGGGAAGACGACACCTGAAACCGGCCAGGGCAGGTTGCGACATGATGCCGCCCGTCGAAGGTGCTGACGATCGATTCTGGCCGCCTTCCGGTCATCACAGCTTCACCCCCCGCAGCCGGGACGCGTTCGCGATCACGCTGACCGAGGACAGCGCCATGGCGGCGGCCGCGATGATCGGCGACAGCAGGATGCCGAAGAACGGATACAGCACACCGGCCGCGACCGGGATGCCGAGCGCGTTGTAGATGAAGGCGAAGAACAGGTTCTGGCGGATGTTGCGCATCACCGCCTGCGACAGCCGCCGCGCCCGCACGATACCCGTGAGATCGCCCTTGAGCAGCGTGACGCCCGCGCTCTCCATCGCCACGTCCGTGCCGGTGCCCATCGCGATGCCGACGTCGGCTGCTGCGAGCGCCGGGGCATCGTTCACACCGTCCCCCGCCATTGCCACGACTTCCCCCGCCGCCTTGTGCCGCTGCACGACCTCGCTTTTCTGATCCGGCAGGACCTCCGCCTCGACCTCGTCGATGCCGAGCTGGCGCGCGACGGCCTTGGCCGTCGTCCAGTTGTCGCCGGTGAGCATGACAACCCGGATGCCCTGCCCCTTCAGGGCGGCAAGCGCCTCGGGCGTCGATGGCTTGACCGGGTCCGCAATGGCGAAGATGGCGGCCACCTGCCCATCGACGCCCATGAAGATCGCCGTCGCCCCGTCCTCGCGCAGCCTGTCGGCCTGCTCGGCCAAGGGCGCGACATCGACCCCCTGCTCGGCCAGGAACTTCGCGTTGCCGAGCGCGACGCGCCGCCCGTCGACGGTGCCGAGCGCGCCCTTGCCGGTGGGAGAATCGAAATCCGCGACTGGCGCGGGCGCGATCCCCCGTTCCTCCGCCGCGCGGACGATGGCGAGTGCCAGCGGATGCTCGCTCGCCCGCTCGACGCTGGCGGCCAGGCGCAGGGCTTCCTCCTCAGTGAAACCTGCTGCGGGAACAATGGCCGTCACCGCAGGCCGGCCCTCGGTCAGCGTCCCGGTCTTGTCGACGATGATGGTGTCGATCTTCTCCATGTGCTCCAGGGCCTCGGCGTTCCGGATGAGGACGCCGGCCTGGGCGCCACGCCCGACGCCGACCATGATCGACATGGGTGTCGCCAGCCCGAGCGCGCAGGGACAGGCGATGATGAGGACGGACACGGCAGCGACGAGCCCGAAGGAAAAGCGCGGCTCGGGTCCCCAGATCGACCAGGCAATGAAGGCGAGGAGGGCGACCCCAATCACCGCGGGCACGAACCAGCCCGACACCTGGTCGGCAAGCCGCTGGATCGGGGCACGACTGCGCTGCGCTTCCGCGACAAGCTGGACGATCTGCGACAGCATGGTGTCGCGGCCAACACGGCGGGCCTCGATCACCAGGGCACCGGACTGGTTCATGGTCCCGCCGATCGCCGATGCGCCGATCTCCTTCGTCACCGGCATGGACTCGCCGGTCACCATCGATTCATCGACGGCACTGCGTCCCTCGATCACCTCGCTATCGACCGGCACCTTCTCGCCCGGCCGGACCCGCAGACGATCACCGACATGGACGGTATCGAGCGGAACCTCTTCCTCGGTGCCATCCACGTCGATGCGACGCGCGGTCTTTGGCGCCAGGTCGAGCAGCGCGCGGATCGCGCCGCTGGTGCTCTCGCGGGCGCGCAATTCCAGCACCTGCCCCAGCAGCACGAGCACAGTGATGACCGCGGCCGCCTCGAAATAGACGGCGACCGAGCCGTCATGCTGGCGGAAGGCGTCGGGGAAGATGCCCGGCGCCAGCGTCGCGACGACGCTGTAGATCCAGGCCGCCCCCGTGCCCATGGCAATCAGGGTGAACATGTTCAGGTTGCGCGTGACCAGCGACTGCCAGCCGCGCTGGAAGAAGGGCCACCCGGCCCACAGGACCACCGGAGTCGCGAGGATCAACTGGATCCAGTTCGAGCTGCGTTGGCTGACGAGGTGATCGAGCCCTAGCAGGTGCCCTCCCATTTCCAGCAGGAACACAGGGATCGTCAGCACCAGCCCGATCCAGAAGCGACGGCGCATGTCGATCAGTTCGAGATTGGGCTCGGCTTCCAGGCTGACCAGAACAGGTTCCAGTGCCATGCCGCAGATCGGGCACGACCCCGGCCCGACCTGCCGGATCTCGGGATGCATGGGACAGGTGTAGATCGTCCCTTCGGGCACGGGCTCGGCCTTGGCCGCCGCCGCGGCCGGGTCGAGGTAGCGCTCCGGCTCGGCCAGGAACTTCGCGCGGCAACCTGCCGAACAGAAGTAATAAGGCCGGCCGGCGTGCTCCGCCTTGTGCTGCGTCGCATGGGGATCGACCATCATGCCGCAGACCGGGTCCTTGATCTGATGCGCGCCGTCACTCGGAGCCGTCGCCGGGGCGTGCGAGTGCTCTGACCCGTGGTGGCTGGAATGAACATGCCCGTGATGGTGATGCTGATGGTCGCCGTCGCGAGAGCTGCTCTCCATGTGGAGGGAGGCTGGGTGTTGGTCTTTGCTCTTGCTGGCCATCATGTACCTCGTTTGGAAGCTACCCGAGAATCGCCCGCGCTTGTCGTGCACCTTCCTGTCGCTGGAAGGTCAAGAAAAATCATGAAGCGGAAGCCGTTGCATCAATCGTCATGATGAACGCTCCTCATTTCGGAGTTTCCCGGAACGACCTGTCGGAACCGGCATGGCCGCCGCGAGACAACCGACATGAGTTCACCTCCTGTAGACGCGCCAGGCACTCCTTGCTGTCGTTGTGGCCGCCGCAGCTTCAAGCTCCGGCGGCCCGAGTCCTTACTGCTGGCCCGCGTTCTTCTCGACCCAGGCGGTCATCTCCTCGATTTCAGGGCCTTGGGCATCAATGATCTTCTGAGCCATCGCTTTCGACTCCTCGTCGTCGCCATACTTCAACTCGACTTCGGCCATGGCGATGGCGCCGGCATGATGCGCGATCATCCCGCAGTGGAAGGCAAGGTCGGGGTCCTTGATGGTGTGGGTGGCCATCATCGGGCCGTTCATCTCCATCATGGCCTGCATGGAGGCCTGCTGGGCCTCATCCATTCCTTCCATGCCGCCCATCATGCCGGACATGTCCATGCCCTGCATCATCCCCGGCATTCCGGACTGCTGGATTGCGTCCTGGCAGCCCTGCGGCAGGATCGACAGGTCCGTCATGGAGCCCCCCTGTCCCGCCATGTGGCCCGCCTGCCCCCCGGTCCCGCTCTCCTGAGCAAGAGCCGCGGGCGCGGCGAGAAGGGCAGCGAAGATGGCGGCTAGCTCGAACTTACGCATGAAGGTTCTCCTTTGATGTAACTGGTTTCTGGTGCGTTCAGGCGGCCATTTTCCGGCAGCTTTCGGCGCACCGGCGGCAGGCATCGACGCATTCCTGCATGTCGCCGACCTGCTCGCAGCTCCGGGCGCACTCCTCGCAGACTTCAGCGCAGACCGCGCAGGTGCGCTTGTGAAGATCGCTGCCCATCAGCATGAAGTTTGCCGAGGTCTGGCAGATCTCGGCGCAGGCTATCATGAGCCGAAAATGCTCCGGCTCGACATGCCGTCCGCCTGCCTCCAGGCAGTGGTTCATGGCCATGCTGAGGCAAACGCCGTGGCAGCGCTGGCAGTCGTCGATGCAGCTCTGCATTTCAGTAGACATCTGGTGCATGTGGCTTCTCCGTTGCGAAAGCGCCGGAAACAGGAAGCGGCGAGCGCGGCGCCAGTCTCACCGCATCGAGGACGCAAGGTGAAAACCTCGCGTTCATTGACCGCAATCCGCCCGTCTGAGGCTTGGGAGTGGGCGCCCACCTCTTCAATCAGGCTTGGCGCTTCACTTCCGATGGAACGCGATCAGATCCGATAGGGGAGCCGTGGAGGACGACGCAGCCCTTCAGGGTCGTGCCCCGCCAATGAGGAGACAACGAACGGGGATTTCGACCGTACGCCCCAAGGCTCGTTCAGATGAATATCCACGTCCGGCATCAGCGCCAGCAGACACGCCTCTCCGCAGCAGGGAGCAGTTCCATCCTTGGCAGTGCCATGCTTGTGGCCGACCGCCGATGAATGCTCATGGTTCCCACCCGGCTCGGCAGGAGTATGACCTGCGATGAGCGATAATTCGGCGGGAGCAACGGAATGGTCGTGGGCGTGGGGAAGTGCGCCTTTGGCAGCTGCACCATGCGCCACGAACATCACGACCGCCAGAATTGCGATTGCACTCGCAAGCTTCTGCCAGACCGACACAACTCTCGTCCTGATGTCGGGTCGTCCCATGGCACAGGAACGCCAACGACGAGGAGTCGTTCCTGCTGGCAAAAGGGAGGTAAAGAAAACGGAGGCTATTCTGCCCATGGCCATAGCCTATCGTGTTCGTTGCAGAACCTGCCGGTTTTAGTAAATTTACTCGGTAAGGAAAACTAAGGAAGCTTACTCGCTTCTGGTGATGATTTTTCTTACTGAAATCGCTCTGGGCCGCGAAGATCGGCTATGCGCAGGTTTTCACCATTGAGCAGAACCTGGGTTAGTATTCGTGATCAACAGCACAGGCTAACGGCAGTTGTGGATGCCCCGGCCGAACCGGGACGACCCGGTTCTTTTCAAGCCTGCCTGAGACCAGATTTGCGGGGTTCAGTGCAGCCTTTGCCGTCGGGCCGTTCGGTCACGCCACCGCTGACGAGTTTAAGATGATCGAAGGGAAGCACCTGCGGCTTCAGGTCCGAATTTGCGCTACTTCCAGACAAAGCGCACTCCGATCCCTTGGGCCGATCTGTCTACGGTGGAGCCGAAGGTCAGGCTCCAGCCGTTCCCGAACGAGTGGGTGTAGTTCGGACCACGCGGTCCCTCGAGATCGAAACCAGGAACCTGGCCGTAGCCGAGGCCGCCGCCGGATATCAGCGCCTGTTCGACACTGTTCAGTTCATGCATCCTTGCCTCACTTCGGTTTGACTTTCAGAAGGTCCGCCAATCCTGGCGGAATGACGCAGCCGCCTTCCGACCTGCCGCCAGAGATCAGCACCGCTTCGTCCGGCCTGATTTCGCGCAGGTTCGAGCAGGCAATTTCCGTATCGCGTGCCATCAAACTACCAGCGATAGTAACGAACGACATATTGGCCGTTGCTGTTGCGCGATCCGATTGCTGCGCCATCGGTCCAGACCGTGCCGCTATAGCCGCCGATCTCGAAGGAAAGGCCACCATCGCCGGACGAACCGACGCTCCAGGCGCCGCCGACCGCATCGAGTTCGGCGGCAGACAGTTCGCGCAGGCTCTCGGTCTGATGTTGAACGGTTGTCATGGCTTCTACCCCTGTCTTGACTGGGCTTGCTTACCCGTTACCAATCATGGGGATCGAGCCGGCCAAGGCATCTAGCTCAAATGAGCTATCAGCCGAAAATCGCCTGTCAGGGGTGAACGGAAGCGGCCAGGGAGGTTCGCAGACCGAATGGAGACAGCGTTGAACCGTCCCGCCCCTTTACGGGGGTCCGAGGATTTTTTCGCCGAGACCGAACGCCAGCAGGCCGTGGTCAGGCTGATCCTCGCGGCGGCCATTGCCTGTTATATCGGCCTGTTGGGCGCCATCAGCGCCATCGGGCAGCCGCTG
The DNA here is from genome assembly GCF_900631945.1 of Paracoccus haematequi. Taxonomy (GTDB): domain Bacteria; phylum Pseudomonadota; class Alphaproteobacteria; order Rhodobacterales; family Rhodobacteraceae; genus Paracoccus; species Paracoccus haematequi_A. Next base: position 17,692 of record NZ_UZWE01000037.1, read on the forward strand.
ATGCGCTTTTTCGCGGTCGAGACTGTGCTGATCTTTGCCGCCGCATTGTTCATCCACTGGTCGGTGCGCAGGCGGCCCGGGATCAGGCACTGGCGCCGTGCGCTGGCAATGGCGACGGATTATGGCGCAACAACGGTGCTGATCGGCGTGGGGGGCGCCGTGATGACGCCGATCTTTGTGGTGCTGCTGTGGATCACCCTGGGCTATGGCCTGCGATATGGCCGAACCTATCTGCTGATCGGGGCCGGACTGTCGCTGACCAGTGTATTCTGCCTCGCGCTTTTCAGCGCCTATTGGCGCGACTTGCCCTATATCCTCATCACCATCGCGCTGATGGTCATGATGGTCCCTGCCTACGCATACACGTTGATGTCGGCGCTGCGACAGGCTCATGACGAGGCCCTGCAAGCCGGTCTGGCCAAATCGCGGTTCATGGCGCAGGCGAGCCACGACCTGCGTCAGCCGATCCATGCCATCAGCCTGTTCACCTCCTGTCTCAAAGGCAGCAGACTGAGCGATGACCAAGCCGAGATGGTGGACAGCATCGACCGTGCCCTCAATGGCATATCGGGGCTTTTCAGGTCCTTGCTGAACGTTTCCACGCTCGATAGTGGCGGGATCGTGCCGCAGCAGCAGATCGTGGCCCTTGGTCCGTTGCTGCAGGATGTGGCAGCCCAGCATGGCGAGGCAGCCCAGAGAGCACGGGTCACGCTCCGCGTGGTGGAAAGCGGGCTTTTTGTCCGCACCGACCGCGCCATCCTGTTTGCCATCATTGGCAACCTGGTATCGAACGCCGTGAAATACGCGCCTGGCCGCAAGGCGCTGATCGGGTGCAGGAGGCGGGGCAGCCAGGTGACGATCCTGATCTGTGACAGCGGCCCCGGCATCGCGTTGGAGGAGCAGGCGAAGGTTTTCGACGAATTCTACCGCAGCCCCCGCCATCGACGCACGCGCGAGGGGATCGGGCTGGGTCTGTCCATTGTCGTGCGTATGGCGCAGCTTCTGGGGTTGCAGGTGAACCTGCGCTCAACACCCGGCCGCGGCACCGTGATCGAAGTATCCGGGCTGGAGCTGTCGCAGGAAGAAGCCACCCTCGCGGCCCCTGTGGCATCCCCCGTCACGGCACTTGCCGGGATGCGGATCCTGCTGATCGAGGATCACGACGAGGTTCGCGCCGCAACCCGCCGAATACTCGAAGGCTGGGGTTGCATCGTCGAGGACGACACGTCGGCCCGCGCAGAGGCACGGGATTGCGACCTGATCCTGGCCGATCAGGATCTTGAGGACGGAGCCGGCAGCGAGTGCATCGAGCGCATCCGGGCAACGCTCGGCCGGCCCATTCCCGCCATCATCATGTCGGGCCATGATGCTGCGCGTCTGACCGAGGAACTGGCCGACACGTCGCTGCCGATCTTGTCGAAGCCCGTCCACCCGGCGCGGCTGCGGGCAGCACTGATGGCGCAGAAATTCGCGGCGCCAGTCGCCTAGCTAGGCCAGCGAGCTGCCGTTCAGGCCCGCCGCCGCCGCCTTTGCCGCCGCCGCAGCCCGTGTCTGGACGCCGAGCACGCGGAACACCGCCGAGACATGGATGCGGACGGTGAAGGGCGAAATTCCCAAGTTGCGCGCGATCTCCTTGTTTGAAAGTCCAGCGGAAAGCTGATCCAAAATTTCGATCTGCCGCTGTGTCAATCCGTCCAGCAGGGACGGCTCATCCGCTGTGTCGGTCAGCGTGCAGTTCGAGGTGGCGATCACGGACATGCCGTCCCGGATCGCCTGGATCGCCCGCCCCATCTCCTCGGCGGTCAACGCCTTGCCGACGAACCCGTCAGCGCCCGCGTCCAGCAGTTTCTGGATCGTCGCGCTGTCGTCCATCATCGAGACGATGATGATCGAACTTGTCGGAAACTCGCGCCGCAGCGCGGGCAGTGCCTTGGGTGGCTCGAACCCCGGAAAAATCAGGTCGAGGATGAAGGCGTCCGGAGTGGCACCGTCCCGTGCCCGCTGCAGCACCTGATCGAAGCTTCCGGCCTCGGCAATGGTGACGGTCGGATCGATGCCAAGGATGATCCGACGCAGTCCATCGCGGAACACCGGATGATCGTCCGCCAGAACGATCCGGTTGCGCACGCTCTCCCCCATGACGTCCCCTGTTCTTATCTAAGGTAATGCATTGACAGGATAACAGCACCAGATGTTGGCATAGCACATCTGGACTACAGACAGCCGCGTTGGCTGCTGCGACCCTTCCGCGATGGACGCAGTCAACAAGGGAGATGCCTGAAATGGCCCTGACCATCATTCCTGACGAAGCGCTGATACAGGTCGCCGGCGGCGGCATGGACATTCCGCCGCCGCGGCAGCCGCCGCTTTTGCCCCGGAAGCCCGATATCCCGCCGCAGCGCCCCTGGCCCCCCCGCCATCGCTCCATTCCTGCGCCGGATCCGGGCCCGGGCCCCATTCTTCCTCCTCCGCCCGTCCCGATGTGACGGATCCCGTCGCCTTGATGCGGCCTGATCCCTGACGAGTTGACGAATGGCGCCACTGTTTCGGCCTGAATCGCTTCAGTCACGCGCGCAAGCGTGGCTGGGTCGTCCTGTGGTGATCTCACGTATCCCGATCATCGCCTTTGCCACGTTCTCGATTGTCTTCGTTGTTGCAAGCGCGCTGTTTGTCACCTTCGCCGATTACACCCGCCGCATCCGGGTCAGCGGGATCATTCTGCCGCAGGAGGGGCTGACCCGCGTCGCCGCCCCGCAGGCAGGCTGGATTACCGATCTCCGCGTCAAGGAAGGGGAGCAGGTGCGGCGAGGAGACCTGCTATACACCCTTAGCATCGACATAACGACCGCGCTCGGGGCTACCCAGGGGGCGGTCTCGGACATTCTGGCCCACAAGCGGGCCGAGCTGACGCAAATGCTGGAGCGTGACACGCAGATGCGGGCCTTGGAAAAGCAGGCCATCGAGGCGCGGCTGTCCGACCTTCAGCGCGAAATTCCTCAAATCGACGAGCAGTTGCGGCTGCTGCAAGCGACCATCAGCGAGTTTTCGGATTTTGCGGAACGGCAGAAGGATCTGATGGAGCGCGGCATTGCGGTTTCTGCCGAATACGAGCAACGCCTGCGCGCCTTCTATGCCGAGCGGGCACAACTGCCGGCTCTGAGCCGGGAGAAGGTGCAGGCTGAAAGCCGCCTGAACGACCTGCAGGCGGAGCTCGCCTCCTTCGACCTTCGATCCGAGGCGCAGGCCGCCGACATCCGCCGCCAGATCCTCGATATCGACCAGCAGATTTCCGAAAGCGAAGCCCGCCGCGAGGTTGCGGTGACCGCCCCCCGCGACGGAACCGTAACCGGGATCATCACCCTTGCCGGGCAGACCGTGACGGCCGGAACGCCGCTTCTGACCATCGTGCCGGACAACCGTCCGCTGGTCGCGCAACTGCTCGCGCCCGGCTCCGCCATCGGTTTCCTGCGTGAAGGAATGCCGGTGCTGCTGCGCTACCAGGCGTTTCCCTATCAGAAGTTCGGGCAGTATCCGGGCGAGGTCACGGTGATCTCTCGCGCCAATCTCGGCCCGGAGGGGATCGGCGAACTGCGCGGCGACAGTCAGGACGCCCCCGTCCTCTACCGCGTTACCGTCCAGCCACAGCAGCCGCATGTGAACGCCTATGGCCGCACCGAGGAATTGCAGGCCGGGATGGAGGTCGAAGCGCATCTGCTGGTCGAGACGCGTCCGCTTTACCAGTGGGTTCTCGAACCAATTTACGGGCTGCGCGGCGCAGTGTCGGGGGGCGAGTCATGACCGCGCTGTTGGCGCAGCGTCTGAACGCGCGCATCTTCGGCGCCACGCCCGTCATCCTGCAAAGCGAAGGCGCCGAATGCGGCCTTGCCTGTCTTGCCATGATCGCGGGCCATCACGGCCACCGGATGGATCTGCCGGCGATCCGGCGGCGCTTTTCGGCCTCGATGAAGGGCACGACACTGCAGGATCTGGTCAGGATCAGCGAGTCGCTGCAACTGGCCACCCGCGCCCTGCGGTTGGAACTCGACGACCTCTCCAAGCTGCGCCTGCCCTGTGTCCTGCACTGGGCCCACAACCACTTCGTCGTGCTGACACGCGTCGGCGCAACGGGCATCGTCATCCACGACCCTGCCATCGGTCGTCGCCATGTGCCGATGGAGGAGGTGTCGAAGAACTTCACCGGCATTGCGCTGGAAGCGTGGCCCACAGCCAGCTTCACCCGCCGCGACGAAACTGTCCGCATCAGCATCATGGACATGGTCCGCCGCACCAAAGGCATCGGAGCAGCTGTCTTGCAGGTGCTGGCGATCTCGCTGTTGCTGGAGATTACGGTCATCGCAATGCCAATCGGTTTCGCGCTGATCCTCGACGAGGTTGTAGTTGCGGCCGACCGCGATCTGCTGAGCATCATCGTGATCGCGCTCGCATTCCTTCTGATCCTGCAGGTGGCGGCAACATTCGTGCGCAGCTGGATCACCATGCTGATGGGATCGGGCCTCGCCCTGCAATGGAAGGTAGGGCTCTTCGACCACCTCATGCGCCTGCCGCTGGCATTCTACGAAAAGCGGCACGTGGGAGACATCGTCTCGCGCTTCGGATCGCTGGATTCGATCCACCGGACCGTGACCACGTCAGCAGTGACGGCGCTGCTTGATGGTGTGATGTCGATCGCTTTGATCGCGATGATGTGGATTTATGGCGGCTGGCTTCTATGGCTCGCGCTATTGGGCGTCGGGCTTTATGCACTGCTCCGTGTTTCGACATGGGGCACCTATCGCCGCATGTCCGAGGAAGCGATCGTTCATGCCGCGCAGGAGAACACGCATTTCATGGAGTCGGTGCGCGGCATCGGCAGCGTGAAGGTGCTGAACATCGAAAGCCGGCGCCAGGGCACCTGGATCAACCACCTTGTGGAGCGCCTGAACGCCGAATTGCGGGTCCAGAAGTTCGATGTCTGGTTTCAGGCGGGCGCATCCTCGATCTTCGGGATCGACCGGCTGCTCATCATCTATTTGGGAGTGATGGCGATCATCGACTCCACCATGTCCGTCGGCATGTTCGTGGCCTTTCTGGCTTACAAAGACCAGTTCGCGGACCGCATCAACAGCTTCATCGACACGTTGCTGCAGTTCCGCATGCTGGGACTGCATGGCGAGCGTATCGCCGACATCGCCCTCGCCGCCCCTGAGGAGGACACTCGTCGCCCTGTCGTGGCAGTCATTCCCAATACGGAACCCGCCAGCCTTGAGATCCGCGATGTCCGTTTCCGCTATGCCGACAACGACCCCGAGGTGCTGAAGGGCATCAATCTTCGGATCGAGGCGGGGGAATGCGTCGGCATCGCCGGCCCCTCGGGCGCCGGCAAGACGACGCTGCTGAAGGTGTTGGCCGGGCTCGCGCGCCCAAGCTCGGGCCAAGTGCTGATCGATGGCATCCCGTTGGATTCTATTGGTCTGGCGGCCTACCGCGCCCGTGTCGGCTGCGTGCTCCAAGAGGATCGGCTGTTCGCGGGCTCGATTATCGACAACATCACCGGCTTCAACCGCGACGTCTCGCCCGAGGATCTGGAACGCGCGGCCCGCATGGCGGCGATCCATGACGAGATCCGCACCTTGCCGATGGGCTACGAGACGCTGGTCGGCGACATGGGCAGCACTCTTTCGGGCGGGCAGAAGCAGCGGATCGTGCTGGCGCGCGCGCTGTATCGCCGCCCCTCGATCCTGCTGATGGACGAGGCGACGAGCCATCTCGACAGCACGAATGAGGCCATCATCAATCTCGCCATCCGCAAGCTCGGCATGACCCGCATCGTCATCGCCCACCGCGAGACGACGCTGGCGATGACGGATCGAGTCATCAGCATCAGCGGCGGCGTGGCGGCAGAGCATGCGGATCGCCCCGTTGCTGCCGAGTGATCCAGGGTGGGAATTGCAGACGTTGGCACGGAGAACTGACGAGGCAAGCTCGATCGAATGGGGATGGCTCAGCGGACACTCTGCCTGAGGTGAGCATTAACACCAACTTTCCCGGCGGGGCTTGCAAAACCCGCCATGGTTCGAGTCTCACATGACTGGTCCGGCATGTTTTGCAGTGAAGGGGCGTCTTGTGTTACAGATGGCCCATGAAACCCCTGCTGATCGGCTCTGTGTGTTGTCTTGCGGGCAAGTGGGATCTCGCGGCTCGAAAGGGGGCCCTCGTTGGCGCAGGGCCGCAACCAAGCTCGTCCCTTGCACTGACAAACCAGACGCTGCTGTGATGACGAAGGAGCCGAAGACCCCTCTCCGACCGACGTTCAGGAGCGAAACCCGCCAGACGAACTGGCGCCGTGCCAATATTCCCAAGTACAGCGCCCATCTGGCAGTGCAGCGAGCGCTCGTCTCAGGGACCCTGCACAAGCAGGGCTGTGAGGTGTGCGGCAGCGGCGAGGTTGATGCCCATCATGACCGCTACGACGAGCCGCTGAATGTCCGGTGGCTGTGTCGTCGCCACCATGTTCGGTTGCACCGAGGTGGCGAGGACATGTTTCCTGTTGGCCGCGATCTGCCGGATGCGGCACCACATAGCGATTGAAAAGAGCTTGAAGCTGGCATGCGACTGTCGACGCATGCCCGCGTTCGGCATGGTGTCTTGCTCGGACTGCTGGACCACCGGCCGGCTTTGACGGCCCGTGGTCTTGAAGCTTTCCTTAGCCCCGGCGATCAGCGGCCAAGTCCTGCTCACCTGCGTTGGCGAACAGATCGCGGTAGTGATCCCGATACAGGGCCTTGCCCAGCGAGACGCACATCGCCGCCATCACGAATGCGAAAGGCAGCGCGCCGATGATCATGGCATTCTGCAGGACAACAAGCCCACCGCCGCCCGCCAGGATCAGGGCGGCGATAACCAGGGTCAGCAGCACGCCCCAGACGATGCGGTGGCGCGTGTCGGTTTCTTCCTCACCGCCTGCCATGATCGTGTTGATGACAAGAAGGCCGGAGTCCGCCGAGGTGACGAGGAAAGTCAGGATCAGCACGACGCACATGATCGCAACGATGCCATAAACCTGTTCGCTCACGATGAACTGCAGTGTCGCGAAGAGCATGTTGGTGGCGGATGCGTCGATGATGGCACCTTGGGCAATGCCCGACAGCTCCATATCGATTGCCGTGCCGCCAAGGATGGCCATCCAAGCAAAGCAGACCAGAGATGGCACGACAACAGCCCCGACCACAAATTCGCGCACCGTGCGACCGCGAGAGATACGGGCGAGGAAGAGGCCCACAAAGGGGGAGAACGCAATCCACCACGCCCAGTAGAAGGTCGTGGAGCCCGACTGCCAGTCACCCAGGGGCGTGCCGGTCGAGTAAGCCTCGAAGGACAAGGCGGGGAAGTGCAGGATATAATCCATAAGCGCCCGACCATAGGTCGACACCGAGAACAGGACCGAGCCGAAGACCACGAACACCAGGAGCAGCAGGGTGGACAGGACGAGGTTCAGGTTCGACAGGTATTTCACCCCGCGTCCGACGCCGGACACCGCAGATAGCGTCGACAGCGCCATCACGATAACCAGAGCTGCGATCAGCCCGACGCTCGAAGGCGCGGGCGGGCCGCCGTCCTGGCCTGCCTGCAGGAGCCACTCCATGCCGGTGATGGAGTAGAACCCCTCGACCAGCTGGCTGATCCCGAAGCCGATGGTAACGGCCACACCGAGGATGGTGGCGACGACGCCGAGGATGTCGACCACGTGTCCAATTGGACCGTTCAGGTGCCGGCCGAGCAGCGGCGTGAGCGCCGTGCGGATCGTCAGCGGCATGTCGCGTGTATAGGCGTAGTAAGCAAGGCACAGGCCGGTCAGGACATAAATACCCCAAGCGTGGATGCCGTAATGCATGAAGGTGTAGCGGTAAGCCGACGTCACCGCCTCGGCGGAGTGGGCGGCGACGCCGCCCGTGATGATGTCTGGATTGCTGGTCCAGTTTGCCATCGGCTCGGCCGTGGCATAGACCATCAGGCCCACGCCCAGTCCCGCGCCGAACATCATGGCGAACCAGGAAAAGGTGCTGAACTCCGGTTTTTCATCCTCTTTCCCCAGCCTGCGCTGCCCGGAAGAGGGCACAGCGGCCACGATCAACAGAAACCATGCGAACAGTCCCACAGCAATGATGTAGAACATGTTGAACACGCCGAGAACTTCGGTGTTGAGCAGCGACAGGATCGCCTCGGCACTGCCGGGTCTGAGCAAGGCCCAGACGGTCAGCAAGGCGAAGGTGATCTTGGAGGCAAGAGCGATCGGAAGGGAGTGTCCTTGGTAGAAGCCGGCGTCGGCCGTAGGGATGTCGATGTCGGTAAAAGGAGGCTTTATGTCATTCATAAGCTGTTTCGCTGTGGACCTTTCGTGATCAGGTGGCGAGGTCTTTTGCCTGAAGGCAATTCAAGGGGATGATGCTCTCTGGAGGGCCTGGGAATGGAAGTCCGCTAAAGGCGGATGACAGGCGGGTAGCGCCGACTGGCGGCGCGGCATGCACAGCGGATAATGGGGAAGCATCCGGTGCAAGCGGTTAGCGACGATGCGAAAACATCGTCCATGCTGGGGTCATCGAGCATGGGGGAATTATAGCCAAAAGGAGCAGAGAGGCAACCTTTGGTCTAATTATTCATATGTATGCGGCTGTTTTCGCAGATGAAAAACCTTCCACCGTAGCTTATGCCCACCTCTTCAGGAGCGTGGCAACGACAGCTTCATTCTGCAAAAGCCGCCGCCTTCCCTTGGCTTTAACGTCCGCTTTGATATCTCAGGCCGCCAATGCACGGTAAACGGTCATGCGAGATAGTCCGAGGTCACGGGCGATCCGGGCCTTGGACACGCCTTCCGCTGCCAACCTGCGGATTTCCGCGTCGTCCACCCGCTTCTGACGCCCTTTGTAGATGCCTTTGCCCTTCGCTGCCTCGATGCCGGCCCGCTGACGATCGCGAATGAACTTCAGCTCCATGTCGGCCACCATGCCAAGAACGGTGATGACCATCCGGCCCATGTCCCCGGACGTGGTGACTTCGGGTTCCAGAACGCGGAGCGACGCTCCTTTCGCATCCAGCTCATGCACCAGGTTCAGCACGTCGCGCGTGGACCGGCCAAGGCGGTCGAGACGATGCACGACCAGCTCGTCGCCCGCGCGAAGAAACTCCAGAACCGTTGCCAACTCGCTGCGGCCGTCGCGGGATGCTCCGGATCCCGTCTCGGCGCGAATGATCTCGCAGCCTGATGCCTTCAGCCTAGCTTTCTGAATGTCGAGATCCTGGCTCGACGTGCTGACGCGGGCGTATCCGATCCGAGGCATGGGCAATCTGTCACGTTAGGGTGGCTAATCTCCTGATACTGTCGCAATGGTATCTTTTCCACCCATTTGTGACACTCTTGGCCGTCACATCTGGCTGTCACCTGCGAGTGTGCCTAAATGTGACACAGAGAGCGAGCTGGTAGTTTAGAAACGGAGCTGCTTGCCTATTGGATATGACTTTCCTGTTGTATCGATACTAAATAGACTGGTGGGTATCATTGTTGAAAGTTAGACCAAAAAGGATATGCCTGTCATGACCACGCAGCGGGTACGGATCATCGAGGGTGGCAAGCTCGTCATCCCCGCGACCATGCGGCGAGAGTTGGGGATCGCAACAGGCGATACCGTGCTTGTCGAGATTGATGGCGGCGAGTTGCGCGTCCGCTCGCTCCCACAGGCTGTTGCCCGCGCCCAGGCCATCATGCGGCGGCATGTACCCGAAGGCGTGTCGCTTGCAGACGAGCTGATCGCCGATCGCCGGCGCGAGGCAGAGCGTGAGTAAGGCCGCAGTCTTGGACGCCTCAGCGCTTCTTTGTCTTTTGAATGGCGAGCCGGGTAGCGAGCGCGTTCTGGAAGCCCTGCCCATGGCAGTGATCGGCGCCACCAATTTCGCCGAGGTCGCATCCAAGCTGCGCGAGCGCGGCCTGAGCGTCAACGAGGTGGAGGACGTGCTCGGAGGCCTGCGTCTCGATATTCGGCCTCTCACCCCGGCCCAGGCCTACGCCATCGGTCATCTGCGCCCGGCGACTCGCTCCCTGGGACTATCGCTTGGTGATCGGGCGTGTCTTGCCCTTGCCGCTGAACTTGGCATACCTGCCCTGACTGCGGATCAAGTCTGGGCGGAGCTTAAAATCGGCGTTTCGATTGAGCTAGTTCGAGATCCAAGCATAGTGTGATCCTAGGTGTTCAGTCCCGGCATCTGGTGGATCGGATCCAGGATGAATCGATCCGGCTCTGAAGTCCAGATTTTGCAGATGTATTCGTAGGGCGTGAGACCACCGAGGGTCTTGAGCCGACGCGCGAAGTTGTAGGCTGCCATGAAGTCCGCGAGATGCGTACGCAGTTGCTCGTGGCTGTCATAGTGGAAGCGCTTGACGGTCGCCTCCTTGATTGTGCGGTTCCCCTTCGCCCCTACGGACAACCTTGCCTGGGTCCCCCTCCTGCCCTCGCCGGGAGGCAGGGTTTCAGGAGAGGCGCGCGCTTCGCGCTTCCTCGCCAGAAACCCCGCCCGATGATCCGGCACCAGACCGGCAAAGGGCATCGCCACAAGGAGGCCACAAATGGCTGACACGTTCGACCTCTACGCCCACGTCACCGACAGCATCATTGCCAGCCTCAAAGCAGGCACCCCGGCATGGCGCAAGCCGTGGACCGGCGACAAGGGCGGCGCCCCTTTCCCGCTGCGGAGCAACGGCGAACCCTATTCCGGCATCAACGTCCTGATGTTGTGGCTTGCCGCTGACGCCAAAGGCTACCGCGCCGCCCGCTGGTTCACCTACAAGCAGGCCCAGGAGGCAGGCGGACAGGTCCGCAAGGGCGAGAAATCGTCCACCGTTGTCAAATACGGCACCTTTGAACGCGAGGACGCGGACACGGGCGAGGAACGGCGCCTGCCCTACCTGAAAGCCTACCGCGTGTTTAACGCCGAGCAGATCGACGGCCTGCCCGCCGAATACTATGGCACCCCCGCCGAGCCTGCCCGCGACCTTGGCACCGAGGCCGACCCCGCCCTTGACGCTTTTTTCGCAGCCACCGGCGCGGACATTCGCACCAGCGACGAGCCGCAAGCTTACTACAACCCTGCCGAGGATTACATCCACATGCCGCCGATTGCGACGTTCCACAGCGCCGCAGGCTACTATGCCACGCTTGCCCACGAGGCGACCCATTGGACCGGCCACAAGAGCCGCCTTGACCGCTTTTCCCGCTTCACCGACCGCAAAGCTTACGCGTTCGAGGAATTGATTGCGGAGATTGGCAACTGCATGACCTGCGCCCGGCTTGGCCTGACCCCGGATTTTGACCAGTCCGGCGCATACGTCCAAAGCTGGCTGCGCGCCTTGAAAGACGACACGCGGCTGATCTTCAAAGCCGCCAGTGAGGCGCAGAAGGCCGCCGAATGGCTGGTGAAAGGCAAGCCCGCCGAGAAGGAAGAAGGGGCGGCCGCATGAGCGGCCCCCACCCCTTGCCCGCCCTGTCCTGCCGCAAATGCGGCAGGAACAACCCATGGGTCTATGTCGCCCCTGTTGTGGTCGAGGGATCTGGCACCTGCATCTGCATGGATTGCGCGAAGGCGCGCGGCTGGCTGGACGCGGCCGGAAATCTCAAGCCGGGAGTCTCACTTTGACCACCTACGAGATCCGGGACGACCCCGACGACCTGCCCATCATCTGCGCCCCCTTGGCAGAAGCGGAGAGGCGCGGCAGTCGCCGCGCCGCCCGCCTCGGCATCGAGGTTCTGATTTACGAAATGCACCCCACGCGCGGAGAGCGATTTATCGGTGCGATCTGACCCCGGCCTCCGCAGCAGCAGCGGGGGCTTTTCCGTGTCGATCTGGTTGACCGCGAACGCGGCAAAGCGGAGACGGCCGCGCCGTCACCCCATAAAGAAGCCCCGCCCAAAAGGACGGGGCAGGTATCTCCAACAGGGAGGGAGTCCCGGTCAACGTAAGGTTCCCAAGAGAGTTCCCGGAAACCGCGACGAGATTATCAGCCTGTTCTTCATTCCCCGGTCCGCCATGCCTCCCAATCCTGTTCCGTGATCCTGTCGATGGCCGGGTTGCTGTGCAGGACCGGCAGGCGCAGCGACTCCGCGGCCGCAAGCGCCAGGCAGGTCTGCACCGTCAGTTTCGCCGGATGATCCGCTCCCTGGCCGAACCGGGCTGCAAGCCTGCACCCGTCAGCTGCAATGCGCGGGCTGACCGCAATTTCATAGACCTTCAGGATCTGAAGCAGGCTGTCGAAAATCTCCGTGGCCTGTTCAACCGCATCGGCCGAGACGCTGCGTGTGTCCGCGCGGCTCTCAGTCAGGGCCATGACCACATCGAGGTGCACGCTGGCTGAGGTCTTGCATTGCCTGCGGCTGCCCTTGATCTTCTCCACCAGCAAGGCCGCGTCAGACCTGTTGCCCAGGATGGCAAGGAAAGCAGAGCTATCAACGAACATCAGCGTTTGCCCTTCGGCGGAACGATGTGCGTGGACCTGAAGCCGTAGTTCTTCACCCGCTCCTGCAAGGCGGCAATCTGGTCCTCGATGGTCGGCATGGACCGGATGCGCTCAATCTCGTTCTGGATTGCCTGCCGCACCGCTTCTGTCTTGGTGACGCCCAGCATCTCCGCCAGCGTTTCCGCCAGATCGTTCACACCTTCATCGCGGATGGATAACTTACCCATGTGCGTTCCAATCCGTATGCACAGTAATTGCGAAATAGTCTATACACTGGCATAATTGTCAGCAAGTCCGAGCGAGGTTCCGGCCATGCCACCCGACACCCTGACAGGCCGCATCAGCTTCCTGGTGTCGCGTTGCCCCTAAATCCGAGACACGGCGCGTTTTCCGGCCTTTCTTGCTCTTAAATATGAGATGAGGTGGCTGAACCACCGACGCGTAGTCGCATCCGCTGAGCAATCTGGTCGACCGTTGCAAGCAGCCGGGGCTCCTTATCGTAGGCGCGAAGCAGGGCAACTCGTGAATAGACGTCGATGTCCATGCTGCACAACGCAGCCTTTACCAGTGGACGTGATTGGGCGGAGACAACAGCGGCAAGGCAGAAGAGCCTTATGTTTGACCGGGGACTTTGAAGCGCGAAGAACGGATCTCCACGTAAAGCATTCAGTCCCATCGCGAAGGTGACCGCCCGCATTGCTCGGCGTAGTTCACGCGCGCTGCCGGACATAGCGACGCGCTCCAGCACCCGTGCCCCGTTCCGGGCACGATTAACCAGCTTTTCGGAGACCACTGCGCCCTTCTGCTTGTCTGCCTTTGGAAGAAGCCGGTCACCACACATCTGGCAGTCGAACGCCCAGGCCCTACGCCAGTGCCTGAGCTCAAGTCCGCCATCGGCGCAGTTTGGGCAAGTTTGAAACGGCACCTGTGCGGTCAACCGCATCTCTGCTTCCTGCATCGCCGCGAAAGTCATTGACAGCACGAATGCGGGGTCGATGCGTGCCGCAACGGAAATCCTGTCCGCAGCCAGCATGTTGATATCATGGTCGAGTGCTGCAGCATGTTTTCCGCCGATCCCGATATGGTTGAGAAGGTCTGCTACCTCGCAATGATTGGAAGCGGCCAGTCGCGATAACCAACCAGAAAGCAACTCGTCCGGCACTGGCGTCACCGATATCGGTAGAGGGCGACACTTCACGCCCCCGATTTCTCGAGCCGTCGCTGAGCGTTTGCATGGCGCGACCAGACCGGTGCTCATTTTGTGATGGCATCATCCGTGACGCACTCGTCACCGCTGATGATCGCGTCGATGGACAGTTCCTTGACCAACGCGAAGATGCGGGACGTCACCCCGCCAGTCAATGCAAGGATCTGCTTGAGCGACCGCACTTTCAGATTGGATTTTCTCTCCAGCGGCATGGCCGCAATCAAGGTCTGAATCATGTCCGAGAACTCAGCATCATCGCGCCAATTCGGCAGGTGGTGTTCATCAAGCCGACGGGCCAGTTGGACATCGCCGCGAATGGCATCGACGGCTTCGCTTACACCGTAGCAGACCAAAGATGCTTCCAGCTCGTTGCTCAGATACCTCAGGACATTGAGAAACCGGCGCTGTTCTCGGTGCGTGCCTGCCAGAAGGTTGTGAACTTCGTCGATCATGATCATCCGCAGCCCGAGGTCGCGCAAAAGACCCACGACACGAACTTCCAGCGAGGCAACACTCTGCGCCTTCAGACTCAACGTCGACGACGGGGCTCCGACGGCTGCGAGGATGTGCATATAGAACCGCCGCTCATCGGGTGCGGGTGGCGCCTGCAACAGAAGTAACGGGGTGTGAGTGACGCCAGACTCCGGATCATACTCCGGCGCATAGCGTCGCGACAGGTTGCGGGCGATCATTGTCTTGCCGATGCCGGACGTTCCATGCACCAGAAGGCCAGGCATGCGGGTCTGCCGCGGCATCTCAATCAGTCCCTGTAACCGGTCCAGCACTTGCTCTGCCCGGGGAAAGCCTATCCAGATGTCCGACTGAATGAGAGCGATACGGCCGTCATCTTCAGTTTCTGCCCTCAATTCACCAGCGCTCCACCTTAAACATCGGGCGCGATGTATCACCGGTGTCGACCGGTCGCAGCCCCTCGGATCCCCGATCATCGGCGGCCAGACCCTTCATTACAGTCCTTTCGCGGGATCGGCGTTCTGCCTTGGTCAGCGCGCGGCTTTCACCCTCAATTTGGCGTTGCTGCCGGATCAATTCGGCGAGGACCAATTCATTCGTGCCCACTTTCCCCATGGCCCGTGCCTTTTGCATGGCCTCGCGGTATTCCCAGAGCGACACCGGCGGGAGTTCCAGGTTGCGGTACCGGGCCTCGACACATCTGCCGCCATCCAGTTCGACCCAGACGGCCGAGAGATCGCGGGGATCGTAGCGGACAACCACCTTTCCGTCCCGGCGACCAACATAACCCGCGAGGGCGTCGGACCAGTAACGCAGGTCGAACAGATGGATGCCGTCGCGCCGAACTTGTCGCTGCTCACTTGGCAGGAAACTCACCCGAAAGGCCTCCATATCGAAGGGAATGTCGCCGGACATTTCCCCTGCGAGCGCGTCCCACTTGGCAACGGGCGTGCAGTTGAGGCTTGAGTGAACGCTGTTGTTGTAACGGCAGATCTCGAGGGCGAACCACAAATCGAACTCTCGAAGGGTCATCGCCGCATTGGCTTCGGCATCGTAGCCGCCCTTGGCCGCAACTGACGACTGGGTGGTCCCCGGCAGAAGATGCACTGCGCCCATCATCGTGCCGATCAGCCGTTCGATATGCCCACCAAAATGAGGGCTTCCCGGAGGTCGGTAGACCAGGTTGATCCCCCATTCCGCACAAGCTGACTGAAAAGCCTGGGACCGGAAATCGCGGCCATTGTCGACATGGATGCTGCGCGGTTTGCCCTGGGCAGGCCACGGCACGGCGCACTCAAGGTCAGCCAGCAGTTCTGCTTTGGGGGCCACAGCATGCGTAAGACATAAGGCCACCGAAAGGCGAGATGGCGCTTCAAAGCTGACGTGGTATCCCGTCACCATGCGTGAGGTGATGTCGATCGCGAGGGTCACCCAAGGCCGGCCGATGGGTTTGCGCTCGAAACTGTCGACAAGGATGATGTCCGCCGGTGTGTGATCAATCTGAACAACGTCCAGCGGCCATTTCGCCGCGTTTTGCCCTGTCACCGGCGCGAAACGCTGCCGTGCCGCCTGCGCCCCCTCGCGCGCTTTCATGACTTCGCGCGCATCCATCGCATCGAGGCGGCGCTGAACTGTCCGGCGCGTCGGCTGTTGAAACCCCTGCTCACCGCAAGCACTGCGGATTTCGGCGACCACCCTCGCCAAGCTGGGACGCTCCCGGCGCAAGTAGTATCGCATAAGGTGATCTTCGATGATGGCTTCGACTTCGTGGGGCACCATGGCGGTTCCCGTTGGACGACCACGTTTTCGCGGAACAATCGCACTGGTTCGGCCGCCGCCTTCGGCAAGCCTCCGGATCCACCGCCAGACCGTCGCTCGGCTTACCCCCAGCTCCCAGACAGCGTCACGGACCCCGCTCTCCAAGCTGCCGGACCCGGAAAGATAGACCTGCACTAAGGGCCGCAAGACCGACGCCCGGCGCTGTTCCTCTGCGCCGAGCCCCCCGATTTCTTCGCGATCAGCTTGCAACCCCACTAATAGACCAGTCCCGTGAACCCTGTCTCACCATTAACGGCAAGAATCTCAGAATAAAATGCAACATCTCGCATTTAAGGGCAACGGTGTGCCATTGTTTTTGTTGAATTCGTCATCTCAGAATTAAGGGCCACGCGACACCGCATCTTCGGCGCGCTCGGCCAGTCTGCGCCGTCCGCTACATGGCCCCCAGTTCCACGACGATTCCCATTCCGATGGTCCAGAGTGCCAGCGACGACAGGCAATAAAGCCCGTTCCACCGGATGCCGACGACCCACGGGGGGCGACCCACCAAGGCACCGGCGTAAACGACCGTCGTGATCAGCGGGGTAAAGCCCATGACGCAGCCCCAGGTGCCTGCCAGGCTGAGCGCGGCCGCGGCGTCGCTGAGCCCTGGCACGTCAAGCTGCGTGACCAGACTGCCCATGACCGACGCGGTGATGATGGGATTGATCCCCACGGCTGCCAGCAGGAACATCGACAGGTTGAGCAGCGCGATCATCTGCCAGGGCGCATCGATCAGGGCGGCCACCGCCGCCTGGACCTGGGGAAGCGGCACCAGTTCCAGCACCAGGACGGACAGCAGCCCGGCCGAGGCGAAAACGCCGATCTCGGCCGCGGCCAGGGGAAAGCGCCCGACCGTTCCGGCGATGGTGCGCCGTGCCATGGCCATGGCACCCGCATCGCCGCGATGTCCCAGCCAGGATGCCCAGATCACGCTGTAGGCAGGGACCGCGATCAGAAGCGCCTGCTGGAACGGCAAGCCTGTGGCGGCATGCAGCCCGAACACCAGTCCCGCCACCAGACCCACATGCAGCGTCAGCAGGCCGACGCCGCCCCAGTCGCCCGTTCCTGTCCCTGGGCCTGGCCGCAGACCCGCGGGAACCGGCGGCGCCCATGCCCAGTCCAGAAACCAGCCCCAGCCAAGAAACAGCACCGCCGCCGCCAGTCCCGCAGGGGCCACGTCGCCATAACGCAGATCCGGCATCGCTAGGAGCAGCCCGTTCATTCCAAGGCCGATGGGCGACCACAGCGGCGCAAGGGAAAAGCCCCGCAGCACCGCCGTGGTCATGCGGCGCAGCCGCCATTCGCGCAGCCCGGCGGGCAGATGGGCGCTTGTTTCGTCCAGCGACCGGCGGGTCATTTCCAGCAGGATCGCGATGCCGCCCAGGTTGATCAGGACGCCAAACACATGGCCGCCGAAATTCATCGCCAGATAGCGCCGTCCCGGCGGCCGCGTGGTCAGATACCGGCCGGCGCGCAAAACCTCGGGCGCGGCGGCGGCGACCACGCGAAGCGACCCCAGCAGGGCCAGCAGCGCGGCCAGATAGGCCATCCGTTCCAGTCCCCGGGACAGCGTTTCCAGATCGATGCCGCGCAGCAGGGCAAGAACCAGCAGGATCACGCAAAGGCCGACGGTGATCCAGGTGGCGACAGTGAACTGCCGCCATGACAGGGCCAGATACAGGGCAAGGGCGATGCCCGCGGCGATCCCCAGGGCAGGCGAGGTGATGACGATGCCCGCCAGCGATATCAAGACAACGATGATCATGCAGGCCTGCGCGACAAGACGCCGGCAGCGATCCGCCTTTGCAAGATCCGGCATCACCGGTCACGCAATCCCGGCAAACCGGACATGCCCGGATTCGTGCAGGAAAAGGCGCTTCCAAAAGTGCCAAGCTCATCAGAAAGTGCCATCATTGCATCGTTTCCCGCGCCAGAACCGGTCGCCTTTCATCACTTAGCTTGCTCAAAAACACAAGAGTGTTCCATTCTTCGGAACAATATGCCATCATGTGAAACAGGAGAGGAGAATCATTATGCGTTTTCTGACAGCAGGTTTGACGGTCGGCCTTGCGTTCGCGGCCACGGTGCCCGCCACTGCCATGACCCTGATCTATGGCGAAGCTGGTCCGAACCGGGGCGTCCGCGCCGAGGCGACCCAGTGGTTCGTGGACCAGGTTTCCGAACAGTCCAATGGTGAACTGACCATCGACGTGAACTGGGGCGGCGCCCTGTTTTCGGAAAAGGTCGCGGTCCAGTCGATCCGCGACGGGGTGGCCGACATGGGTTCGGTCATCGGCGTGTATTTTCCCCAGGACATGATCGCCTATGGCCTGGCCGACCTGCCGATCCCGAACCCCGATCCTTGGGTGGGCATGAAGGCAACCGACAAGCTGATGCGGGAAAACGAACAGATTCGGGAAAACCTGGCCGCCCAGAACCTGGTCTATATTGGCACCTACACGACGTCGGCCGTTCAGGTGGGCTGCAAGGGCAAGACCATCGAGACGCTTGACGACGTCAAGGGCCTGAAGATCCGCGGCGTCGGCGCCTATGGCAAGGTGTTCCACGACCTGGGCGCCACGCCCGTCGACATGTCCGTCTACGAGGCCTATCAGGGCTTGGAAACCGGGCTGATCGACTGCACCCAGACCTATCCCTATCTGGTCGAGGCGCTGAAGTTCGACGAGGTCTTCGACAGCTATACCGAGATCGACTTCGGCCAGATCGGCGCCCTGGGCATCATGATGAACAAGGACAGCTTCGACATGCTGCCGCCCGAACACCAGCAGGCCCTGCTGACCGCAGGCGAAGGCCTGGCGGACGAATTCGGGCGCATCCTGACCGACGCCAACCAGCGGTCGATCCAGATCCTGAAGGACAAGCAGATCCCGGTCCTGAAGATCTCGGACGAGGATCGCGCGCGTCTTGGCGAAATGGGCACGAAATACGTTGACGAATGGGTCGCGCGCGCCGATGCCGCAGGCCTGGACGGCCGGGCCCTGGTCGATGACTATACCGCACTGGTCGCGGAATTCACCACGCAGCGCGACGAACAGGGCTATCCCTGGGCAGCCGAGGCAAACTGACCGACCGATGCGGGGATGCGGCACGCTTGGCGTCCGCGTCCCCAATCTCCTGCCTGATCTGAACTTTCCCCAAGTCTGGACACGATGTGCCCCAACCCGGGAGGTGCGGCCATGAAGGCCATTGAACGCATCATGCTTGAATTTGCCGTCGTTTCGGCCTTGGCGCTGGCGCTGGTGATCACCGCCAACGTGCTTGGACGCCAGCTGTTTGGCTGGGGTGTGCCGGACATCGTGATCATCGTGCGCGAGCTGATGATCCCCACCATCGTCTTTCCGCTTGCCGCCGCGACGGCCAGCCGCGCCCATATCGCCGTGACCTTCGTGACCGATCGCATGTCACCCGGCGCGCGGGGGGCCTTGATCATCATGGGCTGGTTCGTGGCGCTGCTGGCGATGCTGCCGCTGTTCTATGCCAGCTGGCGCAACCTGTCGGGGTCGTGGGCGTCGGGCGAATTCTATGACGGGCTGCTGGGCATTCCCCGCTGGCCCATGAAGCTGGTCTTCCTGCTGGGCCTGATCGTCATGGTGATCCGCCTTGTGCTGGTCGCGCTGCACGACATCGCCGAACTGCGCCGGACCGGAACCGTCGCCGATGGCGGCCACAGCACCGAGGAGTCTGTCTGACATGGATGCTTCCACCATCGGGCTTGTGGCCTTCGGCCTGGTCATCGTCCTTCTGGCGCTGCGCGTGCCCATCGCCTTTGTGCTGGCGGGCGTGGCGACGGTCGGCACCTTCCTGATCTATGCCTTTCGCAGCGGCAGCTTCATGCCGGAACGCGCGCTCAACCCGACCTCGTCGATGGTGGTGAACAGCTTCTTCGAACTGATCCATTCCTATGACCTGTCGATGATCCCGCTGTTCGTGGCGCTGGGCAACATCGCCTATCACACCGGCATCACCACCCGCATTTATGACGCGGCCAATGTCTGGCTGCGCAGCGTGCCGGGCGGCGTCAGCGTCGCGTCGCTGATGGGCTGCGCCGGATTTTCGGCCATTTCCGGGTCGTCCATCGCCTGCGCCTCGACCATGGGCCGCATCTGCGTCCCCGAGATGCTGCGCCTGGGCTATGACCCCAAGCTGGCCACGGCCTCGGTCGCGGCGGGCGGCACGCTGGGGTCGCTGATCCCGCCGTCGGTGCTGTTCATCCTGTATGGCATCTTCACCGAAACCTCGATCAGCAAGCTGTTTCTGGCCGGCATCCTGCCGGGTCTGCTGACGCTTGCGGGCTATATCATCGTGGTGATCTGGTGGACCTCGCGCGATCCCAGCGCCGCGCCGGTCGATCCGACGCCCCTGCCCAAGGGCGCGCGCCTGAAGGCCGCGATTTCGGCCTGGCCCGCGATGATGCTGTTCGTGGTCATCATCGGCGGCATCTATGGCGGCATCTTCACCGCGACCGAGGCTGCGGCCATCAGCGTCGTCCTGACCATCCTGATCGGCTTTTTCGAACGCTCGCTGACGCTGCGGTCCATGTGGACGGCCATCCGCGAAAGCCTGGTCCAGACCTCGGCCATCTTCCTGATCGCGGCCTGCGCCAAGATCTTCGTGTCCTTTGTCGCGCTGACCGGGGCCGCCGGAATGGTGTCGCAATGGGTGGCCGATGCAGGCCTGTCGCCGCTGGTCCTGATGTTTGCGATCTGCGTGCTGTACCTGTTCCTGGGGATGTTCCTGGATCCGGTCGGCATCATCGTCCTGACGCTGCCGTTCGTGATCCCGATGGTGGACAACCTGGGGATGGACCTGATCTGGTTCGGGGTCATCGTGGTCAAGCTGCTGGAGATCGGGTTGATCACCCCGCCCGTCGGGCTGAACGTCTTCGTGATCGGCAACGTGACCGACCGCAGCATCAAGGTGGACACCATCTTCGCAGGTGTGACGCGGTTCCTGGCGATGGACATCGTGGTGCTGGCAATCCTGGTCCTGGTGCCTGCAATATCGCTTGTCATTCCCAACGGGCTGTGAGGCGCCGATGACCGACCTGCACGATCCCCGCTTTGCGACCACCCTGGCACGGGGGCTGTCGGTCCTGCGCGCGTTTCGCGTGACCGACGATGGTCTGAGCAACGCGGAAATCGCCCAGCGGACGGGCCTGCCCAAATCGACCGTGTCGCGGCTGACCTTCACGCTGGGGCAACTGGGCTATCTGGTCCAGTCCCCCCGCGACGACCGCTTCCGGCCGGGACCGACGCTGGTCGCGGTCGGCCATGTGGCCGCGGCTTCGCTGTCTTTCCTGGTGCCCGCGCATGACCTGATGCAGCGGCTGGCCGAGGAGACAGGGACGCTGGTGGTCCTGGCGGTGCGCGACGGCGACAAGATGGTCCTGATCCGGACCTGGCGGCCCATGCACGTCGCCTCGATCTGGCTCGAGGTCGGGCAGCGGATCCCGTTTCAACCGTTTTCGTCGCCGCGCGCCTTTGTCGCCGCCGCCACGCCCGAGGAGATCGACCGGATCGTGTCCGAATCCATCGCGGACCGCGACGCCATGGCCGACCTGCTGACCACACGCCCGCTGGTGCGGACCGAAATGATGCGCCAAGGCTTTGTGTCCACCCCGGCGGGCAGCGGGCCTGCCGCCTACAACGCGGTCTCGGTTCCGTTCCGCAGCGGCAATCTGGCTGAACCCGTGATCTTCACCTGCGGCGCCCTGCCGTCCGAGGCGTCGGTCGAACGCATGCAATCCGACGTCGGGCCCAGACTGGCCGCGGCGGTCCGCACCCTGGAACGACTGACCGGACAGGCCCCCGGCCTGATCCGCACCGAGGCATGACCATGACCGAACATTCCCCCGTCACCTATCGCTGCGAAGGCGGGATCGCCTTCATCGAAATCGACAATCCGCCCGTCAACGCCCTGTCGGCGGCGGTTCGCCGGGGATTGGCGGAGGCCATGGACCGGCTGGCCAATGACGCCGACGCGCAGGCAGCCGTTCTGTTCTGCGCGGGCCGCACCTTTATCGCCGGCGCCGACATTTCCGAATTCGGCAAGCCGCCCGTGGCCCCGTTCCTGCCCGAGGTGATCGCCGCAATCGAGGCGTCCGGCAAGCCGGTCGTGGCGGCCCTGCACGGCACGGTTCTGGGTGGCGGCCTGGAGGTTGCCCTGGGCGCCCATCACCGCGTCGCGGTTCCCGGCACCCGGATGGGCCTGCCCGAAGTGACCCTGGGCCTTTTGCCCGGGGCGGGGGGAACGCAGCGCCTGCCGCGCGCCGTGGGGGTAACGGACGCCATCGACCTGATCACGTCGGGCCGCCAGATCGGTGCCCAGCAGGCGCTTGACCTGGGGCTGATCGACGCGCTGGCCCAAGGCACCGATCCCCGCGCGGCGGGCGAGGCCGAGGCGCGTCGCCTTCTGGCCGAGGGGTCCGGTCCCCGGCGGCTGTCCGAAACGCCCGCCCCCGCCGTCGATCCCGACATGGTTCAGGCATGGCGCGCAAAGGTCGCGAAATCCGCGCGCGGTCAGGTGGCGCCCCTGCGCGCGCTGGACACGATAGTGGCCGGGTTGGACCTGTCTTTTGCAAAGGGCATGGCACAGGAACGCCAGGCCTTCATGGACCTGATGCAGACCCCTGAACGCGCTGCCCTGATCCACGCCTTTTTCGCCGAACGTCGGGCGGCGCAGCAGGATGATCCGGCCGGTGTCAAGGCCCGGCCGGTTGCGCGCATCGGCATCATCGGCGGCGGCACCATGGGTCAGGGGATCGCCGCATCCGCCCTGACAGCCGGGCTGGACGTGACCCTGGTGGAACGCGACGAGGCCGCAGCGGCCAAGGCCACAGGTGGCATCCGCGCCATGCTGGACGGCGCCGTCAAGCGCGGCAAGCTGGACCGCACGGCGGCCGACCGGATGCTGGACCAGGCCTTGCGCGCGGTCGCAGGCTATGACGCGCTGGCCAACGTCGATCTGGTGATCGAGGCGGTGTTCGAGAATCTGGACGTCAAGCAAGAGGTGTTTCGCACGCTTGACCGCGTCTGCCGCCCCGGCGCGGTGCTGGCGACCAACACGTCCTATCTGGACGTGAACCTGATCGCCGGGGCGACCGCCCGGCCGCAGGACGTGATCGGGCTGCATTTCTTCTCGCCCGCCAACGTCATGCGCCTTTTGGAAATCGTGGTGGCGGACAAGACCGCCCCCGATGTCACGGCGACGGCCTTTGCCCTGGCCAAGAAGATGGGCAAGATCGGCGTGCGGTCCGGCGTCTGCGACGGCTTCATCGGCAACCGGATGCTGCTGGCCTATCGCACGGCGGCCGACCACGTGGTGCTGGACGGCGCCTCGCCTTATCAGGTTGACCGGGCTGTCGTGGACCTGGGCTTTCCCATGGGCCCGTATCAGGTGGGCGATCTGGCCGGTCTCGACATCGGCCATGCCACCCGCCAGCGCAAGGCGCCCACGCGCGATCCGCGCGAACGCGTTCCCGTCTTTGCCGACCGGCTGGTCGAATCCGGGCGGCTGGGGCGCAAGACCGGGCGCGGCTATTACATCTATGACGAAGGCAGCCCCCAGGGCCGCCCCGACCCCGACATGGACGACATGCTGTCAGGCATCCGGTCCGACCTGGGCATCACCCCGCGCCCGTTCGAGGCTGAGGAAATCCAGTCCCGCTACATGGCCGCCATGGTCAACGAGGGCGCGAAGATCCTCGACGAAGGCATCGCCGCGCGGGCGTCCGACATCGACGTGGTGCTGTTGCACGGCTACGGTTTTCCGCGCTGGAAGGGCGGGCCGATGCACTGGGCCGACGCGCAGGGGCTGGACCGGATCGCCGCCGACATCGCCCGTTATGCCGAAGATGATCCCTATTTCTGGCAGATCTCGCCGCTTCTGGCGCGTCTTGCGGCCGAGGGCGGGACACTTGCCGACGTGAACACCGGAAAGGACGCATCATGAAGGACGCCGTCATCGTCGCAACCGCCCGCACGGGCATCGGCAAGGCTGCGCGCGGCAGCCTGAACCTGACCCACGGCGCCACCATGGGCGGCCATGTCGCCGCCGCCGCCGTAAAACGCGCGGGCATCGACCCGGCGCTGATCGAGGACAGCATCTGGGGCTGCGGCTATCCCGAATACGTTACCGGCGGCAACATCGCCCGGCAGATCGTCATTCGCGCGGGCCTGCCCGTCAGCGTGGCGGGCACCACCGTCAACCGGTTCTGCGCATCCGGGCTGCAAGCCCTGGCGATGGCTGCGCACATGGTCCGGCTGGAAGGCGCCCGCGCCGTGCTGGCCGGCGGCGTCGAATCGATCAGCCTTGTCCAGCCGCCGCCCCGCCCTGCGCGCGAGGCCTGGATCGAGGCGCACAAGCCCGACCTGTATCTTCCGATGATCGACACCGCCGACAACGTCGCTGCCCGCTATGGCGTCAGCCGCGCGGCGCAGGACGAATACGCTCTGCGGTCCCAGCAGCGCATCGCCGCCGCGCAGCAGGCCGGGCTGTTCGCCGACGAGATCGTGCCGATGCAGGTCACGCGTGCGGTGATCGACAAGGCCAGCGGCGAAACCCGGCACGAGGATGTCACGCTGGACGCGGACGAATGCAACCGTCCCTCGACCACGCTGGACGGGCTGGCCTCGCTGAAGCCGGTGAAGGGAGAGGACAAGTTCGTCACCGCCGGAAACGCCTCGCAACTGTCGGATGGTGCGGCCGCGCTGGTCGTGATGGATGGCGATCTGGCCGCGCAGGAAGGCCTGACCCCGCTGGGGGCCTTTCGCGGCTTTGCCGTCGCCGGCTGCGAGCCCGATGAAATGGGCATCGGCCCGGTCTTTGCCGTGCCGCGCCTGCTGGAGCGCGCGGGCCTGACGGTCGGCGATATCGACCTGTGGGAGTTGAACGAGGCCTTCGCCAGCCAGGCGCTGTATTGCCGCGACCGGCTGGGCATCGACCCCGAAAGATACAACGTCAACGGCGGCTCCATTGCGATCGGCCACCCCTTCGGCATGACCGGGGCGCGGACGGCGGGGCATCTGCTGCTGGAAGGGCGCAGGCGCGGCGCGAAATGGGGCGTGGTCACCATGTGCATCGGCGGTGGCCAGGGCGCCGCCGGCCTGATCGAGATTTTCTGAGGGAGACGCGACATGGACATGAGCTTTTCACCTGAAGACCAGGCCTTCCGCGCCGAGGTCCGCCAGTTCCTGAAGGACCGCCTGCCCCAGCGGCTGTCCGAAAAGGTCCGCCTGTTCCAGGAACTGACCAAGGCCGAGATCGAGGAATGGCACGCCGTCCTGAACGAAAAGGGCTGGCTGGCCGGCAACTGGCCGCGTGACTTCGGCGGCGCGGGCTGGACCGCGATCCAGCGCCACATCTTCGAGGAGGAAAGCGCCCTGGCCCATGCGCCGCGCATCCTGCCCTTCGGCATCGCGATGCTGGGGCCGGTGTTGCAGAAGTTCGGCAGCAAGGAGCAGCAGGACCGGTTCCTGCCGCGCATCCTGGACGGCCAGGACTGGTGGTGCCAGGGCTATTCCGAACCGGGTTCGGGGTCCGACCTGGCCTCGGTCAAGACCACGGCGGTGCGCGACGGAGATCATTACGTGGTCAACGGCCAAAAGACCTGGACCACGCTGGGCCAGCACGCCAACTGGATCTTCTGCCTGGTGCGGACCGATCCCACCGCCAAGGCGCAGGAGGGCATCAGCTTCCTGCTGGTCGATCTGACCGCGCCGGGCATCACCGTGCGGCCCATCGTTCTTCTGGACGGCAACCCCGAGGTGAACGAGGTCTTTTTCGACGACGTGCGCGTCCCGGCCGAAAACCTGGTGGGCGAGGAGAACAAGGGCTGGACCTATGCCAAGTATCTGCTGACGCATGAGCGCACCAACATCGCGGGCGTGGGCTTTGCCACGGCGGGGCTTGCCGCGCTGAAGCGCATCGCGCGCGGCCAGATGTCGGGCGGCAAGCCGCTGTCGCAGAACCCGCTGTTCGCGGCCCAGGTCGCGCGGGTGGAAATCGACCTGATGGCGATGGCCACGACCAACCTGCGGCTGCTGGCCCAGGCGGCGGCGGGGCAGGCACCGGGGGCCGAAAGCTCGATGCTGAAGCTGAAGGGCACGCAGATCCGGCAGGCCATCAACGATCTGACGCGCCGTGCCGTCGGTCCCTGGGCGCTGGCCTTTCCGTCCGAGGCGCTGGAGGGTGCGAACGACGACCTGCCGCCCGGCCCGCCCGAGGCTGCGGGCGCCACGCGCGCCTATCTGAACAACCGCAAGCTGTCGATTTATGGCGGCTCGAACGAAATCCAGCGGGGGATCATCGCGAAATCCCTGCTGGGCCTCTGAAGGGGGACCGCCTGATGAACTTTGGTTTCACCGAAGAACAGACCATGCTGGGCGACAGCCTGGCCCGGACGCTGGAGCGCGGGACGGACGCCAGCGCCTTGTTCGAGCTGGGCGCAGGCGCCGCGCTGATGACCGAGGAGGCCGGCGGCTTCGGCGGCACCGGGGCGGACATCCTGATGGTGTTCCGCACCCTGGGACGCGCTGGCGCGGTCACGCCGCTGCTGGACAGTGTGGTGCTGGGCGCGGGCATCCTGTCGGCTGCGGGCGAAAGTGATCTGGCCGAGGCCGCCGCCAGCGGCGAGGCCCGTGTCGCGGTCGCGCTGGACGAACCCGGCCAGCGGTACGAGGGCACGGTCGCCACGACCGCCGCCGCCGGCAAGCTGACCGGCGAGAAATCGGTGATCCATGGCGCCGAGGACGCGACGCATCTGATCGTGCGGGCGACGGACGGCCTTTATCTGGTCGAGGCCGGGGCCGAGGGGCTGAGCCTGCGCGGCTATGCCCTGATGGACGGCGGCCGCGCGGCCGAGGTGACGCTGAAGGACGTGCCCGCCCGCCGCCTGGGCGATGCGGACCTGCTGGACCGCCCGCTGGCCGCCGCGATCCTGGCGCTGTGCGCCGATGCCCTGGGGGTGATGGAAAAGGCGGTCGATCTGACGACCGACTATCTCAAGACCCGCAAGCAGTTCGGGCGTCCCATCGGATCGTTCCAAGCCATCCAGCACCGCATGGCGGACCTGCTGACCGAAGTCGAGCAGGCCCGGTCCGCCGTCTGGAACCTGGCGGGCCATCTGGACAGCGCCGACCGTGACCGTCACGTCGCCGCGACCAAGTCGCTGGTGGGCCGCATCGCGCGCCTGGTGGCCGAGGAAACCATCCAGCTGCACGGCGGTATCGGCATGACCGAGGAATACGAACTGGCCCCCATGGCCCGCCGCCTGCTGGCCGCCGATGCGCGGTTTGGCGACAGCGATCACCATCTGGAACGCTTCATCGCGGCCAGCGCGGCATGACGGACTCGCCCGCCCTGATCGTGGATGAAACCGGCACGCAGCGGCTGGTCGGCTATACGCTGGACGTGGGCCAGCCGGACCGGCAGGCCCGCTGCCGCCTGCTGGTGGACGACCGGCACACCAACCGCCACGGCGTGCTGCATGGCGGGATCGCCGCGATGCTTCTGGACAGCGCCTGCGGGGCCACGGCCAGCCTGACGGTGGACGACAGCGGTCGGCGGCCGTTCCTGACCATCTCGCTCACCGTGGATTTCGTGGGCGCGGGCCGCCCGGGCGGCGTTACGGCAACCGGCCGCGTGGTTGGCGGAGGACGCAGCCTGCTGTTCGTGGCCGGTGACTTGGTCCACGACGACGGCACCCTGATCGCCACGGCCAGCGGCGTGTTCAAGCGGGTTCCCGGCGGCACCGGGGCGGAGAACGGCTGATGACCGAAACCACCGCCCGGATTCTTGTCGAGGATCGCGGCGATCACCTGCTGGTGACGTTGAACAATCCCGCCCGTCGCAACGCCCTGGACCCGGCGATGCACTCCATTCTGCGCAATGCTCTGGATCAGGCTGCGGCCGAGGATCGGCTGGGCGCGGTGGTGCTCACCGGGGCGGGCGGCTATTTCTGCGCGGGGGGCGATCTGAACGCCCTGGCGCAGCGGGCCGCCCTGACACGCGATGAACGCCGCGCGCGGATCGACGACCTGCACACGACCATTCGGGCGATCCGCGCCTGCCCCCGCCCGGTGATCGCTGCTGTCGAAGGCGGCGCGGCGGGTGCGGGCCTGTCCATCGCGCTGGCCTGCGACCTGCTGGTCGCGGCCGAGGACGCGAGTTTTGCCGCCGCCTATGTCCGCGTCGGCCTGGTGCCGGACGGGGGGCTGACGGCATCGCTGGCGCGGCGCGTTCCGGCGTCCCTGGCGGCCCGGATGTGCCTGACAGGCGACCCGGTCACCGCGCCGGCCCTGGCCGTCATGGGGGTGGTGACGGATCTGTGCCCCCCGCGCCAGGCCGTCGCCCGCGCCGCGGATCTGGCCGCACGGCTGGCCCAGGGACCGGCGGGGGCGCAGGCCGCCATCAAGCGCCTGCTGGCCGACGCCGGCCAGACCGGCTTTGACGACCAGCTTGACCGCGAACGCGATGCGATGGCCGACGCCCTGGCCTCGCCCGAGGCTGCCGCAGGCCTGCGGGCCCGTCTGGACCGCAGGGGTCCCGATTTCGGACGGGGCCTGCCCAGGAAAAAGGAAACCGACCGATGACGACGCGAATCCATCATCTTCTGGACGCGCGCCGGGCGTCCCCCAGGGACCTGGCGCTGATCGATCACGACGGCACTCGTCATGACTATGGGCAATTCTGCGACGCGGTGGAACGCATGGCCGACGATCTGGCCGCGCGGGGCCTGGGGCCGGGCGACCGTCTCCTGATCGTGGCCGAGAACTGCGCGGCCCTGCCCGCGCTGATCATTGCAGCGTCCCGCCTGGATGCGATCGCGGTTCCGGTCAATGCCCGCATGACCGAACACGAACTGCGCCGCATCGCCGCCCATACCCAGGCCCGGCTGACGGTCTTTCTGTCCGGCGCCTCGCCCCAGGCGGGTGGCCACGCAGCGGCGGCGGGGGCCACGCCCTGGGCGACCCCGCTGGGCACCGTCCAGATCGCTGTTCCGGATCCCGACGCCACCCCCGAGCCGGTGATACCGGGGGCCGATCAGGTGGCGGTGATCCTGTATACGACGGGTTCGACCGGCACGCCCAAGGGCGTGATGCTCAGCCACGGCAACCTGATTTTCGGGGGCGGCACGTCGGCGCGGATGCGCGGCATGACCCGGGACGACCTGATCCTGGGCGTGCTGCCGATCACCCATGTCTTCGGCCTGACCTCGATGACCATCGCGGCGCTTGTCGCGGGCGCAGGGCTGCGGCTTTTTTCGCGCTTTTCAGCCGCGGTGGTTCTGGACGGGTTGCAGGCCGGGGCCAGCGTCCTGCCCGCCGTGCCCCAGATGCACGCCCTGATCATGGAGGAAGCCGCAGCCCGCGGCATCGACCGCCTGCCGCCGGGACGGCTGCGCTATGTCTCCTCGGGGGCGGCGCCGCTGGATCCGGACTGGAAGCGGCGGGCCGAGGCCTTCTACGGCGTCGCGCTGCAGAACGGCTATGGCCTGACGGAAACCACGGCCGGCGTCACGCTGACCACCAACCCGCCGGGCGTGCCGGATGTCAGCGTCGGCCCCGCCCTGCCGGGGGTGGAATTGCGCCTGCGCAATGTCGGCCCCGACGGCGTGGGCGAGATCCTGACCCGCGGACCCCATGTGATGCCCGGATATTTCCGCAACCCCGAGGCCACTGCGGCGGCCTTCGATGCCGACGGGTTTCTGTGTACCGGTGATCTGGGCCGGCTGGACGAGGCCGGAAACCTGCACGTCGCCGGACGCGTGCGCGAATTGATCATCCGCGGCGGCTTCAACGTCTATCCGCCCGAGGTGGAAGCTGCCCTGAACGACCACCCCCGCGTGATCCAGACCGCCGTGATCGGGCGCAGGATCGAGGGCGGCAACGAGGAGGTTCTGGCCTTTTGCCAGACCGACGACCCGGCCAGCCTGACCGAAGCCGATCTGCGCCTGCATGTGGCCGAACGGCTTTCGGCCTACAAGCGTCCGGCGCGCATCATCGTCACCACCGCGCTGCCGACCTCCCCCAATGGCAAGATCCTCAAGCAGCAGTTGATCGAGACGTTCCGGCACGCCCTGGAACGGAAAGAGGACCAGGGATGACCGGCACCGCACTGCGTGTTGTGTCGGCTGTCGGTGCGTCGCTGAAGACCTTCGGCCATCCGCCGAAGGCAAGGTTCGCGACAAGGATCAGGAATATCCGCCCGTAAAAGCGGCTGTCCGTGACAAGGCGGGATCCCTGAAAACGACAAACGCCCTGTCAGAAACCAAAGGGCGCGCGAAGACAATGTCGAGAAGGGTCGATCCCCCTGGCGGCGTGACATGGACCCGGCATCACGGCGCGTATCACCTGCTGACCGGAAAGAACTGCCGCGACCCGATCGGTGGTTTCAGGCTGTCGGTCAATTCCGGTGTCCTGCGCCATGGCAGCACGCAATGGACCTGTGCAGAGATGCCGGAAGGGCGGAAGGGCAGCGTTCAACAGACAGCCACGAAGCTTTTGATCGTTCCAGTCATGGCTTTTGCGCCAACAGCCGCTGTTCCAGGCCTGTCAAGGCCTGTGGTCGCACCGCCGGACAGGCATGGCGCGAAAGAAGTTCTGGGCGCGTTGTAACATCCTGGCCCCTTCTGCCGATCTGTCTTCTGGAAGGCGTGCAAGCCTTCTCAGACAGGGAGAAACACTGATGACCGCAACGATGTCCCGCCTGGCCCTTGGCGCATCGCTGGCCTGCGCGCTTGGCGCGATGGCCGCAACGCCCATTCAGGCGCAGGAAATGGAAAAATGCTATGGCGTGGCCCAAGCCGGGCAAAACGATTGCGCGGCGGGGCCGGGCACGACCTGCGCTGGCACTTCGACCACCGATTACCAGGGCAATGCCTGGAAGCTGGTCCCGGCGGGCACCTGTCTGTCGATGGAACTGCCCCCCGCCAGCGACGGCACCGCGCGCAAAGCCTCGCTGGAGCCGCTGACCCGCGACGTTCCCGCATGATCCGACAGGGCGCGGTCCCGCGACCGCGCCCTTCCATTGCGCCCGGCACCAGGAGGATGCCATGACCCGACTGCCCCCCCGCGCCGGTGTCGGCTTCAAGCCCCAGCACCTTGCCGATATCCGCCGCGATCCGCACCCGCCCGCCTTTTTCGAGGTCCATGCCGAAAACTACATGGGCGCGGGCGGGCTGCCCCATGCGCAACTGGCGGCGCTGCGGGCCGATCACGCCCTGTCCGTCCATGGGGTCGGGCTGTCGATCGGCGGTGCAGGCAGGCTGGACGCCGGCCACCTGGCGCGGCTGCGGGCCCTGTGCGACCGCTATGAGCCTGAAAGTTTTTCCGAACATCTGGCCTGGTCCAGCCACGGCGCGGAATACCTGAACGACCTGCTGCCCTTGCCCTATACGTCCGGCACGCTGGCCGCCGTCTGCGATCATGTGGATCAGGTCCAGCAGGTGCTGGGCCGCCGGATGCTGCTGGAAAACCCCGCGACCTATGTGCTGTTCGCGCAGTCCGACATCCCCGAAACCGAATTCCTGGCGCAGATCGCCGCCCGCACCGGCTGCGGGCTTTTGCTGGACATCAACAACGTCTTCGTGTCCTGCACCAACCACCGCCGTGATCCGCGCGCCTATCTGGCCGATTTCCCGATGGACGGCGTGGGAGAGATCCACCTGGGCGGGCACGCGGCCGAGGATCTGCCTTCGGGACCGTTGCTGATCGACAGCCATGGGGCGGTGGTGGCCGATCCGGTCTGGACGCTTTACGGGCAGGTGATCGACCGCATCGGCCCTGTCCCCACGCTGGTCGAATGGGACAACGACCTGCCTCCCTGGCCGGTCCTGGCCGCCGAGGCCGCGCGCGCCGATGCCCTCCTGACACGGGTGGCCCGTCATGCCGCCTGATGGCCAGTCCGCGTTCCGCAGCGCCCTGCGCGACGGCACCCTGCCGCCCGGCGTCACCGCCGCCCACCCGGCCGAGACCGCGCGCCGCTTTGCCGTTTATCGCAACAACGTGGCCGTCAGCCTGGGCCAGGCGCTTGGGCGGCGCTTTCCGGTGATCCAGCGGCTGGTGGGGGACGAATTCTTTGCCGCCCTGGCTCGCGCCTATCTGGCGGCCGATCCGCCGCGCAGCCCGGTCCTGATGGAATGGGGCGCGGGGTTCGCGGGCTTTCTGGCGGGCTTTCGGCCGCTGGCGGGATGGCCGTTCATGGCCGATGTGGCGCGGATCGAATGGGCGCGGGGACTGGCCTTTCATGCCGCCGACGCCGCCCCCCTGGACCCTGCCATCCTGGCCGCAGCCGATCCTGAAACCCTGCGGCTGGCCCTGCACCCTTCAGTCACGGTGCTGCGGCTGGACCATCCGGCGGTGACGATCTGGGCGCAGAACCAGCCGGGCGCCGCCCCCGGACCGCTGCCGTCCGGCCCCCAGATCGCGCTGATCCTGCGTGATCCGTCCTTCGCCATCCCGGTCGAGGCGATCACGCCCGCCGATGCCGTGCTGATCGAGGCGCTGCAATCCGGCGCGACCCTGGCCGGCGCCGCCGCCCTTGATCCCGATCACGATCCCGCCCCCCGCCTGATCGCGCTGATGCGACAGGGCGCCTTCATCAAGGCGCGCACCCGATGATCGCCCGGCTGAACGCCCTGCCTGCCCGCATCCCCGCCGATCTGGTGGCCCTGTCGCTGCGGGTCTTTCCCGCCCTTGTCTTCTGGCAATCGGGCCGCACCAAGGTCGAGGGGCTGTCGATCACGGATTCCACCTGGTTCCTGTTCGAACACGAATACGCCTTGCCGCTGATTCCGTCCGCCTGGGCGGCCGTGCTGGCCACGCTGGCGGAACACGCGCTGCCGGTGCTGATGATCCTGGGGTTGATGACGCGGCTGTCGGCCCTGGGTTTGCTGGCGATGACGGCGGTGATCCAGGTCTTTGTCTATCCTGGCGCCTGGCTGACCCATGGCCTGTGGGCGGCGGCCCTGCTGGCCCTGGCGGCCCACGGTCCGGGGCGGCTGTCGCTGGATCACCTGCTGGGACTGGATCGCGCCAGGGGCGGACGCCGATGATGCTGGCCGGGGATCCTGCCCAGGGCGGGCATTGCCCCGCCTCGCGGACCGGGGCTAGACTGGGGCATCGACGGACGGAGGCCGTGCTGGAAAAGGACCGCGTCTGGGACGATCTGATGCGCCGGGCCAACGGGGGCGACGGCGCGGCCTTTCTGCGCTTTCTGACCGAGGTGACGCCGCCCCTGCGCGGGCTGATCCGCACGCGGGGCCGCAGCCTGCCCCCCGACCTGCACGAGGACATCCTGCAAGAGGTTCTGCTGGCCATCCACCTGAAACGCGGCAGTTGGGATGCAACGGTGCCTGTCCGGGCCTGGCTTTACGCCGTGGCCCGGCACAAGGTGGTCGACGCCTTCCGCAAGCGCGGCCATCGCCTGCATCTGCCGATCGACGAGGTGGCCCAGATTCTGGCCGCCGAACCCGAACCCGCGCCCCTGGCCGCGCGCGACGCCGACCGGATGCTGGGACTGATCGACGCCCGGTCCGCCGCCCTGGTGCGCGCCGTCCGGCTGGAGGGACGAAGTCCCGAAGACGCGGGCGCCGGACTGGGCCTGACCGCAGGCGCCGCCCGCGTGGCGCTGCACCGGGCGATGCGGCGCCTGGCCCATCTGGCCGAGAGGATGCGATGACCGACCCCCGATCCACCGACGACCTAATCCGCCGCCTGGCCGCCAGCTCCCCTCCGGCGCCCTTGTCGGCCCCCTTGGCGGCCGGGGCGATCCTGGGCGCGGCGGCCCTGTCGGCCGGGTTGTTCCTGCTGCTGGCCGGGCCGCGCGCCGGCCTGCTGTCCGCCCTGGACAATCCTGCGGTCCTGGCCAAGGTCGTTTTGCCCCTGGTTCTGGCGGTCGCTGCCCTGGTGCTGGCCCTGCGTTCGGCCCGGCCGGGCGCCGCTGTCCGGCCATGGGTGCTGGCGGTTCCCGTGGCGGCGGCCCTGGCGTTGTTTGCGGTGCGGCTGGTCCAGACCCCCCCGGCCCAGATCCTGCCAACCGCCCTGGGTAGCAGCGCCGTCGCTTGCCTGGCATCCATCACCGCGCTGTCGGCGCCGGCCATCATCCTGGGCCTGGCGCTGTTCCGGCGTGGCGCTGCCCTTCGTCCGGCGCTGACGGGCGCGCTGATCGGGCTTGCGGCCTCGGGCGGCGCGGCGGCAGGCTATGCGCTCCATTGCACCGAGGATTCGCCGCTGTTCTTCACCCTCTGGTACGGCCTGGCGATCCTGGCAGGCACAACCGCAGGTGCCGTCGCCGGAAGAAAACTGCTGCAGTGGTAAGGACAGGGAAAGGGGCATCGCCGATGTCTTGAAAGACGGCAGGACGCTTGGGCTTGGCCTTCATCATTCAAGCCTGCGACATCGCGGCAGACACGATCTTTGAAACGGTTATCGCGGGTCTTCAATTGTCGTGACCTCCTGGGCCAGCCAGTCGCGGAAATGGATCAACGGACGCGATTCGGCGCGCGTCCCCGGCCAGACCAGGTGGTATCCGCCTTGGCCTGGAACGGCCGTTTCAAGAACGGGCAGCAGGTGCCGTTCGGCAATTTCCTGGCGCGCGAGGTAGTCCGGCAAGAGCGCCAGCCCCACCCCGGAAATCGCTGCCTGGATCATCATGGAAAACTGGTCCATCACCATGCCCCCCGACGGCGCGGTCCCCGTGCCCTGGCCCCGGAACCAGTCGGCCCAGGCATCCGGGCGGGTCTGAAGATGCAGCAGGACCAGACCCGCAAGGTCGCCCGGATCGCGGATCGGATGGGTGGCCAGAAAGGCCGGGCTGGCGCAGGCGGTCAGGCTTTCATCGAACAGCTTCAGGCTGTGGGCATCCGGGGCGGCGTCATGGCGAAAGATGATCGCCGCATCAAAGGGCTCGCTGTTAAAGGCGACGGGCTGAAAGCGGGTCGTCAGGTTGACCAGGATCCCCGGATGCCGGGCCATGAATCCGGGCAGGCGCGGGGCCAGCCAGCGGGTGCCGAAGGTCGGCAGCACCGCCAGGTCCAGGCTGCCGCCTTCGGGATTGGCGATCAGCGACATCCCGCCCCGCTGGATCAGGTCAAGCGCGGCGGAAATGTCCTGGTGATAGCGCGCGGCCCCGTCGGTGGGGACCAGGCGGCGGCGATGACGCACGAAAAGCTTCTGGCCCATCTGTTCTTCCAGCGTCTGGATCAGGCGGCTGACGGTGCTTTGCGTCAGGCCCAGTTCCTGCGCGGCCGCCGTCACCGATCCATGCCGCATCACCCCGTCGAACGCCAGAAGCAGGCTGAGGTTCGGCAAGTATCGTCTGATCCGCAAGACATTCATCCCATGCATGAACTCATGGAAATTTATCATTTTTGATGTTGCGCACAAATGGATATCCTTCTGGCAACAAATCAGGAGTTCCTTCATGTCCACCACATCCCCCAAGGGCGCTGCGTTCGACTGGTCTGACCCGTTTCTTCTGGACGACCAGTTGAGCGAGGAGGAGCGGATGATCCGCGACGCTGCTGCGGCGTTTGCGGCCGACCGGCTGGCGCCGCGCGTCACCGACGCCTACCTGAACGAGACGACCGACCCCGAGATCTTTCGCGAGATGGGGGCTGCGGGCCTGCTGGGGGTGACGGTGGATGACGCCTATGGCGGGGTAGGCGCGTCCTATGTGGCCTACGGCCTGGTGGCGCGGGAAATCGAGCGGGTTGATTCCGGCTATCGCTCGATGGCCTCGGTCCAGTCCTCGCTGGTGATGTTTCCCATCGAGGCCTATGGCAGCGAGGACCAGAAGCGGCGCTATCTGCCGAAGCTGGCCACGGGCGAATGGATCGGCTGCTTCGGGCTGACCGAACCGGATGCGGGGTCCGACCCGGCGGGGATGAAGACCCGCGCGAAGAAAACCGACGGCGGCTATGTGCTGAACGGCGCCAAGACCTGGATCTCGAACAGCCCGATCGCGGACGTGTTCGTGGTCTGGGCCAAATCGGACGCCCATGGCGGCAAGGTGCGCGGCTTCGTTCTGGAGAAAGGCACCAAGGGCCTGTCGGCGCCCAAGATCGAGGGCAAGCTGTCCCTGCGGGCCTCGATCACCGGCGAGATCGTGATGGAGGACGTGGAGGTGTCCGAGGACGCGCTGCTGCCGGGCATCGAGGGCATGGGCGGGCCGTTCGGCTGTCTCAACCGCGCGCGCTACGGCATTTCCTGGGGCGCGATGGGCGCGGCCGAGGATTGCTGGTTCCGCGCCCGCCGGTACGGGCTTGACCGCCATCAGTTCAACCGCCCCCTGGCCGCGACGCAGCTGTTCCAGAAGAAGCTGGCCGACATGCAGACCGAGATCGCGCTGGGGCTGCAGGCGTCCTTGCGCGTGGGCCGGCTGTTCGACGAAGGCCGCTTTGCGCCCGAAATGATCTCGATCGTCAAGCGCAACAACTGCGGCAAGGCGCTCGACATCGCGCGGATGGCCCGCGACATGCACGGCGGCAACGGCATCTCCAGCGAATACCACGTGATCCGCCACGCCCAGAACCTGGAAACCGTGAACACCTATGAAGGCACGCACGATGTCCACGCGCTGATCCTGGGCCGTGCGCAGACCGGGATCCAGGCCTTTGGCTGAACCGCCGCTGAAGGGGCTGCGCGTCGTCGAACTGGCGCGCATCCTGGCCGGGCCGTGGGTCGGCCAGACACTGGCCGACCTGGGGGCCGAGGTCATCAAGGTCGAATCGCCCGAGGGCGACGACACCCGCCGCTGGGGCCCGCCCTTCATCGACCGGCCCCGCGCGGACGGCACCACCGAACGGGTCGCGGCCTATTTCCACGCGGCCAACCGCGGCAAGACCTCAGTGGTGTGCGACTTCAACGACCCGGCCGACCTGGACCGGCTGCGCGGGCTGATCGACGGGGCCGACGTGGTGGTCGAGAACTTCAAGGCCGGCGGGCTGCGTCGCTTCGGGCTGGATTACGCCACGCTCTCGGTGCGCAATCCCCGGCTGGTCTATGCCTCGATCACCGGCTTTGGCCAGGACGGGCCGCGCGCGTCCCAGCCGGGCTACGACTTCCTGATCCAGGGCCTGTCCGGCATCATGGACCTGACCGGCGCCCCGACGGGCGAACCGCAAAAGGTCGGCGTGGCCTGGATCGACATCTTCACCGGGCTTTACGGGGTGATCGCGGTGCAGGCGGCGCTGGCGGAACGGACGCGGTCGGGGCAAGGCCAGCATCTGGACCTGTCGCTGATGGATTGCGGGGTGGCGGTGCTGGCCAACCAGGCCACCAACTTCCTGCTGGGCGGCACGGTGCCGCACCGGCTGGGCAACGCCCATCCCAACATCGTGCCCTATCAGCTGTTTCCGGCCTCCGACGGCCACCTGATCGTGGCCTGCGGCAATGACCGGCAGTTCGCCGCGCTGTGCCGGGTGCTGGATCTGGCCGATCTGCCGAGCCACCCCGATTACGCCACCAACCCCGCTCGCGTCGCGCATCGCGACCGGCTGGTGCCGATGCTGGCCGCCGCCACCGCGCGGCGCACCCGCGCCGATCTGATCGCCGGCCTGGAGGCCGCGGGCGTCCCCGCCGGTCCCATCAACGACGTGGCCGAGGCGCTGTCCGACCCCCAGATCGCGGCGCGCGGCCTGCGCATCGCCCCCGAAGGCATCCCGGGCCTGCGCACCCCCATCCGCATGGGTCGCAGCCCCCTGACCCGCGACCGCGCCGCGCCGGCCCTGGGGGACGGAAAGTGGACTTTCGGCGAGGATGCGGGGCCATGACGGTTCAGACGGTTGGGATCATTGGTGCGGGCCAGATGGGCAACGGGATCGCGCATGTCTTTGCCTTGGCTGGATACGACGTGCTGATGACCGACATCAGCCAGGAGGCCATGGACAAGGCGCTGGCGCTGATCGACCGCAACCTGGAACGCCAGGTCGGCCGGGGCAAGGTTGACCCGGACGCCAAGAAGGCCGCCATGGCCCGCATCCGCACCACGCTGCGGCTGGCCGACCTGGGCCAGACCGACCTGGTGATCGAGGCCGCGACCGAGCGCGAAACCGTCAAGCAGGCGATCTTCGAGGATCTGGTCCCGCACCTGAAGCCCCACACGATCCTGACCTCGAACACCTCGTCGATCTCGATCACGCGGCTGGCCTCGCGTACCGACCGGCCGGAAAAGTTCATGGGCTTCCACTTGATGAACCCGGTCCCGGTGATGCAGCTGGTCGAACTGATCCGCGGCATCGCCACCGACGAGCCGACCTACAAGACCCTGCACGCGGTGGTGGAGAAGCTGGGCAAGACCGCCGCCAGCGCCGAGGATTTCCCGGCCTTCATCGTCAACCGCATCCTGATGCCGATGATCAACGAGGCGGTGTATACGCTGTACGAGGGGGTGGGCAACGTGCGCTCCATCGACGAATCCATGAAGCTGGGCGCCAATCATCCGATGGGTCCGCTGGAACTGGCCGACTTCATCGGCCTGGACACCTGCCTGGCGATCATGAACGTGCTGCATGACGGGCTGGCCGACACAAAATACCGCCCCTGCCCGCTGCTGACCAAATATGTCGAGGCCGGCTGGCTGGGCCGCAAGACCGGACGCGGCTTCTACGACTATCGAGGCGAAACGCCCGTCCCGACACGGTAAAGAAAGGACCACATCCATGAGAATTCTGATCCCGATCAAGCGGGTTATTGACTACAACGTGAAGGCTCGTGTTCGTGCGGACGGGTCTGGGGTTGATCTGTCGAATGTGAAGATGTCGATGAACCCGTTTGACGAGATCGCGGTGGAGGAGGCGATCCGGTTGAAGGAGAAGGGCCAGGCCGAGGAGGTGGTGGTGGTCAGCGTCGGCGTGAAGCAGGCGGCCGAGACGCTGCGCACGGCCTTGGCGATGGGCGCGGACCGGGCGATCCTGGTGGTTGCGGCGGAGGACGTGCACCAGGACATCGAGCCCCTGGCGGTGGCCAAGATCCTCAAGGCGGTGGTCGATCAGGAACAGCCGCGCCTGGTGATCGCGGGCAAGCAGGCCATCGACAACGACATGAACGCCACCGGCCAGATGCTGGCGGCTCTCCTGGGCTGGGGGCAGGCGACGTTTGCCTCCAGGCTGGTGATCGAGGGCGATGCGGCCCGCGTCACGCGCGAGGTGGACGGGGGGCTGCAGACCATTGAGGTCAAGCTGCCGGCGATCGTGACGGCGGATTTGCGCCTGAACGAGCCGCGCTATGCCAGCCTTCCCAACATCATGAAGGCCAAGAAGAAGCCGCTGGAGGAGAAGACGGCGGCCGATTACGGCGTCGACGTGAGCCCGCGCCTGGAGGTGGTGACCACCCGCGAGCCGGAAGGCCGGCAGGCGGGCATCAAGGTGGGATCGGTCGACGAACTGGTCGGCAAACTCAAGGAAGCGGGGGTGATCTGATGGCGGTTCTTCTGTTGGGCGAAGTGACGGGCGGCGTTCTGAACCGGGACGCCACGGCCAAGGCGGTGGGCGCGGTGGCCGCGCTGGGCGAGGTGACGGTGCTGTGCGCGGGCGCCCATGCCAGGGACGCCGCAGCCGAGGCCGCGACCATCGCCGGGGTGGCGCGCGTGCTGGTGGCCGAGGACGCGCGCTACGGCCACCGCCTGGCCGAGCCGACGGCGGCGCTGCTGGCAAGCCTTGCGGGCGATTACGAGCACATCGCAGCCCCCGCCACCACCGACGCCAAGAACGTCATGCCGCGGGTGGCGGCGCTTCTGGACGTGATGGTGATCCCCGAGGTGTCGAAGGTGATCGACGCCGACACCTTCGAGCGTCCGGTTTATGCCGGCAACGCCATCCAGACGGTGAAATCGCGTGACGGCAAGAAGGTCATGACGATCCGCACCGCCAGCTTCGAGGCGGCGGGCACGGGCGGGGCCGCCGCTGTCGCGGATGCGGACCTCACCGCCGATCCGGGCCTGTCGTCGTGGCTGTCCGACGAGGTGGCGGCCTCCGACCGTCCGGAACTCACCTCGGCGGGCCGGGTGGTGTCTGGCGGGCGCGGCGTGGGCTCCAAGGAGCAGTTCGCGCTGATCGAGGCGCTGGCCGACAAGCTGGGCGCGGCGGTGGGCGCGTCCCGCGCCGCGGTGGACAGCGGCTATGCCCCGAACGACTGGCAGGTGGGCCAGACCGGCAAGGTGGTGGCCCCCGCGCTTTACGTGGCGGTGGGCATCTCGGGCGCCATCCAGCACCTGGCCGGCATGAAGGACAGCAAGGTCATCGTCGCCATCAACAAGGACGAGGAAGCCCCCATCTTCCAGATCGCAGACTACGGTCTGGTCGGAGACCTGTTCCAGGTGCTGCCAGAACTGACAGCGAAGGTGTAGGGGGGTTCAGAACGCCGCACCTGCAACCTTCGGGCGTTGCCCACTGTGGCGGCACGGTCATCGTGCCGTCACGGCAGCCCTTACAACAGGCCCGTCGCGCGAAAGGACACTTCGCAGGTCTTGCCCACGACGATGTGGTCGTGGACGGTGACGTCGATGGCCTCGCAGGCGGCCATCACCCGGGCGGTCATGGTGATGTCCTCTCGCGAGGGGGTCGGATCGCCCGAAGGGTGGTTGTGGACCAGGATCACCGCGCTGGCGTTCAGCTCCAGCGCGCGCTTGGCCACCTCGCGCGGATAGACGGGAACATGGCCCACCGTGCCGCTGCCCAGGGCTTCGTCCGCGATCACGGTGTTCTTGCGATCCAGAAACAGCACGCGGAACTGCTCGATCTCGCGATGGGCCATGACCGTGCGGCAATAGGCGATCAGCGCGTCCCAAGACGCCAGGACCTCGCGTTGCAGCACCCTGGCCTGGGCCATCCTTTGGGCAAAGCCGTCCACCAGCCGCAGTTGCAGATACACCCATCGGTCGGCGCCCTCGACCTGAAGGATGCGGTGTTCGGATGCGGCGACCACGCCGTTCAGATCCCCGAACGCGGCCAGCAACCGCTTGGCCAGGGGCTTCACGTCGATCTTCGGGATGGCGTTGAACAGCAGCAGTTCCAGCAATTCGTATTCGGGCATGGGGGCATGCCCGCCGTCCAGGAACCGGGTCCGCAGCCGTTCCCGGTGGCCCCAGTAATGCGGACGCGCGGCGCCGCTGGTGTCCCTGACCAGACCGCCGCCCGCCGCCGCGTCCGGCCGCAGCCGGTCCGTCATGCGGAAGGACGGCGCAAAGGCGGGTTCCGTCAGGGCGTCGGGCGGGGGCAGCCGCGCGTCCAGATCGTCCAGGCCGCGCAGCGATGCCTCGGAAAAGCCGAAGGGTCTGCCGTCCGCCTGTTCGTGGCGCGGTGTGTCGCCAAGCGGTGCCGGGACATCATCGCCGCTGCCCTGCCTTTCCCGATGTCGATCCGTCATCCGATCCCTGCCTGCCGCTGCACGACCTCGGCGGTCCCTGCGTCCTGCGGTGGCCCCCCGTTGAACCGAAACCTTGCCCGATCTGGGTAAAGGAACGGTTAACGCCGCCCTGACCGGGGGCGCCGATCAACGGTCGCGGTCCAGCAGGTCCAGGATCGGCAGCCTGGCCCCCAGGCGCACGCACAGCAGCACGGTCCCGCTGATCTTGCGCTGCACGAACAGCGTCTCGGTCGGGGGCAGGTGCCAGCTGGCCCGGTCCGCCAACAGGGGCGCCGCGCGTTCGCGCAATGCCGCCACGACGCTGCGGTCGGCAAAGTCGAACCCGGCGTCGCGGCTGGCGTGCAGCTGCGCCAGCATCAGGCCGATCATCGCCTCGATCGCCGTCCGGTGGCGCAGATCCTGGGCGGGCGAGACAAAGCCCGCTGCGACAAGCGCTTCGCGGACCTGGCCCGCGTCGCCCGACAGCCCCGCCTGCCGCAGGGACCGATAGGAAGCCGCGGTCGCGGGCGTGATGGCGCGCGTCGCGCCAAAGTCCAGCAGCACGATCCGCCCGCTGTCAGGCTGCCAGCGGTAGTTGGCGAAGTTCGGATCGGTCTGCATCAGGCCGAAGTCGAACAGTTCGCGCAGCACCAGTTCGACAAGCGCCCCAAGGGCGGCGTTGCGCCGTTCCTCGGGGGCCGAGGCCAGGTCTTCGATGGGCACGCCCGCCTGGAAGGTCATCGGCAAGACGGTCGGGCGCAGCAGCGCATCCACCGGCCGGGGCACGGCGAAACGGCCGTCGCCTTCCAGCAGCGCGCCATAGCGGCGCATCTGCCCGGCCTCGCGCAGGTAATCGGCCTCCTCGCGCAATTGCCGCTTGGCCTCGGCCAGCAGCGGCGCCACATCAAGCCCTTCCGGCAGCAGCCCGGACAGGCGCAGAAGCGTGGCCACGTTGTCGATGTCGGCGTCGATGCTGGCGGCGATGCCGGGATACTGCACCTTGACGGCCAGTTCTTCCCCGGACGGCAGGACGGCGCGGTGGACCTGCCCGATCGAGGCCGCGGCCAGGGGCCGGGCCTCGAACCGGGCGAAAAGGCGGCGCTAATCCGGCCCCCAGGCCTGGGCCAGCACCCGGTCCAGTTGCCGGGGCGGCATCACATGGGCCTGGTCGCGCAACTGCGCCAGGATCGCGGTCAGTTCAGGCGGCAGCACATCGCCCGCGTCCATCGACAGCATCTGGCCCAGCTTCATCGCCGCCCCGCGCAGGCGCGACAGTTGCGCGGCCACCTTTTGCGCATTGCCGGGCGTCAGCAGCAGGTCGGGCAGGTGCGGACGTTCGCCCCGGGCAAGGCGGCGCACGCCCTCGCCCAGAACCCCGGCGGCGACCCCCCCGGCGATCTGGCCAAAGGCCGCAAGGCGGGCAAGCCGGGCCGAGGGCACCGGGCGGGATCGGTCGGTCATGGCGAAGCCTCTGCGCTTGAAACGTCCCGCCGACATGGGGTCGCAACAGGGCAAGCGCCAGAGCGGTGCGACAACGCTGTCAGGGGCTCGCGCAACAGCCGCCAAGGATCCTTGACGCGGGGACAGCCACGGGCCTAATGACCGGCAGCCTGACCGGATTGGAGCTGTTTCACAAGAAATTCGACCTGCCGCTGGCGCAGGTGATCCATACCGAGGCGCCGTATCATTTCCGCCGCCCCGATGCGGGCATGACCGAGGAGCAGTTCAGGGCCGCGATCCAGAAGGTGCTGGCGCGCCACGACATCCTGCTGATCGCCGACGAGGTGGTGACGGGCTTTGGCCGGTTGGGGTCGATGTTCGGCAGCGACCATTACGGCATGACCCCGGACATCGTCACCTGCGCCAAGGGGCTGACATCGGCCTATGCGCCGCTGTCTGGGTCGATCATCGGCCAGCGGGTCTGGGACGTGCTGACGCAAGGAACGGACGAGAACGGCGTGCTGGGTCACGGCTGGACCTATTCCGCCCATCCCATCGGCGCGGCTGCGGGCATCGCCAACCTGGAGCTGATCGACAAGCTGGGTCTGGTGGAAAACGCAGGGAAGGTGGGTGCCTATCTGAACGCGCGGATGAAGGACGCGCTTGGCGATCACCCCCATGTCGGAGAGATCAGGGGCGAGGGGATGCTCTGCGCCGTCGAACTGGTCCGCGACCCCGAGGCGCGCGGCTTCTTCGAGGCGTCCGAGGGCGTGGGCGCCAAGGTGGTCGCCGCGATGCTGCGTCGCGGGGTCATCGCGCGGGCCATGCCGCAGGGCGACATCCTGGGCTTTGCCCCGCCCCTGTGCCTGACAAGCACCGAGGCCGACACCATCGTCGGCGTCACCGCCGAGGCCGTCCATGAGGTTTTTGGATAAGGGCGGGACACCGGCACATAGACGGCCAGGAAGGGCAGCCTGCCGGCAACGGGGTTCTTGGCGGCAGTCAGGATGTCTTGCCCCTGCACGTCCGGAATGCCACACCTTTGGGGATGAGCATCGTCCAGAACCGTCTTGCCTGCCACAAGATTGTTGACAAAAAACCGGCTTGGCACATCATCGCGGCTGTCAAAGGGTGTGTCATCGTGTGCCACTGGTATCGTGTTTTTCTGGCCGCATCGGTGTCCGTCTGGCTGTCGGGCAACGCCGCTGACGCCCAGGCGGTGGACGCGGATTTGCCCGGGCAGGCCCATGCCTTGCGCCAGGTCATCTCGACCATGGAATCCGAGGTGGCCGAGTTGCAGCCCCGCCTGGACATGGCAAGGGAACAGCTTGCGGATCTGACCCGCCAGATCGACGAGGCGACGCAGCAGCTGGAAAGCCGCCGCCGCGACCTGTCCAGCTTGCAGGCCGACCGGGACAAGCTTCACGCTGCGATCGCCGAAGGCCAGGCCGACCAACAGCGCCAGCAGGACGCGCTGCAAGCCGCGGGTGCCGAACTGGCTGACGTGACGGCCCAGGTCCAGGACGCGAGTGCCGAACTGGCCGGGATCGCCCAGCAGCAGGCGGCCCTGGACGCGCGATCCGCGGAACTGGCCTCGGAAATCGACGGGCGGGAAAAGCGTTCCGGCGAACTGGCCGAGGAGGTCCGCCAACTGACCGCGGAACTGGCGGCCCTGGCCCGCGTGCGCGACATGGCGCAGGAACCGGACGAGCCGGCCCCGCCCCTGCCCCCGGCGGCCGAAAGCGCGGCCCCGGCGGGCCAGCAGGCCTTGGCCCCGCCGCAG